>CAVACC010000045.1:0-23361 GCA_963587495.1 Clostridia bacterium | reverse complement strand
AAGTAAGTCAACGTAATTTATAACTAAGTAACAAGCGAGTCAACTCGTATTAAAAATTACACAAAGAGTGGTTTACTATATCGTTAAACCACAGAAAATGTTTTCTGTAGCTTATATAATCTATGTTCTAAAGTTTAGAACTTATGTTCGATAGTTTAGAACTTGTGTCCCAAAGTTTAGAACTTATGTTCGAAAGTTTAGAACATAGATTTATCCACTATTGGCAAAACAAATTCATAATAGAAATTTAACAAATAGGAAAGTTAGGGAAGTGAGTTCATAACGAACTGAAAACAATTTGAATGACAGAAAATGACTGGAAATGACAGGCGATGAAGGGTGATGAAGGGTAGATTTGTGCCATTCAGCCCCTGAACGCCCGATAAACACAGGGGATTCCAAGGGATAGATGAAGGATGAAGGGTTTTTGCGTAATCCATTTCAAAAAAGACTCTTAGGTGCGTTTTTTAAGCAGGGGAATACAGTTGAGCACAAAACTAAGCAGCAAATATAAAAGCACCCTCTTTTGTTTCATTTTTGCATAACTATCCATTTATCAGCATAATCATTACATTTTCCCACATAAAGCTTGTAATTATCAATAATTATGCTTACTTTTGCAACAAAGTAACAGCTTAGTGACTGTAAAAATACAAGTCACTTATCATAAACAAGAAAGGAAAAAGCCAATGGAACTGAAAGAGACCTTCCAACAAGTAAAGGCGGCAAGCAAGACATTAGGCCTGCTTACCGATGACCAACGTAATGAAATCCTGCAGGCGGTGGCTGATGCCATCATCGCCGAAACTCCTGCGCTCCTTGCAGCAAATGCAGAAGACTTGGCGAAGATGGACAAGGCGAACCCACTCTATGACCGATTGCAACTCACCGAGCAGCGACTCCAGGATATTGCTTCGGACATGAGGCACGTCAGTACGTTGCCCTCACCGCTTGGAAGAGTTCTCAAGGACAAGACACTCGAAAACGGATTGCATCTGCAGCGGGTAGCCGTTCCTTTCGGAGTCATCGGAATGATTTACGAGGCACGTCCCAACGTGACCTATGACGTTTTCTCTCTCTGCTTTAAAAGCGGGAATGCATGCGTGCTGAAAGGAGGCAAGGATGCAGATGCCTCCAACACAGCCGGTGTGGAACTTATCCACAGGGTGTTGAAAACTTTTGGCATCAATCCAAATGTAGTAACCCTTCTGCCTGCCACCCATGAGGCAACAGGCGAGATGCTGAATGCCGTAGGATACATAGATCTCTGCATTCCTCGTGGTGGAAAGAAGCTCATACAGTTTGTACGCGACACTGCCAAGGTGCCGGTCATAGAGACCGGAGCTGGTGTGGTACATTGTTATTTCGACAAGGACGGAGACATAGAGATGGGCAAACGAATCATCACCAATGCCAAGTGCCGAAGAGTAAGTGTATGCAATGCCCTCGACTGTCTGCTCATTCACGAAAGCCGTTTGAACGACCTTCGAACGCTGTGCGAAGAACTTGCCAAACATGATACAAAGATTCATGCCGACACCAAGGCCTACGAAGCCCTGAAAGGCAACTATCCCGACACCTTATTATATAAGGCCGAGGAGAGCGAGCAGAAGATGAAGGAAGAGAATCCTCAGATCAAGAGCATCTGGAACACCGAATGGCTCAGTATGCAGATGAGTATCAAGACGGTGGCGACAGAAGACGAGGCGCTCGACCACATCGCCACATACGGAAGCGGACACAGCGAGAGCATCGTATCTGGCAACGAGGAAGCACAAACGAAATTCCAAGCCATGGTGGATGCAGCCTGCGTATACGTGAATGCCCCAACAAGTTTTACCGATGGAGCACAGTTTGGACTCGGTGCCGAGATAGGCATCAGTACTCAGAAACTTGGTGCACGCGGACCTATGGCTCTCGAAGAAATTACCACCTACAAGTGGTTGATTACAGGAAACGGACAGACGAGGAAGTGAAGAGTGAAGAACGAAGAGTGAAGAATTCATCAGAAATAATAAACAAAAAAAACTAAATAATAATGAAAACATTCTTTCATGTTGAAGACCTTGGCGATTTGAAAGCAGCGCTCGCTGAGGCACAGGAAGTAAAGGCAAACCGTTTCGGTTATCAAGAATTAGGCAAGAACAAAACCTTGCTGATGATATTTTTCAACAACAGTCTTCGTACCCGCCTGAGTACACAGAAGGCTGCCATGAACTTGGGCATGAACGTCATCGTACTCGACGTGAATGCAGGAGCATGGAAACTCGAGACTGAACGTGGTGTCATCATGGACGGCGACAAGAGTGAGCACCTTTTAGAGGCCATCCCCGTGATGGGAAGCTTCTGCGACCTGATTGGTATTCGCAGTTTTGCAGGACTGAAAGACCGCGATTACGATTACGCCGAAACCATCGTCAACCAGTTTGTGAAGTACAGCGGTCGTCCCGTCTTTGCCATGGAGACAGCAACCGTTCACCCTCTCCAGGCATTTGCCGACCTCATCACCATCGAGGAGCACAAGAAGGTGGCACGTCCTAAGGTGGTTCTTACATGGGCTCCTCATTGCCGTGCTTTGCCTCAGGCTGTGCCCAACTCATTCGCACAGTGGATGAATGCAGCCGATGTCGACTTCGTAGTTACTCATCCAGAAGGTTATGAGCTCGACCCTAAGTTTGTGGGCAATGCCAAGGTGGAATACGACCAGAAGAAAGCACTCGAAGGAGCAGACTTCGTGTATGCCAAGAACTGGAGCTGCCCAGGCGTGAAAGACCCAGCACAGTATGGTGAAATCCTGAGCAAGGACATGAGCTGGACCATCGACGAGGAGCACATGAGCTGGACCAACAACGGATGCTTCATGCACTGTCTGCCCGTTCGCCGCGGACTGATTGTCACCGATGATGTCATCGAGAGCAAGAACAGTCTGGTGATACCAGAGGCTGCCAACCGCGAGATTTCTGCCGAGGTAGTCATCAAACGTATGCTGGAATCACTGTAAACATCCTCAGAAGTAGGTATTATGACATAAAAGCAAGATTTTCACACTATATTCCTTGACTTTTAGGATTTGAGCATTTTTGGCAGAAAGAACTTTCTGCCAAAAACAAAAGTACTTGCGATGGGCAACGCAAGTACTTAAAATGGCAAACGCAAGTACATTCAACAAACAATGAAAGTACTTGCGTTTTATGACATATCGTATGACGCGACAAACGGCTATGCGCTTAGTCGATACTCTGTAAATAATTGCGCACAGGGTTGGCGTACATGGTGAGCATACGCTCACGGAGGAAAGCCTCATCCTTGTTGGGCAAATCAATCTTCTGCAACTGACCGGCAATGTACTGCTCGAAGGTGGCCTTCTCCGCCTCAGTATACTTGTCGGCATGGGCGGAAGTTTCCTCTAAGAGGTCGAGCGCCACATAGTTGCCCGGATAGAGCATGTAGTTGGCATGAATCTGCTTGTCGATAAATGCCGCCACCTTATTATATATATCCTGCTTAGGAGTCTCAGGATCCATCTGTGCGAGATAGCCGTCGAGACATGGAGCAGCATGATAGTGCACATGACCTTTAAAGCCAAAGATACCTGTCTGCATGCTCACCAGGTCGTCGGTAGGCCCCTTCTTCCATTCGGCATTGTCGCGCTTCTGCTGGAACTCCTTTGCCTTGAGGTAGTCGCAGGGATCGTACTCATAGCTGATAGACAGCGGAACGAGATGCAACTGCATGAGCCGTTCAATGATACTGCCTTCACCTCCCATCGACATCATCTGCAGGATAGACTTCTGCGTGCGGTCGTTGCTGTCCTTGGCGCGTCCCTCACGCTGAGCGATCCAGATATTCTCGTTCTTTTCCTTGACGGCAAAGTGCATATAGTCGGAAAGTCGTTTGCTCGACATGAGCATCTGACGCATGGAGAGTGCACGCTCTACAATGAAAGCCTTATTCACACGTACCAAGTCCTTGACCCAAGGCAAAGACAAGAGGTTGTCGCCAATAGCTATCTCGCAAGTCGTGGTAAACTTGTTGTCCACCAGCAGCACATCGAGGATGGCAGAGTCGAGCACGATATCACGATGGTTGCTGATAAAGGTATAGCGCCGGGAAGAGTCGATGGCCGTACAGTCCATCTCGCATCCCGTAGCAGCCTTCTTCAGCAGACCTTTTACAAAGTCGTAGGCAAAAGCCAACTGAAACTCCATATTGGTCTTGCACGCCTTGAGTTTCTTGGCAATCATCTCGAAAGGCACCTGCGGATAGAGATAGGCAAGCACCTGCTTAAACTGTTCGTTGACCAACAGGCGGTCGAACACCTCGGGCAAGTCTTCAGGCTCCCAAGGTCGAATGGCATCAAATTCTTGAGGGATCTTCATAACTATATGGTGTTAGAATTGATTCTCCACGATGTCGCTCAGCACCTCCTTGATGTCGAGTCCGGCAGCACGTACCTGCTGAGGAATGAAGCTCGTCACGGTCATACCGGGAGTGGTATTGATTTCCAGCATGTTGACCACATCCTTGCCGTCCTTGTCCTTGGTGATGATGTAGTCGATACGGATGATTCCGTTGGCATGCAGGATGTCGTAAATGCGCGAAGTGGTCTTTGCCACCTCTTCGGCAGTCTCGGGTGAGAGGCGGGCTGGCGTAATCTCCTGTACCTGACCGTTATATTTGGCATCATAGTCGAAGAACTCGTTGGATGTCACCACCTCGGTGGCTGGAAGCACCACAGTCTTGTCCTTGGTCTTGTAGATACCCTGCGAGATTTCCACGCCCTGCATATAGGCTTCCACCATAGCCTCTTCAGACTCCATGAACGCCAGACGAAGAGCTGGAGCCAGCTGGTCGCTCTCCTTGACCTTGGACACGCCGAAGCTGCTGCCGTCGGCTGCTGGCTTCACAAAGCAAGGCATGCCGATGCGCTTGGCTATAGCCTCCTCATCGTAAGCCTCGCCACGACGAAGCAAAATGCTGTCGGCTACCCGTACGCCAAAGCCACGCAGATAGTTGTTGAGTACATACTTGTCGAAGGTCATTGCCTCCACCAGCACGCCACTGGTAGAATAAGGCATGTGAATCAGGTCGAAATAGCCTTGCATCACGCCGTTCTCGCCTGGCTGACCGTGGATGGTGATGTAGGCATAATCGAAGAACTCGCGTTTGCCGTCCTTGACAAACGAGAAGTCATTCTTGTCGATTTCGGCTGTTGTGCCATCATCGAATGCCACATGCCAGTCGATACCCTTGACGTCTACTATATAAATATTGTAACGCTCTTTGTCGAAAAAAGAGTAGAGTCCCTGACCTGAGCGCAATGAAACGTCGTGCTCAGAAGAATCGCCACCACATACGATGGCTATCGTTCTTTTGTTGTTGTCCATTTTGTTATATTGATTATATCGTTATCTTTCTTGAAAAGTATCTTGCGTGGAGCCTGCTATGAAGTTTCTCCACTTCTCTATCAGTTGTCGGAAGTCATCGGGCCACTGACTGTCAAAGTCCATCTGCTTGCCGGTGGAAGGATGTACAAATCCTAATGTCTTGGCATGGAGTGCCTGACGTGGGCAGAGTTTGAAACAGTTCTGGATGTATGCCTTGTAGCTGCTGCTGCGCTGACCTCTCAGAATCTCAGCCCCTCCATAGGTCGCATCCATGAAGAGCGGATGACCGATATGCTTCATGTGGGCACGTATCTGATGAGTACGGCCTGTCTCAAGAATGCATTGCACCAAGGTGGTGTAGCCGAAACGCTCCAACACCTTGTAATGGGTGACGGCAGTCTTGCCTATTCCACTGTCCGGTTCGAACACCTTCATGCGAAGACGGTTCTTCGGGTCACGGCCTATATTGCCTTCGATTCGTCCCTCGTCCTCAACGATATTCCCCCATACCAGGGCATTATAGCTGCGATGGGTGGTCTTGTTGAAGAACTGTTTTCCCAGAGCCGTCTTGGCATCTGGTGTCTTTGCCACTACCAACAGTCCGGAAGTATCCTTGTCGATACGATGCACAAGTCCCACCTCTGGATCGTTAGGATCGAAATCCTTCACGTCTTTCATGTGCCATGCCACTGCATTGATGAGCGTACCGGTAAAGTTGCCTGCACCTGGATGAACCACCATGCCAGCCTCCTTGTTGACCACCATCAGCGCATCGTCCTCATACACGATATTCAGCGGAATGTCCTCTGCCACAATACTGGTATCATGCTTGGGGCGGTCGAGCATCAGGGTGATGACATCATTGGGTCGCACCTTATAGTTGCTCTTTACGGGTTTTCCGTTGACATGAATAAAACCAGCATCAGCAGCATTCTGTATGCGGTTACGGCTCTGATAGGGATTCTTTTCGGAGAGGAACTTGTCTATACGCACAGGTGCCTGACCGGGATCCACCTCTATCTTCCAATGCTCGTATAGCGTGCCGTCGCCAGCATCCACCACTTCCGGCTCGTCCAACAATTCTATATCGTCGTTATAATTATCTTCTATCATATTCGTTTACTCCACTACTTCGTTTTGATTATGACTGTGAGAATGAGACGAAGAAGGCTCGCCCGACTCTGTTCCCGGGACTACCTCGAAATTGTCCACAGCATCGTCTTCGGCCTCACCACTTCCTTCCAGCAGTTCATGGCTGTCACCCATGGGGTCAACCATCTCTACAGAGTCGCCAGCATCACGTCTGCCGTTTCCCACCTGTATAATGAGCACATCGTCTATCGACACCTTGTCGCCAGCCACTACATGTCTGCCCTTTACCAAGATGCCGTACACCCAGTCTTCCTCACCAGGAATGTACTGCGGCGAGCCCAACTTGAATCCCATAGCCGTAAGCTTGGCCATGGCTTCGCGCAAGGAGCTGTTGTCGATGACATCAGGGATGGTGATAACAGGCGAATGAGCCGAGTTGATGGTGACATAGATCACATGGCCCGACTTCACCTTCTCGCCAGGCGCAGGGCTCTGCTCCAACACGCAGTCGGGAGGGAGGTTCTTCACATATCCCGTATCAGAAACCACCACCGGCAAACCGGCATCCTTGAGGATACGCTCAGCATCAGCAAAACTCTTATGCCTCACGTCAGGAATGGAGATGGCTTCTCCATGATGAGTATAAAGGTCGATGCCAAACCTGACACCCACACACAGCAGGACCACCACCAAAGCCATGGCGGCAAGGTTTCCCCACAGATACTTACTCTTAAACTTATTTATAAACTCGGATGAAGTCATGTATTTAAATTTTGCACAAAGATAATGATTTCATACGAAACAAGGAAACAATCGGATAAAAAAAACACAAAAAGCAGCAAAGATTAGGTCTATGCTGCTTTTAATGTCATCGTTATTCCAACGATTCTGCCAAGAAATTACTTTCCGTGGTGCTCGTCAGAAACAGTTAACTTCTTACGGCCATGAGCACGGCGAGAAGCCAATACGCGACGACCATTCTTTGTTGCCATACGCTCACGGAAACCATGCTTGTTCACGCGACGACGATTGTGAGGCTGAAATGTTCTTTTCATTTTTCTTATTTATTTTTTAATTAATATTCTCAACAAAGAGAGCAGAATGCGCCCTTTTGGGCTGCAAAATTACGCAATATTTCTGAAATAACAAAGAAAACCTCCAAATTTAGCTTAAATATTTATGTTTTTTTCGATTTTTACTTTGCTTTTTCGTGTTTTTGCAGTAACTTTGCAGACGTTTTTGAGATTATTATATAAAAATTCAAACATAACAAAATGATTAATTCACAGGAAATTAAGATTGGTACTTGCATCCGTATGGATGGCAAGGTATGGGTTTGTATCGACTTTCAGCACAGAAAGCCAGGTAAGGGTAATACTGTCATGAACACCAAATTGAAGAATGTTGCCGACGGTCGTGTATTGGAGCGCACATTTCAGGTTGGTTTCAAATTGGAAGATGTACGCGTAGAGCGTCGTCCTTATCAGTATCTCTACGAGGACGCTACTGGTTGCATCTTCATGAACCAGGAGACCTTCGAGCAGGTGCCAATCGCTAAGGAGAACGTTACTGGCGGTCAGTACATGAAGGAAGGTGATGTTGTAGAGGTTGTAACCGACACATCAGACGGTACTATCCTCTTGGCCGAGATGCCTGTTAAGACTACTCTTAAGATTACTCATTCTGAGCCAGGTATCAAGGGCAACACAGCTACCAACGCTACCAAGCCTGCTACACTTGAGTCGGGTGCTGAGATTCGCGTTCCTTTGTTCGTTAACGAAGGCGAGACTGTTCAGATCGATACCCGTGACGGCAGCTACCTCGGTCGTGTAAGCGAGTAATCCTTGGGGTTACACCTATTTTATATATAAAGACGATTATAGTATGAAGTATTCCATCATTGTCCCTGTATTCAATCGTCCCGACGAAGTAGACGAGCTCCTCAACAGTCTTACCTCACAGGAGGAGAAAGATTTTGAGGTTGTTATTGTAGAGGACGGTTCGCAAACACCTTGCGAAGATGTTTGCAAACGCTACGAGGACAAGATGGATATACATTATTATTATAAGCAAAACTCTGGTCCTGGGCAAAGCCGAAATTATGGAGCCGAAAGAGCATCGGGCGAATACCTCCTGATTCTCGACAGCGATGTGGTTTTGCCTTCAGGATATCTCAAGGCTGTAAGTGATGAGTTGAGCCGTGAGCCTGCCGATGCTTTTGGCGGCCCCGACAAGGCACACTCATCATTTACAGATACTCAGAAAGCCATCTCTTACTCCATGACATCTTTCTTCACTACAGGCGGTATTCGCGGTGGAAAGAAGAAGATGGACAAGTTTTACCCACGTTCTTTCAACATGGGCATACGCAAGGACGTATACCTGAAGTTGGAAGGTTTCTCTGCCATGCGCTTTGGTGAGGACATCGATTTCTCTATCCGAATCTTCAAGGCAGGCTGCAAGTGTAGGTTGTTTCCTGAAGCATGGGTATGGCACAAACGACGCACAGACTTCCGCAAGTTCTGGCGACAAGTCTACAATAGCGGTATTGCCCGCATCAATCTCTATAAGAAATATCCCGAAAGTCTGAAGTTGGTACACCTGCTTCCTATGGTATTCACTCTGGGAGTTATAGGCACGTGTCTGTTGCTATTCTTTGCCGTCCTGCCCTATCTGTTCGGCACAGAGCACATATTCCCCATCTTGGGGCAAGCCATCACCCTGTTGGGTATCATAGGTCTTGCATGCATCGTGATCTACTCTGTAGCGCTTTGCATCGACAGTACGCGAGAGAACAAAAGTCTGAAGATAGGTCTGCTCAGCATCCGAGCCGCTTTTACTCAACTCTTAGGTTATGGATGCGGTTTCCTCTCTGCCTGGTGGAAGAGATGTGTATTGGGCAAAAGCGAGTTCAGTGCCTACAACAAGACTTTCTATAAGTAAGTATCAAGAATTCTCATTTTTTTCTTCACCATTCTAAAAACCTAAAAAACACCGTTTATGAGTGAGAAGCTTTCCATATCCCAATGGGCAGAAGAAGACAAGCCGCGCGAGAAATTGGAGCGACTGGGAGCTTCAGCGCTTTCCAATGCCGAACTTCTTGCCATTCTGATCGGTTCCGGATCAAGAGACGAGAGCGCTGTAGACCTTATGAAACGAATCATGAACAACTGCGACAACAACCTGAACACATTAGGCAAGAAAACCATACGCGAACTGACAGAATACAAAGGCATGGGACCAGCCAAGGCTATCACTATCATGGCTGCTTGCGAACTGGGCAAGCGACGATCTGTTGAGAAGCTGGGACTACGACCTGACTTAGGTTCCTCGTTGGCTGTATACAACTATATGCTTCCTCGTATGCAAGACCTCGACGTGGAGGAAGCATGGGTGCTGATGATGAACCAGAATTTCAAACTCATCAAGGCTGAGCCTCTGTCACATGGCGGCATCACAGAGACAGCGGTAGACGTAAGGCTCATCATCAAGAAAGCTTTGCTCAACAATGCCACTATCATCGCCTTGTGCCACAACCATCCAAGCAACAACCCCACCCCAAGCAAGCAGGACGACCAGCTTACCCTCAATGTAAAGAAGGCTTGCGAGGTAATGCGCCTCTTCTTTATGGACCATATCATTGTGACCGATGGACATTATTATTCCTATCACGACAAGGGTAGGCTGTAGTCCTTTCCCACGTCTTCAGACCTTAAAGGAGTCTTTCATACAAAATCTTTTCTCCTACAAACTTTTCGCAGTCGGCAACAAAAATAAATCGTTTTATTTTGTATTGTCTTCAATTTGTCGTATCTTTGCATTATCGTTATACAAGATATAAGACAACATTAAGACAACAAGATATGACACAAGAAGAAAAGACAAAGATAGAAGAAAAAATCGTTGACGTGCTCAAAACCGTATACGACCCAGAAATTCCTGTCAACATCTGGGACTTGGGAATGATATACAAAATAGACGTAAAGGAAGACGGCAACGTAGACCTCGACATGACGTTTACAGCCCCCTCATGCCCTGCAGCCGACTTTATTCTCGAGGATGTACGCACAAAGGTAGACAGCGTAGAGGGCGTCAAATCCACCAATGTAAACCTGGTGTTTGAACCAGCCTGGGACCAAAGCATGATGAGCGAAGAAGCCCGCGTGGAGTTAGGCTTCGAATAAGTTACAGCTTACAACCTTTTTTTCAACCATCAAAAAGACATGGCTATGAAGAATGTATATTTTCTTTCGGATGCTCACCTTGGCTCGCTTGCCATTGAGCACGGACGCATGCAGGAAAGGCGCTTAGTGCGTTTCCTCGACAGCATCAAGAACAAAGCATCGGCAGTATATCTGTTGGGAGACATGTTCGACTTCTGGGACGAATACAAATATGTTGTACCCAAAGGCTACACCCGTTTCTTGGGAAAACTGTCTGAGTTGACTGATATGGGCGTAGAGGTACACTTCTTCACAGGAAACCATGACCTATGGACTTACGGCTACCTGGAAGAAGAGTGTGGCGTGACCTTACACCGAAGGGCTACTACAACCGAGATCTATGGCAAGGTCTTCTTCCTTGCTCATGGTGACGGTCTGGGCGACCCAGACCATAAGTTCAAGCTGCTGCGCAAGATGTTCCACAACCGCACCTGCCAGATATTGCTCAACGCCATACATCCACGCTGGGGAATGGCATTGGGGCTCAACTGGGCCAAGCACAGCCGACTGAAGAGAAAAGATGGTAAGGAAATGCCGTATCTCGGCGAGAACAAGGAATACTTGGTAAAATATGCCAAGCAATACATGCAGCATCACACCAATATCGACTACTTTATGTTCGGACATCGCCACATAGAGCTCGATCTGATGCTGAGCAAGAAAACACGCCTGATGATATTGGGCGACTGGATATGGCAGTTCACCTATGCCGTATTCGATGGTGAACACATGTTTATGGAAGAATATGTAGAAGGAGAAAGTCAGCCATAGGGCTGACTTTCCTGTTGTATATAATGTATGTAGTTTATTCTTTTTTACTTTTTCTCTTTTTTAGCTTTTTTCTATTGTTCGTATTTATTTATTTTCTTTCTTATCTATAATCAGTCTGTTGCCTTTCTGAACCACAGAGAGATAATTGAATACATTCAAATTGTCGACAAACTCCTTCACACTCGCCTTACGCGAAGCCACGAAGTGCAGACGATAACTCATCAGGGAGTTGTCGCGTATCTCGATATTGATATTGTACCATCTTCCTAAATCGCGAACCACCTCGATAAGAGGCACATTGTCAAAATAGAAGTATCCATCCTTCCACTGGGTATAGCACTCGGTGTCTACTGTAGTCACCTCAAACTCATGATTGCTGTTGAGCTCGGCATTCTGACCTGGTTTCAGCATCACTTCCTTCCCCTCACTGTTTACGGCCACCGATCCGCTGATAAGCGTCACGTTGACTCCTGAATGAGGATAAGCCTTCAGGTTGAACTCTGTACCATAAACCTTTGTCGCAACCTTGTCGGTCATAACGATAAATGGACAATGCTTGTTCTTGGTAACCTTGAAATAAGCCTCACCCACCAAGCGAACTGTTCTGTTCTCACCAGAGAAGTGGACAGGGAAAATCAGTTTACTGTCGGCATTGAGCAGCACCTCTGTACCATCCGACAGCACCACCTCATAATCCTTACCACGGGGAGTGGTGATGGTCTTCGTCGCATTCTTGCCATTCACAATACGCACCTTAGAGAAGTCTGCCTTACTCTGACTCAACAAAATGCCGTTATCAGACTGTTCATCATTGATGGGCTCCATATCATTATCCTTATCGCCTATCATGATGGTCTTGGGAGCATTATTGGCCTCGAAAGCCAGCATCTGGTCTTCTTGCTTCCAGCCCCAGTGACTCACGAGGAAAGCTATAAGCACTACGGCAGCTATCGAAGATACAGTATAGAACACATTGCGGAAAAGCACAGTTTTCGCAGAAGTACGACTACCTATATTCTGATCAGAACAGAAACGTTGCCATTCCCCCTCCACATCGAGCTTTCCCATGTGCTGTTTCATGCGAGCCTGACGATATCTCAGAATCGCACGGGCTTGAGCAGCATTATCCTCGTCCTGCAGCAAGGCATCTACCTCTGCAGAACTTTCCTGTTCAAGCCGGTCGAACTCATCAATCAACGAGTTTGACTTTTTGTCTCTTATATCTTCGCTGTCAATCATATAAATTATATATATCCTTACTTTTTACTTTGCATATATCAGTCGAGCTTAGGCTTTTTTCCTTTTTTGTATGACACATCGAAAGCTGCTCTCAACATCGTCAAGCCTTTGATAATATTCTTGCGAATGCCATCTCTACTTAATCCCAATATCTCAGCAACCTCCTCATACTTCTTATTCTCGAAATAACATTGGTCGAAGATAAAACGTGTACGGGCTGGCATTTCCGCCATCACCTGCTCTACCTTTATCATCCTGTCTTCTTCCTCGTCAAATTCTGTGCCCACTTCATCGTGAAGAGCCAGATACAGTTTCGCATACTTGTTCTTTACAGTCTGGTGCTTGAGATAATCCAAGCTCTTACGCCTCACGCCATTTAACAGATAAGCCTTTGTGTAAGACTGCGTTCCTGGTGAATAATCTTCCCACAAATCAGCAAAGTAATCATGCACGATATCACGCGCTTCAGACTCGTTGTTGATTAGATAAAAAGAGGCATAAAAAAGTCGAGAATAGTTTTCTTGAAACAATTCTTGAAATGCTATTTCTTTTTCTTCCGACTTTCTTATGCCCATTATAGATGATATTCTTTTTGTTGGGCAAAGATACATATTTTTGCCGAAATATGCAAGTTTATCGCTTATATATTTCTATGGCATTCAACATTGTCTTGCCTTTTATAGGACTAAAGCGAACATCCAGACCTTGTCCTTGCTTCACCTGTACATGTATTCTCTTGGCTACAGCACGTGAGACTCCGTAATCTGCAACATTAAACTGTTCAAGAACCTTCTCACCATTCACCACAACATCGAAGACCGAAGCGGTATCATCCTTCTTGTCTGCTCCATGAGCTGAGAGGTTGTAAACCAAGGCTGTAGCCTCCTTCAAGCTGGCGAAATGCAGAGTGATAATGTACTCTCCGTCTGGCACATCCGCCTTAAATGCCTCAATGTCCTGACGCTGTGTCTGGTAGATAGGATCCTTGTCTGTACCTAAGATATCGGCATCTGTTCCCAACAAGTCGCCAGCACGACGATAAACGGTTCCGCCAACATAACCCCAGCTGCCCTGCTCGTAAGCTTTCTCTGGCATCCAGCACAGTGATTCTTCCTTGTCTTCCATATAACGCTGTGAGCCACAGGTGACATGAAGCCCAGTCACAGGAAATCCCTTATCGAAAGAAGCAGGAACCACTCGCATGTTAACGGTAATGGCATCGCTTACTTTCACTCCGTTGACTTCGGCAAAAGCCTCTACTCTGTTTTCTCCATCGGTGAATGGCACAGAAGCCATGGCCACACCATCTGTCGTCGCAAAGGTACCAACCAACTGCTGGTTGCAGTAGACTCTTACCTTATCAGCCTTCACAAATACAGGTACATCCATACGGGCTTCTGCTGTCCGGCTCACACAAGAACGGTATTTCCAGTTCTTACCTCCGATATAGAGCGACGGCTTCTCGCCCAACATGCTCTTATAATAGAGATATGCGTCCTTCTCACAACGGTCAAGTCCCAAGATTCCCTTGCTGTTGACATGAGGCACAGCGTCACCACGTACTTCAGAGTAGAAATCTGCAAGATTCCACACACTTGATCCTGCCACGAAGTCACGCTTCTTCATCTCGCGAAGATAATGCACATGATACTTCAAACCATATTCCTCAGAGAAGTCGAAACGCTCAGGATGGAAAGAATGAATACGTGGGTCGATGCCGGCACCATACTCAGTAACCATCAGCGACTGTTCTGGTAATGCCGCATGCACCTTGTCCAATATCTGCTCAAACTCATGAATATCCGGCTCATACCAACCCTGATACAGGTTTAGGGCGAAAATCTGAGGAATGTTCACCAAGCCTGCCTCCTGATAACGTTCGAAAGCATTATGGACAGCCATCATGGTGTAACGCTCCGGATCTTCTCGTCTTGACAGCGCATCCAACTCTGAAGCCACTCTGCGAACCATAGGATAATAGGTGGCACGGTCCTTGTCATATTGGGCAGGGATGCGGAGCAGAATCTCGTTCATCCATCCCCACATCACAACTGAAGGATGGTTGCGGTTCTGATAGATCATCTCCATCTGCATATCCTTGCAAGTTTCCAGAAACTCGTCGCTTCCATCCACAGCATTGACTACAGGAATCTCCACACTGGTAAGGATTCCCAAACGGTCACAAACCTCCAGAATGGTAGGATCCTGCGGATAGTGAGCCACACGCAGGAAGTTGCCTCCCATCTCTTTCAGTTTGTACACATCAGCCAGATGGATATTGTCAGACAGGGCATTACCCTTCTTCAGATAGTCCTGATGGCGTGAGGTACCGATAAGCTTCACATGCTTGCCGTTGAGGAAGAAGCCCTTCTGTGGATCAAAACGGTACCAACGGAAGCCTAAAGATGTCTGATTCTCATCACAAACCTTTCGGGTCTGATTGTCCACAATCTCGGTATTCACCTTATATATATATGGATCTACATCCGACCACAAGTGTGGGTTCGTTACTGGAATACTCAGTTGACAAAGCTGGTCTCCCTCGCCTACTTTGAGTTTCAACCTCTTGGTCACAGTTGCCACAGTCTTACCCTCAGCATCAACCAAAGAACTCTTCAGGGTAATGGCCTTCGCTTTCTTCTCATGATTCTGCAGACGGCACAACACCTCAACCTGTCGGAAGTTACCATTCTTATGAGGTGTAGTCACTACGATGCCAGAAGAACCATAGTAACGTGTGGAGAAATGTACCTGAGGAAGATAAGAAAGCCATACATCACGATAGACACCACCATAGAAGGTAAAATCAGCAGACAAAGGTGCTATGGTCTTGTCGTAAGCATTGGTA
Source organism: Clostridia bacterium (assembly GCA_963587495.1). Lineage (GTDB taxonomy): Bacteria > Bacteroidota > Bacteroidia > Bacteroidales > Bacteroidaceae > Prevotella. The sequence goes on along the minus strand of CAVACC010000045.1, from coordinate 7,801 downwards.
ACCACAAGCTCCAGCTGGTTCTCCTGTCCGAACTTCACATACTCGGTAATATCGAAGCCAAAGCCTGCATAGCCTCCACGGTGATTGCCGGCCTCACAACCGTTTACCCACAGAGTGGTTTCCTGGTTGGCACCTTCAAAATAGATAAATACTCTTTCCTTGCTTTTAGAAGCCGGTATGGCAACCGACTTCCGATACATGCACTTTCCACGGAAATAACCAGGAGTCTCATCATCGGTATCCTCGGCATTCCATGTGTGAGGAATATCTATCTTCTGCCACTGAGCATAGTTGCCCATGGAGTCGCTTCGGCTGAACATCCAGCTCTCGTTGAGCGAGACTCTCACGCCAGCCTGGCACAATGTAATGCTGAACAAACAGAACAGCACTAAGGATAGAATTCTTGTTCTCATTGTTATTGAATTGAAAAACAATTAAACTTCATACTGATGTCGCGCACCTTCACATTACCCTTGAAGAAGAAAGTAGGCTTGCCGAAACTATAAACGATGTTCTCACCATAAAGTTCAATGCGGGCATGCTTCCATTCGCCAGTGTCACAAGTTGCTATCTTGCCCACATTGGCAAAATAAGACTTAGGCTCACGCTTGGTAGTAGAACGTACAAAGAGAGACTCTGTACCCTTGTCCAAATACCAGAACTCAATGGTACCGAGACTGTACATGGCACTAAGATTGACAGAAGCCTGAGTTGGCAAGGTTACAGAGAATCCCTCTGTAGCATCCCAACATCCCTTTGTACTTTCACCACCCTTCACCAGCAAGGCAGAGGTTGTAAGCACAAACTCATTGTTGATGACCTTCTCGTTCTCCTGACCTATCATCTCTGAAGCCTGTATCAACAGGTCGGCAGCTTGCTTATAGCTACCCTCAGCCATCTGCAGAGCAGCATTGTCGAGCAGTTGCAGAATCAGGTCTTCTTTCAGACCTACTTTTTGCAACAGTTCTACAGCCTTGCGCATCTGGAACAACTGCTGAGGCAGGCGCAACGCACTGAGATTGGGTTCGAACTCCTTGAAGACTGAAGCATAACGAAGGGTAGTCTCCAACTCACGATAGCCATTCTCTATAGTAGGCTCTATCTCGTGTCCCTCGGTATAGTCGCTCCAAGAAGCGATAAACATCATGTCGAGGCTGTCGCGATACTGTATGTTATACTGCCACATGGCATCGTAGAGCTTACCATTATATCTGTCTATCTCATAGAACTTAGAATGTCCCCAACCGCCACATCCGTGGTTGTCCATGCCTGGAATCACAAAACCACACTTCACGGTATAGGCTGGATTGTCGCTAAGCCACACCTGGTCGCGGAAAGGCTCCATGAAGCGAAGCACATCTTCTTTCGAAGCCCAGAAGTCACAGCCCAGATGTCCTGCATTTCTTTCTCGTACACGCGCAGGAATCCAGGCTGTGGGAACTTCTCCAAGCTTCTTCCACTCCTCCATCTTCTGACTGTAAGTCACAGGCTTATAGATATCGTTCTCCAACTTACCCCAGTCAGCCCATCTGCGTAACATCACAGGATTTGTCTTCTCCACAAAATCCTTGTTGGCATTCAGCACCTGTGTGAACTCCTCTGGAGTAGCACCACCGCCGAAATGATAGAATACAGGACGTCCGTTGACGACAGGAGCGGTTTTTCCAGTAAACACGTTATCTGCCAAATACTTGAAGCACTTCTCCATATACTTGGTCTTGTCGGCACGTGTTTTTATATCTGGATAAATTTTTGTAATCCAATCATAGTACAACCATCCGTCGCACCAGTTAACACCTATCTCGAAACCATATTTGGCAGCAATAGGCTGCATGGCCTTGAGCAGATTGTCATTCTCGTGAGGTATGAACCCCCACTCGATAAAGAATCCGTCGATACCGGCGGCCTTGGCACTCAATATCTGATATTCGATGAGATCAGGATCCAGGTTAGACTGCATGCCTATCATCGGATAGTGCTTGGCAGCAATCTCATGACGGCCATCATCTCCTATATTGTCTGCATTGCGGCAGATGTACTTGATGTCTGTACTCGTTTTAGGCATGGTGGCGAACATTCCCCATCTGCCTATCTGACCATCATGCTGGCGTGTATATCGCACACCATGATAATCGGCATAAACCTTCTTACCATTACCGGCATAGGATGCCGATAACGATAAAAGGTTTACTAAAAGTATAACTAAAAGATTTCGAATCATTGATAGCTGAATTGATTGTCTTGTACAAGTCTGAACTTATAAATCTTAGAGTTTGCGAGATTGAAATACTCATTTCCGGCACCGTCAACAACACATGGCGCCCACCAAGACTCTGTTGGCTTCAACAAATAATCCTTGCCATTGGCATCTCTACCCACAGCCTTTACATCTGGCACTTCGTAGACAGTGGTGGCAGTAAGTTCTGATGCCGACATATCAAACTGATAAACACCATGCTCTGCTGTAAGCCAGAGTTTATCTGTCTCACCATATACGGGGAAGAGATCATGACCACCCTTCTCGTTATCAAAGGTATAGATACGAGCCTGATTAGTCAACGCCGGATTCTCCTTGTCATTGTTATATTTGAATCTGAACAAGGCAGTAACGCTCTTGCCTGCATTATTGATGGTACCAGTAGTGTAGATGCACTGACGCTTAGCGTCCCAAACCAAGTTGTGGGCATTACCAATCTTCTTGGTAGACTTCTTCAAACAAGTACCTTTCTCCAAGTCAACAGAGAACAAGTTGATCTCTCCCTGCTTTGATTCTGCTGTCACGATGTTGCCATCAGGCAAGATCTCAGCAGAGTGAGGATTGATGCCACACTCAGCATAACACATCAACTTCTTGTCGGCGAAACGAATCAAAGCCACCGCACCACCACTGGCAGTTATCAACACATACTCATTATTGAGCACAGGCTTGCACTCGCTTGGATTCTTGAATATACCATGCTTAGCTGTAGGAAGTCCTGCGATAAGAGGATTCCACTCCCAAACCACCTTCTTGGTGTCCATATCCATTACGAGGATAGCTGTACGCGACTGCTCTGCCAGAACCACAGCATTCTGTGGCATGACAAACTCAGCCTGAGGAACATCCAGTATGGGGCCTACATCGTCATATTGAGAGCAACCTGTGATGCCAAGGGCTATAAAAGCCCCTACCATCAATGTCATGATTTTCTTATTTAGTTTTTTCATAATAGTTTAGTTATTTGGTTGGCATTTTAATTTCCACAATCAGGATATTAGCTGTGGAATTATTAGTAAAACCCAGAGTCTTTCCATCGATGATGTTAACCACCTTCATCACACCCACCTTGGACGCACCTGCTGCAGATGTGCTTCCTGTACGGAAGGCTATGATATCTCCGACCTTGAAAGGATTCAACTTGCTTGTAGAGATAGAACCTGCGTTGATCTTCTTGATAGAAGTCAGAGTTGCGTGGTCGTAGTCGAACTCATCATTCACAATCTTGAAGCGGGTCTGGTTCTTGACAGCTATCGCCTTCAGATTGCCAGAAGTACCCTTGAACTCAGAATCTTTCTCCTGGTTATCCATGGAGTAAAGACGAGGAATAGCACTACCACCAAAGCTATAGAACTTAAAGTCGATATTCTTAGCATGATCAGCACTCTCAAGGGCATAGTCCACGGAATAAGATCTCATATCCTTGAGTGAGAACATACCAAAGGCATTCTCATAATCCTTATGACCAATGTTAGCAAGTGGACAGCTACCAATATTGGCTGTAGCGACTCTCATATCTACATATACAGGGCGCATAGCAGAACTTTCCTTACCCTCACGGCCATCAGAAGCTACTACCTGAACATGAGATGTAGCCTGTGTCAGCTTAATGGCAACTGACTTGTTGTATTCTTTCTCACCAGAAAGCGTTACATGCTTGGCAAGTGTGGTCTTTTCGCCTTCTATCAAGAAGATATCAATATACTTCAAGCCACGGAGAGAAGACACCGAAACTGGGAAGTTGACATCCTTGCCCGACTCAGCAGAAAGAGCTTTTGCATCAAGTGTTACTACAGGAACGGGAACAATCTTGTAAGTAACAGACAAAGTAGAAATTGTAGCATTACCATAAGTGTCTATGGCAATCACTTTGACACCCTTATCGCCCTCTTTATATTCGATCATCTCGTTGAAAGAGTAAGAATTTACACCATTCAATTCTTCATCCTTCTTCAGAGTTTCCTGTCCATCCTTTGAAACCAGAATCGCTTCAACAGACTTGAGACCAGCCTCCGACTCTATGGTGAAAGTAGTACGAGGAATCACAGGGTTCTCATCCATCTCGTCGTAAACGATCTCACCAGGATTGAATGTAACGACAGGACGTGCCATGATACCCTTAACGGTGATAGGCATCTCTGCAGTCACCTTCTGTCCCTGTCGGTCGATAGCCTCCACTGTAACAGATGTGTAACCCACCTTATACTCAGGGCTCTCTGCCAAGCTGTAGTTGTGAACATTGTAGAACTCGGTGATGCTCTTATAACGTATCACGCCATCCTCTGCTGTATTGATATCAATGTTTACCTGTGCCAGACCTGCCTTCGACTGGATAACAGCGATAATTGGCAGGTTGTCAACAGTATTCAGGTCAACATTCAGTTGCTCCAAAGGGAATTGTACCGATGGTGCCTCAGCATCCACTGCATCATCACTGCTGCAAGAACAAACTGCCATGAGCAGGAATGCCATCATATATAATATGCTATGTTTCATAAGACTGCTTATTTTTTGTAGTAACTATAATCGTCGAAGATGTGCATCACGCCATTGGTAGGCATGATGTTGGTAGTAACCGACTTACACTGATGAGACTTGCCGTTGCTACCAGTCTGGTTGATAACAATCTTGCCTACAGCTGCCTGCCATGGATTCTTCCATACATTGACAGTCATCAATCCCTCCTCACCTTCAAGCAGAGTGATAACATATCGAGGCTCAACATCCAATTCACCATAAGAACTGTAACGGCCCGAAATGATGTGATAGAGCAACAGATTCTTCAATTCCTGCATGTCGCAGTCGTGAATATCGGTAACACCCTTATTCTCCATGAAAGCCTTCATAGCTGTATTGTTGAGCAACAAGTATGTGTACTGGTGTTCAGTCTGCTTGTAGAACTCGTCTACACCAGTGTACTCCAGTGCTTCCTTCAGCAGGGAGAGATTTTCCTCATTAGAGGTTACATACTCCCATGCTGTCATATTGATATGTGGGTCATCCACCTTTTGACTATAATCATAGTCGGTCTGCAAGTCCAGGTCACAAGAGGACAGCAACATCATCAGGATGCCGACCAATGAGATGTTATATAATATCTTTTTCATACGTCTGCTTATTTTTATTCACCGTAATAGGTATTCTGTTTAATTTTCGGATTCTCGATAATGTGAGAGAAGTGAATAGGGAACAATTCGTTTCCATCTTCCTTCAGGCCATTGACAGGACCCATCACAGCCTTCCACTTACCAGTACGCAGCAAGTCAAACCAGCGACGGCCCTCGCCTACCAGTTCAACCTGACGCTCACGAAGGATGAACTCTACGATCTCGTCTTCAGAAGAGAACTCTGTTGACAGAGGAGTCTGCAGACCAGCACGGTCTCTGATTTGCTTTACAAGTTCAAGAGCCTCGTCCCATTTACCCATGCGGGCCTTGGCCTCAGCCTGGAGCAGAATCATATCAGAGTAGCGATAGATAGGATAAGCGATCTCACAAGTCTTGTTGAGAGAGTTGCTGATGTCTCCAGCCATAAACTTTCTTAACTCGTAACCATTCTGATAGTCTTTAGAAACCAAATCCTTGCGCAAGTCACCCTGCATATCCTCCTGATTGAAGATATCCATGAACTTGTCAGACAAGACAACAGCACGGTTACCTGAACCAGAGAACCACTGGTACATATAGCTATAGCCATTGGCACCGACCTCGTCCATATCGAAATGGATTAGGAAGATAAGTTCCTTTGTGGTGTACTCATCGTTATCAGGTGTGTTGTCAGAAGGCTTGCGGTTCAACTCCTCAGTCAGCATAGAACGCCATGACTGGATAGTAGGAGCAAGTTGCATAAACTTAGCACCCTTATAGTCGATAGACTTCATCTTTTCTATGGTCTGATCGGCATCCGAGTAGTTGCCCATCCACATATACACATCGGCAAGAATAGCCCAAACGCCAATAATCGAGATGCGCTTACGCTCATAGTTCTTATTACGGTTGATGAGCTTTTCTGCCTGCTTCAGGTCAGGGATGATAACGTTCTCCAAGATATATTGAGCATCTGTATGAGGCCGGTAAAGGTCTTGTTCCTCTGTTTCTATAGGCTCGGTGAACAGTGGCACATCGCCCCATACACGCAAAGCATAGAAATAACCCAAGGCACGCATAGCATAAGCCTGTCCCAAGTAGTCGTTGCGATCACTTACGTCTGGCATATCAATCTGAGGCACATACTTGATGCAGAGATTGGCCTGATTGATCATAGCATAGAGGTTGGTCCACTTGGCACATCTCTCGTCGGTAGACATCAGGTTGTTGATAACACGAGCCTGATCTGCCATAACAGGAGCACCTGGAGCTACGTTGTCCGAACGGAACTCACCCCAATAGAAATAATTCTCACGCATGGTCTGACGGAAGAGACCATAGATTTCGTTCACGCCGGCTTTCGCATCACGCGCTGTCTGCCACATCTTTTCTGCTGGCACCTCGCTGATAGTATCTTCCTCCAAGAAACTGTTACAGCTGCAGAGCATAGTCATGGCGAAAAGCAAATATATGATTCTGTTTATCTTAAACATAATTTTATCTATTAAAAGTTAGCATTAAATCCAACACCGAACTCGCGCTTTCTTGGGTAGCGATAAGAGTCCTTACCAATCTGCAATGGGTTAGAAGTAGAGAACTCTGGATCGAATCCAGAATAGTTAGTCCAAGTCAACACATTGTTTGCGAAGAAATACACATTGAGTCTCTTCATGAAGAGCTTCTTTGCCAATGTCTGAGGCAAGTCGTAAGAGAGACGCACGTTGGACAGGCGAACGAAGGAAGCATCTTCCAGATAGAAAGAGTTACCCATGCGTCCGTTGTTATACTCATCGTTGAAAGGACGAGGATAAAGAGCATTGTCGCCTGGCTTCAGCCACATGTTGTATATAGTATAAGGTGATGGGGTTGTACCATCATACTTGAACATGTTGCGGTTGTTCTCTGCAGCATTGTAGATCTTGCCACCGATGGAGTAGTAGAAGCCCAGATAGAGATTGAAGTTCTTCCACTTCACGTTGGTGTTGAAACCACCGGTCACGTCAGGCATTGCATTGCCGATAACCATACGGTCATTATCATCGATAATACCATTCTCTGTGCCTGCAGGCTCAGCCCAGTTGTAGTCACCGCCACGGAAAGCCTGTCCGTTAGGCAGTCTCTTCTTGAGAACCTCACCGGTATACTCCTGACCATTCAAGAGATACTTGTACTGGAACACGCCATTCTCGAACACAGGAGTCAGCTGCTTCCAGTCGGAGGTAAAGGCATTGCTCTCATCGTATGGGAACACGCCCAAACACTTAAAGCCATAGAAGTCGCCGATGTGGCCACCTTCCTGCATCCACCAGATATCACCTTCCATATAGGCTTTGCCCTCAGCAAGCTTCTCTACAGTCAGGGTAAACGCATCAAACTTTTTACCTTTTAACAGATAGATATTAGCACCGTATCTTATTGATTATTAACTATTTAAATTTGTTTATGTCAAAAATATTTT
>CAVACC010000044.1:0-24596 GCA_963587495.1 Clostridia bacterium | reverse complement strand
TAAAAATATGACTAAGTTTCAGGAAAGTCAACGTGAATTATAAATAAGTTTTAACCGAGTCAACTCATCTTACAAATAAAACTAAAAGTGGTCAACTAAAATCGTTAAACCACAATGGGCAAGTTTACCCACAGCATTGGGCAAGTTTGCCCATCCTTATGGGCAAAGTTGCCCAACGCCTTGGGCAGATACTAACAACGCCCTTTGTTGACTTTTCTTGATGGTAAGCTTTAACTGCTTACGAAGCCGCTTTCATTGCTCTACGAAATAGGCTTCATTGACTATCGAAGCCGCTTTCATATTTCGACTTTTCTATTCAAGTCTTACGTGCCTTGACATAGCCCCCCTTTGCTATACGGCTAATAATACCTTCCTTCTCAAAGATAGCCAATAGTTTTGTGACATACTCCACATCATATTGCGGAAAGGAAGACACGAAGTAAACCTCTCCAAACTTGCCATGGGCAATTTTACTCTTAATCTTGTTAACTACAGCATCTTGCATATAGATATTGATTTTTTTTTGGTCGGAATGATTGCAAATATTTCCGACTGCGAAGATATTGTTTTTATTTCAAATAACAATGTTTTTCCCTTCGAAATTAAGTTTTCTTGGCTGAAAAATGGCATTTCTTGTCATTTGTATAATAATAATGTTTTACTTTCTCTACTATATTTTATAGACACCCATTGCTCTGCATTCATCTACAAGGTTGTAGAGTTGTCGCTTGGATACATGTAGTTTTTGTGATAACTCTTCTGGTGTTACAGTGTTGCTGTGCAGCAACAACTCATGCATTTTTAATCTTCTGTAAATCTCGTTCTGAATATTCATGTTTTTACAAATCAATTTCATCCTCAATTCGCAACCTATTGGGCTTAGTGGAATTTTGCTTGCAAATCGAAAAAATCCTCCAAAAGGAGTGAGTTTCTCAGATTTTATTTGTACTTTTGCTAAGTCTTTCAGAGTTTCATTTATTATTAAATGCAACACTAAGATAAGTGAAATTTCTGACATGGCAAAACCCTTGGAAACTTTTGTTGCTCAGGTGCTTATAAAAATATTATATAATAGTGTTGCGGAAATTAGGAATATGTTGAATATTGACGATATCAGACAATTGCGCATAGTTCATTGCATGATACAGAAAAGAACCACAGGAACGCCTGACGAGTTTGCTTCTATGCTCTGTGTATCACGCCGCAAAATGTATTATATTCTTGACAAGCTAAAAGGTTTAGGTGCCCAAGTGGTATATAGTCGTACGGATTGCACATTTTATTACTTAAAGAAATTTGATCTTGACATATCAATCAAGATTATGACAAAAGAAAACAATGAGTGGCAAGAAATATCTGGCGGTTTCATGATTTACCAGGAAAAAGTTCCTTCCGTGCAAGTTTTTTGCACGGAAGGCATTTTCTCGAAAATATTTTTGCATAGTTACAAAATTCAGAGTATCTTTGCATCACCTTAAGGAATAACGCTGGCACGTGACGGCTATTGTATAACTCAACAAATATTTCATTATGACTGCAATGATTAAAACTCTTACACCAGAGGAAAAACTAAATGTGAATGGTGGATGGTTGCAAGTTGTTGGTGTAACCATTCTCTTAGATGCTCTTCTTAATCCATCAGGAAGCTGGGAGGCTCTGAAAAAAGGATGGGAAGACGGAAGAAAATAATTCTTAATAGACAAGTTTATTCCATTATTGTTATAATCCCCAATTAAATTTTAGCGTATGAAAACTTTATCAATTAAAGAGCAAATATGTGTTTTTGGTGGACAAACAGAAGTCACAAAAGGTTTGCTCTACTATCTGGCCAAAGGTGTAAGTTGGTTAACTAAACCTGGATCAGACGTAAGGATGAATGATACTCTCATGAACTGTATTTAAAACAAATAGTACAACTTTAGCCAGCAATTATTTGTTTGGCTAAAGTTATTGAATTATAGTTAGTTCGGTGATTGAAAACACGATCAGTTGATTACTATAATTCAAGTTCCCCGCCACTTGATGAAAAGAAAGAGGGCTGAAAGTCATACATTTAAAAGGGCAGAGCTTCAGAGCGGTTTAATGTAAAGCGATAATATTCGGAGCATTGAAATTGCAATATGTATCATAATTGCTGGTCTTTCAGACCTCAATGTTTATGTAACTTATTAATTGACAGCACTCACGTACTGCCCTTTCGCATTTCGCTCTTTCTGCGCAAAGGAAAGTTTCTATTAATATAATCAATAAGTCGCCCATGCTACATATAGTAAACAAAATCAAAGAAAAGCCAAAAATCTTATTTATATTTGTTGGTCTTGTACTGCTTTTACTTTGTATATTCTTGAACTTTATATATAGACCATATGCTTATTCCAGACATTTAAGTGATTTTCATATTTCAGATAGCTACACCAGTTTTTTAGGAGTCCCTATGGGAGTGTGTTTCATACAGGGATGTCTTCGTACTCATAAGAAACAATCCATTGTTGGAAGTATATTAGAATCCATGTTAATTCTTATAGGCTTTGAATTCGTTGATGCGTTTTTCACTAAAAATATCGACTGGATAGATATTTCTGCTGCGTGCTTAGGTGGATTTTTCACGTATATCATTTATTACTATTTAAAAAAACATTGTCCGATTAAGTGAGATAAGTAACAACTCAGCACTCCTATGGGGATGCTGAGTTGTTACTTAAATCAAAGTCATTTGTATAATAATGTTTTACTTTCTCTACTATATTATAGATGCACCCATTGCTCTGAATTCATCTACAAGGTTGTAGAGTTGTCGCTTGGATACATGTAGTTTTTGTGATAACTCTTCTGGTGTTACAGTGTTGCTGTGCAGCAACAACTCATGCATTTTTAATCTTCTGTAAATCTCGTTCTGAATATTCATGCTTTTACAAATCAATTTCATCAAATTGTTCTTTCCATAGTCTATGGTAGATTCCATTTTTAGATAGAAGGGACTGATGATTGCCTGATTCTGCCACTTTGCCTTGGTCTAAAACCACAATGTTGTCTGCCGTTTTTACCGTACTGAGACGATGGGCGATAACAATGATGGTTTTGCCTTGCTTGGCAAGAGAATCAAGCGCCTTTTTAACATATCGCTCGGAGATAGAGTCGAGCGAAGAGGTAGCTTCGTCAAAGATAAGAATCATCGGGTCTTTGTACATCATTCTTGCAATGGCAATACGTTGACGCTCTCCACCAGAAAGACTGGTGCCATGCTCACCAATTATAGTATTGTATCCATTAGGCAACCTGTCAATGAACTCTTTTAGTCCTAATTGCTCTATGATGTTTGTTATCTTTTGCATATCTGGATTAAAGTCTCCCAAAGCAATATTCTCTATGATTGTACCGGCAAACAGTTCTATCTGTTGTGGAACAGAACCTACATAACGGCGCAAGCTTCTATTACTCAGATTCTTTATCTGATAACTGCCTATACGTATTTCTCCATCTTGTATTGGATAGATATGCTGCAACAGGGATACCAATGTTGTTTTGCCCGACCCACTTTCTCCCACAATAGCTGTTGTTTTTCCTGTCTCTATTTTCAAGTTAAGTTTCTCAAAGACTTGCTTTCTCGAACCATATCTGAAATATACATCTTCAAAGACAATACCATTTATCATATCAGGATCAAGGTCGAAGCACAACATACTCTCTTCCTCTACCTCCAAATCCATGATTTGGAATAGGCGGTCGGCAGCTATAAGTGCATCTTGTATGGTCTGGTTTGAGGTTATTATCGAACCGATAGGAGAAATGACATATCCTACCAACGAGTAGAACAGCATCAGAGTACCAGGCGTAATGGATTTGTCGATGACCAAAGTACTGCCAACCCATAATACCACAATGGTTATACCTGTAGATATGAATTGCACTCCGTTATTTGCCAAGATAGATCCATAGATGCTACGAAAAGTATTCTTCAATAATACCACAAATCGATTTTCTGTTTTCAGATTGGCAAAGTCTTCCACGCCAAATCTCTTGATGGTGGCAATAGCGTTAAGAGACTCTACAAGCTGCGACTCCAAGTCGGCACTGCTCTCCATGATTTTTCGTTGATACTTACGATTCAGTTTATTAAATCCCCAGAATACCAACAAGAACAATGGAGCCGAAGCAAGCGTTATCAGAGCTAACTCCCAAGAGTAAACAAACATAAGGAACACGGAGAATATCAATATCATCATGTTTACTATCAAGTCGAGAGAAACATTATTGATAAAATTTCTTATCTTGACAGCATCATTGACACGAGAGATAATCTCACCCACACGCATGGTATCAAAGAATTGTTGTGGTAAATGCAGCAAATGCTTGTAATAACCAAGGATAAGGGCTGCGTCAATACGTTGGCCTGTTTTTAGGGCAAGTATACTCTTCATCGAACCGATGAAAGTGCGCAATACGAGTAACACAATCATTATGACACTCATCAGATTGAGTAAGTTGAGATTTTCATCGACCAACACATAGTCGGTTATCTTGCCTACATATACAGATACAGAAAGTCCTAATACACTATATATCAAAGCACCAAACAAAGCCTGCGTCATCATGCTTTTATGTGGAGCAAGTAGTTGTAAGAACTTCATGGTCATACTAACTTTTTCGTTGCCTTTCTCGAAAGTTTCGTTTGGCTCCAATATAACCAGAATCCCAGTCCACATTTTCTCAAATTCTTGTCTTGTTGCCTTATGCATTTCTCCATCAGCAGGATCCATGTAGACTACCCCCTTCTTACTTATCTTGTAGAGTACGACAAAATGGTGAAGTACTTCTTTTATCACCACATGAGCAATAGCTGGGATAGGTATCATGCCGAGTGCGTCATACACGCCTCTTACACCTTTGGCGGAAAAGCCTAATTTCTGTGCAGCCTCTACCATGCCCAGAATGTTGGTACCCTTCTGGTCGGTATAGGCATATTGGCGTATTCTGGCCACAGGCACTTTAAGCCCGTAGTGTGCGCATACTGAGGCGAGACATGCAGCCCCGCAATCTGTCACATCGTGTTGTTTTATCTTAATGCTTCTTTTCATCATCATTACAGTCTATTCGGTGATATATTGGGTAGGATTAATCCATTCGTCTATGTTTTGATATAGAATGTCAAACAGCGAGCGCTTGGTTATCATAAATCTCACATTTGCCACCATTCCTTTTTTGAGGTATCCTTTCATGCCAGTTTTCTTCATGACGAGAAACTTTTGTTGCAATTTGCATTTTACCTTAAAGTAAGTATTTCCTTTTTCATCCGACATATAATCGGACGACACATAAATGACAGAACCCATGACCGTGCCCCACTCATTATAATTGAATGAGGTGATTTGAGCCTTGACAGGCATACCTACTGAGATATAGCCAATATCATTGGGCGACACGTATGCCTCTACATATATAGTGGAATCAGGACTGACGCCACAGATAGATTGCCCTGTCTGTACGCTGCTTCCACGATAGAGTCCAGAAAATTGCTCTATGGTGCCATCTACCGGGCTACGCAATTCATACATATCTTTAACCTCTGCCTTTTCTTGATTTTGGGCAGATTGCATTTCCTTAAATTGGTTTTGATAATTGTTCAGTTCCGTTTGCCAAGTGCTTAACTGAGACTCTATAAGAGATGACAATTCCTCCTTTTTGCTTTGATAAGTAAATAGATACTTTTCATATTCCTCCTCGGAGACAAGCAACTTGTCGAAGAGTATTTTTTCTCTGTTATATTCTCTTTTGGCTTGTTCTATAGCTACCTGTAATTCTTGTTTTTTGCTTACATACAGTTGGTATTCCTGTAGGCGAGTTGGTGATCGAAAAACAGAAGGCTTACCACCAAGAGATAAGGTCTTCAAGTCAGATATGTGGTCTTCAAAATCTTTTAACCGATTGTCTTGATAGGCTATTTTTTCATGAGAAGAAGAGGCCCGAAAGCGAAGAAGGATATCTCCTTTCTTCACTTTCTGCCCTTCATAAACATATACATCATTTATAATTCCAGAGATCGTTGCTTTGATGTCAGTTTTCTCAATGGCTGGTCTTACCACACCATTACTTTGGATGGAAATATCAACATAGACGAATGGCAACAGTACGAATGCCAGGACTATGGTTGCTAATACCACCCAATAAATGACTTGAGACTTTGTTGTGTGCTGATAGATGTAGGTCTCAATACTATTCTCTATCCAAGCAGGAGGTAAAATCATTGAAGATGACTTGTTTTTTACAAGGTCAAGATTAGTTGATAATCTTGACCTTGCTGTAAATTAATGCAAAGACATAACTAAGGCATCACCGAAACCAGGATTGTGCTGATGTGTATACACTAATTCACCAGCAATTCTTCCTAACCAATAAAGCAATGAGCCTTTTTCACCTGCGTTGATAGACTTGAGCTCTTGCTCATCTAACTCTTTTAAATAATTGTTACATTTCATAGTTGTTTTCTTTTTAATCCGTCATTATAACCTTGCTTAAGATCGTCAGGAGTACCAACTATATAATCTACAAACAAGCCAACGAAATATTCAACAATTTTTTCTTTCATTCCTCCTCCATTAATTTCCATTAGCTGAGAAGCTGACAATTCTATAATCTTTTCCATATTTATTTCTTTTGAATATAACACATATTCTTTTTATAGTAAGTGATAGTACTACAATACATATTATGACTAAAAGTATATGAATAATCAATAATTGTCCTTTTGTCATCCCATATGAGATTGTTGAAAGAGATGTAAAACTCCATATACAGCATGATAGATTGTTCGTAGTATGGATGATGATTGAAGGCCAAAGACTTCTTGTTTTGTAGAATAACCATCCCGCAATCATACCAAATATAGCGGCACTTATCATTTGGGTGAGATTTAAGTGAATAATGCTAAATATAAAAGTCGAGATTCCTATTGCAATCCATGGATTAGTCTTCCCTTTTAACAAACATCCTAAAACAACGCCCCTAAACAACATTTCTTCTGCTATAGGTTGTAGCAATCCTAAAGTTATTGTACAAAGCAGAGCATTTTGCGCAATGGAGGCTACTGCATTCTCAAACAAATTTGGTATATATATGTATGTACCAAAAACAGAGAGCAATACCAAAATCGAAATAGCGATAATAGGACAATATAAAGCAATTTTTATTGGACATTTCTTTAGATAGTTCTTTATGGAATATCTATATAATATCCATGTGATAATTGCAATGACAAAAACAGAATGAGAAAGCACGTAATTGTTTCTATTTGCAAAATTACCAATGGCTGAGAATAATTGGAATATACATACTACAACCATAGCAACCATCAAAGTAGTTACCAGTCCTTTCGTTCCTGCTAATAGTTCTTTCTTCATATTACTTGTGATTATATTGTTTCTAACCTTCTAATTTTGTGATGTTCTCTGTAAGTGAGTCAGGACCATCCCTTATATATGCCGATTTCCTCTTCTGTAAGAGTGGCAAGATAAGCCTTAAGTTTATCTTGTAATCATATTTGTTGGATGATTTACAAGTTAACTTACAGCCGTTGGTTATAAACTTATTCATACTTGCTTATTAAAAACTTTATGTGAACCACTAATATTTAATAAGTTACTCATGTCAAAATACCTGAGTAACATGAGAGGTTAATCACTAAGTTTCTAATTTAAATTCATCGTTAGAACGACAAAATATTTTTCTAAACTTTTTCATTTTTCAAATAATTTAAAATATAAACAATATAAGAAAAAACAAATTAAACCTCCTATTAGAATCATTGCTATGAAACTAATTGCAGAGGTTAAAAACTGCAAGGCGAATAATGATACAAAAGTATCGATGATAAGCAATGCTGTAATTAACCACCATTTCGGAGTTGTTGATTTCAAAGGTGCCCAAAAAGATGCCATAATTAAATATTATATTTTGTATTTAGAATCTCCATAAGTGGTAGATTAAACCACATAAAAAGAAGTCTTTTTCAGAATTTCTTTATTTTAATGTATGCCGCTAATATTTGTTCCCATTCTAAAAGATGAATTTTGCAATGCATCATAAATGAAGGAGCATTATGAATGCGTTCTGTTTGACAACCGCCACCACAAAGATAACGAGCCCAGCATTGCTGGCATTTTTCTAAGTTCAAAATGAACTGGGACTTGTAGATGTCTTGCTTTGATAATAAGATACCTCTTTCGATATCTCCTATGGTAATTTGGTATGGCAACATATTTTGACATGCGAAATATCGTCCTTGCTCATCTACAAGAAAGTTTGCTCTGCCAGCTTCACATCCATGCATCCTTATCGTCTTTTGAGACAGGGTAGATAGCTTCTGCTTGAAGTCCATACAGAACACTTCCTCCTTACGAAGAAGTTTATCTGTTAGGAAATTGAATACTTGCAGATAATCCACTTGCATTCTTTCCCAAGTTCTTTTGTCTATCTTTGTTTCTGACTCATCCTTTTCATTAGCACTTATGGTAAAGGCGTAGGCATAAGGAATTGCGAGGTTTTCAAAGAACTGAAACGTACCAAGTAAGTTCTGGTTTCTTGGGCTTATTGTAGCTCTGAGATTAAACTTAATGTTTGCCTGTCTCAATAGTTCTATGTTTGCCATTATTCGTTTAAATGAGCCTTGACCAGAAACCAATAAACGATTTTGGTCATTTACTTCTTGTGGCCCATCAAGACTTATAGTAATGGTAAAGTCTTTTTCCTTGAAAAGCGCTAACAAGTCTTTGTCATTGAGTAGTAATCCATTTGTATTGAGCAGAAACGCAAAATCTTTGCCTGGATACTCCTTAAACCTTTCCTCTATTCTTCTTACAGTTTCTCTTATGAAGTCCTTACATAATAAGGGCTCTCCACCAAAGAAATAGAAGAGATAACGTTTGGTATTTGGAAAATCCTTCAACAAGTTTTTTATCGCCTTTTCTGCAACGTGGATAGACATCGGCTCAATATGCTTTTCCTTCGTAAAAGCAAAACAATATCGACAAGCCATGTTGCAAGCATGAGTCGTATTGAATGTCAACATCACCTGTTGTGGAACAGTTTCGGTTTCTTCTCGAATATGCACATTATCTCTCATTGCGATAAGAGCAGAGGTAAGCTTATCGAACTTCTCCTCATGTGTGGCATTCTCATTCCAACTACAAGTCGAGTCAAAGTATTCTTCCAATAAAGGATTTTGGATTTCCAACACTTCTTGACTTCCTGTTAGGAATACGTATTGTTTGTCCTTAACTTTGACCAACTTGTAGTCTTTTGTTTCCAACTTTTTCATTTATAGATTAGCCAATACCAAATATTCCATCCCCAGGTAATTTCACAGGAGGAATATTGATGCAACATACGATGAAATCGTCAGCCGTAATACCCTTGAAGACAGGCTTGTCATTGCCACCATCGTGTTCAACACACTCTTTCTTGTTTAAAGGGACAAGTCCCATTTCTTCCAACTTCTTCATAATTTTAAGTTTTTAATTTAATTATTACATTAATAGTATACATTTAATCATGGTAATAAAATGGATAAAGTTTTCCATTTATTAACTTATAGTATACTTTTCTCTCACCACCAGCACCACCAAGTGAAGATAAACACTCTTCTATGGTCAAATTTCTTATTTCTGTTCTCATTATTTTTGTTGTTTGTTATTTTCGATTGCAAATGTATAAAGTTTTAAAAATATTAAATGTTAGATGTTTCTTAGGTTTATGTTAGATTTTATTTGTATTTTTGCAAAAAATGAAAGTTGACGGCTATAAAAATATTACTATTGCCACTATATTTGCTGTGTTTTTATTGCAAACGATATGGTTGTATAATTCTTTCAGTGTGGCTGTAAATAAGTTGACAGCGGATGTAAACGCTTTTTTTATTCAATGTCTCTTTAAGGAGTTAGACGGCAGATTTGCAAATATCCCACCAGATGCTCAAATTCAAGGTTCTAATAACCCGAATCCGAAATACGATAATTATGAATACATCAATAATGGCATATTCAACTTGTGCCATAAAGATGTCAATTTTCATCAATTAACAAAGATACTCAGTCGAAATATCAAGCAAACTAACATGCCTAATACTTATATACTATATAAAGTAACTAATAAGAAAAAGTCAATAGTATATAAAAATAATAGCTTTTATACAACTAAGATTGGAGCTATAAAATCAGAAATTATCCCGACAAGGATAGATGGTTCACAAGGCATTCAAATAGAATTTGCAAATCCTATTTCCTTATACTTTCATGAACTTGGACTTCTAATTTTTATAAGTTTCATTCTCTGCATTTTAGCATTTACATGTATTATGAAGCAAGTTGCAATTATTCGAACCCAACAAAAAAATGCAAGAATACAAAAGGATTTTAGTTATGCTATGATACATGATATGAAAACTCCATTGTCAACTATTAGTATGGGGATTAATACTCTTACTGTTCCTTCTGTTGGAGAAAATAAAAAGTTGAGAACAAAATATCTAACAGTTATAAGAAATGAGAATAAACATTTGTATCAATTAATAAATAGAATCCTTACTATTTCTAAGTTTGAATCAGGAAAACTTATATTAAATAAGACTATTATAAACTTAGAACAACTATTAAATAATATAGAAGGAAATTTTGAAGTAAACTCACAGAAAAATATTACATTCAAAAATATTATAAATGAATCACTGGTGTTTGCAGACGAAGAATATTTAAATGAAGTCTTTTATAACCTAATAGACAACTCTATAAAATATTCTAAAAGCACAGTTTATATAGAAATTACTTCTTATAGAGTAGAAAATGGTGTAAATATCCGGGTGAAGGATAATGGCATGGGCATATCCAAAGAAGACCAACAAATTATCTTTGATAAATTTGAACGAGCTTCCGCTTCTAAACGCACATTTACTAAAGGTGGTGCTTCAGGATTTGGGTTAGGCCTAAACTATGTTCTTCATGTATTAGAGGCACATCATGGTATGGTAACTGTAGATAGTGAACTCGGAAAATATACCGAGTTCACCATATTCTTGCCAGATCAAGATGCAAGCAATGGGGGGGTGAAGAAGGATTAGATGGACTCTATCAATGAAAAGCCTACCCCACGTGTGGTCTCTATTTGCACAAGCGGGTCTATTTGAAGATATTTTCGAAGGTTTGTTATGACAACATCAAGTCGTCGGGCAAGATAGAAATCTTTCTCGTCACTTCCCCAAAGAATATTCTGTATGGTCTCCCGCTTGATGATTGTATTTTTGTTCTTGGCAAGAATTTCTAATGTCTTTGATTCTTGTCGTCCCAATTTCAAGCAGATTTTTCCATCTTCATCTTTTAAACATGTGTGTTCTGGATCTAATATGTGTTTGCCAATCTTGACGCAATTCGAGACATTACGTCTCTCTATTCCTCCTTTGAGTTTTAGCAATGCCTTGACATGACAATCAAGTTCCTCTGGTACAAAAGGTTTCTTGATATATTCATCAACACCAACATTATACCCTTCTTTCAGTTTGGACGGTGAAGTGAGATTGGTGGTAAACATAATGATGGTCTCGCCATCTAATTCACGGATATGCTTTACCATGTCAATGCCGTTCATGACTGGCATGTCAATATCTGAGATGATAACATCAGGCTTGAATGTTTCCCAAGCCTTGATACCATCTTTTCCGTTGCAGGCAGTTATAATCTCATAACCACCAATGACATCTTCCAACGTATTTTTCTCGACAAATGCGAGATTCGCGTCATCTTCCACCAGAAGTAATTTTATGTCTGCCATAGTTGTTTGTTAGTCTTTCTATTTGATTGACGGTGCCAAAGATACGAAAATAAATCCTGATAGCGGCATCAATCAGAGATTATTTTCGTGAAATAAAAGCATTTAAAACAGACCTTACTTTAAAGTAGGCTCTGTTTACGAACTATTGTCTAATCGTTGATAGTTTCTATTTCTTACAATTTGGCTGGGTCATAAAACTGTAGTTTCTTCATTTCTGCTTGTTCTTCTGGCGACAGGAGTGGCAATCCATGGACTGATATATAGTTTTCTATCGCTTGAGTAGCTTCTTGCGGTTGCAGATTAATGCCTGATTCTTTCTTCTTTTCATCTACATATTCTTGTTCCGTAATAAACAATTCTGTAACAACGTGAATTAACTGTTTATGAGAATCCTTTTTATGCCAATAATTATAACTTTGATCAGTTTTCTGAAAAATCAAGTTTTTAAAGGAATAATAATCCTCATCACTTAATCGGTAAGCCTCCGTGAATTTGTCACTTATTATTTCCTGCGAAAAACCAAATATATTTTGAGAAAGCTTGTCATATGTAGGCACCATATCCATTTCTATCGTACAGCATTTACGGATAGAATCAGTTGTTATTCTTCCTATTGTTTGGCTGTCTTTTTTGATATATCCAATATTAGCGGAATCTTGAATAGTATACTTTTTACGACATTCCTCTATAAAAGTTGTTCCTTCTGGCCACGGACGAAATGTTGCTTGATCGCTAAGCATAAAGGCCCTTTTCTTATCTTTGCTGATAAGCTCTTCATTTCTTAGATAACGACAGCCATATTTTCTTAAATATACTTTTTCATTTTTTAGATTGATATAGTATTCCACGATACCATCCTCGTAATACTTAAGCAAAGAATCATTGTGTTGATAACTACGATAATATCCCTTTAATCTTACAAACTTAGGTTGTTTACCATTTATCGTAACATCTTGTAATTTTACCTGCCCTAATACCTTTAGCGGTAAAAGCAATAAAACTAAATACAAATATTTCATAATTTAATAATTGTTGAATTCTGTTGTCGCCTGCAAAGTTACAATAATTTGCGAATACCTTTTGTTAGCTAACTGTTATATTTATGTTAATTGTGCACACTTTAAAAAGTCAGAACACAATCAATCTGAAGTTCAGAAGTTATAGAATTTAAAGAAGTTGTTACTCCATTCAGTAGTCGTTAAAAGTTATAGCCAATAGCCTTGCATGGAATGTGTAGTGTACGAAAAAGCAGGAATTCCTATTGGGGAGTTCCTGCTTTTGAAATTATTGTATGAAAAGTTTATTCTGCTATGTTATGCCGGGGCTGTCAATCGGATGATGACAGAATTATGAGTATCTGATAATCTGTCCAGGAGTAAGCTTCTTGTCCTTTTTGTAACCATTGAGGTGGCAGATCTTCTCTACGCTTACGCCACGCTTCTCGGCGATAGAGCTGAGAGTCTCGCCGTACTTAACCTTGTGGTAAAGCTTCTCGCCACTTGTGCTGGCTTCGTATCTGCCGACAGAGCCTCCATTGACTTCCTCGCGTGTGTAGCCTCCATTGCCCACTTTTCCACGAACCGAGTTGGCTGCAATGCCCTCGTGCTCGTATGTGTCGCGGTTGAAGTCATAGTAGTCGCCCACTACGTCCTGGTTGCGGAAGTCGAACAGCAAGGCAGGGTTCAGGGCTACGCCACAAAGACGAGTCTCAAAGTGGAGGTGTGAACCTGTGCTTCGGCCGGTATTTCCACCGAGTCCTATCACTTCGCCGGCTCTTACGTCCTGATTCTCTTCTACGAGCTGTGCAGAAAGGTGACCGTAGATAGTTTCCAGTCCGTTGTTGTGACGAATGACGATATATTTGCCATATCCGCCTCTCTCATATCTTACGATACGTACTTTTCCAGAGAAGGCAGCACGTATGGTGTCGCCGATATATACTTTGATGTCCATACCCTTGTGGCTACGGCCAAACTGCGCACGATAACCGAAGTTGCTGGTTACCACGCGGCTCTGGGTAGGCATACAGAAATGACGAAGGTCTATACGGAAATGCTCAGGCAGCGATGTGGCTTTGTGAGCGTATTTATTGGAGAAATCTTCATAGAGCTCGCTGGCAGGGTTCTCGCGCTCTTCCATCTGGCGGTAATGAGAGATGGCTAAAGTGTCGAGTGACTTCATTCGATGATCTACCGGTGCCTGACGTGCCAGAAGGTCTTGAGCCGATGTGGGCACGGCAGCGAGGGACAATAATACTCCTACAAAGATTTTACTTATCTTGCTTTTTAAACTCATAATTCTAAATTAATACTCTTTTAGGTTGGTCGTTCAGCATACAGAACAATAAGAATTCTGTACGGAAAATCGCAATGCAAAGTGCTCTAAGATGCGATTTTGTTATATAGACGTTGCAAATATAACAAAAATAATTCAAACAGCCTAATGGATTAACATAAATTATTCGGTCTTTAACATGCTCGTTTTCATTCGGATAGCTTTCGAATGCAGTTTATATATAGGCGAATTGGCATAATTATTGCATGAAAAGTCAAAAGCGGTTTTTAACATTTTTTCTGTTCTTCGTTTCCCCTTTTTTTTACTCTTGCTGGATATTGCTGGTCTTTTGTTATTTATCCATTTTTCAGGTATCTGAGCAGAGCTACAGCAGGTGAATGTCCCATGAAGATGTACTTCTTTACCTCCGGACTTGTGAAGTGGTTGCACTGGGTATAGGCTTTATAGAGTTCATCGAGATTGATGGTGAATTCCTTGCCCGAGCTTTCCCTTATGCCGATGATCATCT
Source organism: Clostridia bacterium (assembly GCA_963587495.1). Taxonomy (GTDB): domain Bacteria; phylum Bacteroidota; class Bacteroidia; order Bacteroidales; family Bacteroidaceae; genus Prevotella. The sequence goes on along the minus strand of CAVACC010000044.1, from coordinate 9,982 downwards.
TGGCGGTGACGTGCAGTCGGATGTATCTGATGCCTGTTACGCTTTCTATCTCTTTGATGCCTATGAGCTTTTCTCTCATTTCCTCCTTGGTCAGGTCGGGTCGTGGCTCAGGGTTGCGAACCAATGGCTTGCGCCCACGCTTTTGGGGTGTGGAGGCTGGCACAGTGGCAGGTGCAGTGGGCATGTCGGGGAAGAGGTTTCCTTCTGAGGTTTGTTCTTTTATTGCCATTGTTGCTTCTGTTTTACTTGATGTTGATTGCCTGTGTTGTCTGGTTGAGGGGGCTGCCGCTAACTGATGGCAGCCCAGTTGATGTTGGTTTTCTTCAGCTCTCTGAGCCTCGACCATAGTGGTGCATACTGGGGGAGACTGCATTGCGGATCGGCCTCGATGACAGCTTGCGCCTCTTGTCTTGCCAGTTGCACAAGTTGACCATCGCGTGCTATGTTGGCTATCTTCAGGTCGAAGGCTATTCCGCTTTGCTGCGTTCCCTCCAGGTCGCCAGGGCCTCGAAGCTTCAGGTCGGCTTCGGCTATTCGGAATCCATCATTGGTGTCGCACATGATGTCGATTCGCTTTCTTGTATCCTCGCTCAACTTGTAGTTGGTTACCAGAATGCAGTAGCTTTGGTCGCTTCCTCGTCCTACTCGTCCTCTGAGCTGGTGTAGCTGAGAGAGTCCGAATCGCTGCGCATCCAGAATCACCATGACCGAGGCGTTGGGCACATTGACACCTACCTCGATGACGGTTGTGGCAACGAGTATCTGGGTTTCGCCCTTCACAAACTTCTCCATCTCGGTTTCCTTCTCTGCAGGTTTCATCTTGCCGTGCACTTTGCTGAGGTTGTAGTCGGGGAAGGCTTCCTTGAGAGTCTCAAAGCCTTCTTCCAGGTTTTTCAGATCGCTCTTCTCGCTCTCTTTGATGAGCGGGAATACGATGTAGACCTGTCGCCCCATGTTGATCTGTCGTCTGATGCTCTGATAGAGAGAGGTCAGTTGGGTGTCGAACTTATGCAGCGTCTGTATGGGTTTTCTGCCTGGCGGCAGTTCGTCGATGACACTTACGTCCAGGTCGCCGTATATAGTCATGGCAAGCGTGCGTGGTATAGGGGTTGCCGTCATGACCAGTACATGCGGTGGATTCTGACTTTTGCTCCATAGCTTGGCTCTTTGCGCCACACCGAAGCGATGCTGTTCGTCGATGACAGCCAGTCCTAAGTGCGCAAACTGCACGGTTTCTTCTATGATGGCATGAGTTCCCACCAATATCTGCACCTCTCCGCACGCCAATGCGTCGAGTATGGCCTGTCGCTTTTTGCCTTTCACGATGCCAGTCAGCAGTTCCACCCTGATGTCCATACCTTTCAGAAACTCTCTGATGGTCTGCAGATGCTGTTCAGCCAAAATCTCGGTAGGAGCCATCATGCAGGCCTGGAATCCATTGTCGAGTGCAATGAGCATGGTCATCAGCGCCACGAGTGTCTTGCCCGATCCTACATCTCCCTGCAGAAGTCTGTTCATCTGTTTGCCGCTGCACATGTCGGCGCGTATCTCATGCATCACCCGCTTTTGGGCTCCGGTAAGACTGAAAGGCAGGTTGTTCGCATAGAAACTGTTGAATATCTCTCCCACACGGTTGAACACGTATCCCCGGTATTTGCGTCGCTGGTCGCTCGCGTACCTTAATATATTCAGTTGCACGTAGAACAGCTCCTCAAACTTCAGCCGCACCTGTGCCTTCTGCAGTTCCTGATGAGAGTGTGGATAATGTATGTTGCGGAAGGCCTCGTCGCGTGAGACAAGGTGCAGGCGATGGGTGATAAAGTCGGGCAGGGTTTCTGGCAGGGCAGGAAGCTTCTCTATCAGCGCCTTGGCTATCTTCTCTATGGCGCGCGATGTAAGCCCCATCTTCTTCATCTTCTCGGTGGTGCCATAGTAGGGCTGCATGCCCATGTCGGAGAGTTGCAGCGACTGTGCGTCGTCGATGTCGGGGTGGGCAAACTGGAAACGTCCGCCATAAAGCGTAGGCTTGCCGAAAACGATGTATTCGGTATCGGTCTTGTAAGTCTTGTAGATGTATTGTGCTCCGCGAAACCAAACCAGATCTGCCACTCCGAATCCGTCGGAGAAGTGGGCTACTACCCGTTTGTTGCGTTTCCCCATGTCGAATTCCTCGAAACTGAGGATCCTTCCCTTTATCTGTACAAAGGGCATTTCCGGTGTCAGCTCGCTGATGTGGAACACCTTGGTGCGGTCAACATATTTATAAGGATAGTATTCGAGCAAGTCACCATACGAGCAGATGCCGAGCTCCTTGCTCAGAATCTCCTTCTTCTTGGGTCCTACGCCAGGCAGGTACATGATGTCTTGGTCTAAAATACTACTCATTTTTTTAAGTGAAGAGTGAAGAATGAAGAGTGAAGAATTCCCTTGTTTTTATTCTGCTAATAGGGCTTCTGCCACCTTGATGTCGAAGGGGGTTGTAATCTTGATATTCTCGCGGTTGCCTTCCACCATTGCTACCTGGCATCCTAAGCTTTCCACCACTGATGCGTCGTCGGTAAACTGGGCCTTGTAACCCTGATTGAAGGCTTGCTTGGCAAGAGCAATGTCGAAAGTCTGAGGAGTCTGTACCACACGATAGTCGTCGCGCATCACGTTTTTGCCTCCTCCACGCTGGTCTATATAGCGCAGTGTGTCGGTCACAGCGTATACGGGTATGGCGGCATATTCCTCGCGGGCGGTCTCGTAGCATTCGTCTATGACTGAGGTTGATACGAATGGGCGCACACCGTCGTGTATTCCCACCACTCCGTCGGCGTCATCGGGAATAAGCGCCAGTCCGTTCTTTGATGACTGGAAGCGGGTGTCGCCACCATTGGCTATCTGGTGCTTGATGTCGAAATGATGCTCCTCGCAAAGCTGGTGCCAGTATTCCTGCTGGCTCTCGGGCAACACAAGGATGATGTTGATGTCGGGGTTGTATTCGTAGAAGCGCTCTATAGTGCGCATCAGTATGGGCTTGCCGGCTACAGGCAGAAACTGCTTGGGTGTCTCTGTGCCCATGCGCAGTCCTTTGCCTCCGGCTACAATGATTACGTAATCCATAATTTAAAGTGAAGAGTTAAGAATTATTTGCTGCTCATCAGGTGGGTGTACATCATGCCCTTCTGCAGGTCTGCCACAGCCTCGTCGCCCACGAAGTAGCTCAATATCTTGTAGGCATAGGGCAGGGTAGCCGCCGGACCTTCACCTGTTATCACGTTGCCGTCCTCCTCATACAGATTACCCGTATACTCGGTATCTGCAGCAAAGTATTGCTCAAAACCAGGATAGCAGGTAGCCTTCTTGCCGTTGAGAATGCCCGTGCTTGCCAATACCATAGGGGCAGCACAGATGGCCCCTATGCGCTTGCCGGCCTTGTGATGAGCGATGAGAGCCTGTCGCACGCCCTCGTGCTCGTTGAGATGAGTGCTGCCTGGCATTCCTCCTGGAAGAAGGAGCATGTCGGCATCGCCAAAGTCCTGAATATCCTCAAAGCGCATGTCGGCTTTCAGTGTTACGCCATGAGATGTTTCTACCCATTCGCTGCCCGTAATGCTTACGGTCTTGATGTCTACACCACCTCTGCGAAGTATGTCTACCGGAGCCAATCCTTCGATTTCCTCGAAGCCATTGGCAAGAAATTCGTATACCTTTGCCATAATTTTATGTTCTTTTTGTCTGATTATTCGATTTATATTATTACCTTTGCAAAAGTAAGAATAATAATTGAAACAGCAAAATAAATGACACGACAACCATTGAAATTTGCGATATTTGGCAATGAGTACCAGGCCAAGAAGTCTACTTCGATAGAGATGATCCTGGACTATTTAGCGCAGAAAGGCGCCGAAATCTATGTGGAGAATGCCTATTACGAGTTTCTCACCCGCAGCCAGCACATCGATGTGAAGGCGGCAGGAGTTTTCGAGGATTACAACTTCGATGTGGATTATGTCATCTCCATGGGAGGCGACGGCACCTTCCTCAAGGCTGCCAGCAGAGTGGGAGCCAAGGGAACACCCATCATCGGTGTCAATATGGGGCGACTGGGCTTCCTGGCTGATGTGTTGCCTGGTGAGGTGGAGGCAGCCTTGGACAGCTTGTATGCCGGTGAGTGCCAGATAGAGGAACATGCCGTCATTCAGGTTGAGGCTGAGGGAGGTGTCTTGGCAGGAAATCCTTTTGCCCTTAACGATATTGCCGTACTGAAGCGTGACGATGCGTCCATGATTTCTATTCGCACGCAGGTGGATGGAGAGTTTCTGGTTAACTACCAGGCTGACGGACTGATTGTGACCACTTCTACGGGCTCTACAGCCTACAACCTGTCGAATGGCGGTCCTATCATCATTCCGCAGAGCAGCAGCCTGTGTCTTACGCCCGTGGCTCCTCATAGTTTAAATATTCGTCCCGTCGTCATTAATGACACGGCGGAGATAACTCTTGATGTGGAGAGCCGTAGCCACAACTACCTTGTTGCCATCGACGGGCGCAGTGAGCGAATGACTGAAGGTACACGTCTCGTTATCCGCAAGGCTGCCCATACCATTAAAATAGTAAAACAGCGCAACCAGCGATACTTCTCCACTCTGAGAGAGAAGTTGATGTGGGGTGCCGATCAGAGAGGAAGATGAATTTAAGTGAAGAGTGAAGAATTCAAATGAAGAGATGGATGAAGATAATCAAGATTCCCAAGTTCAAGTATGATGCCAAGACCCTGCTCAAGTGGCTTTGGCATTCTTGGCGTGGCAACCGTCTGCAGGCTACGCTCAATGCTGTTGTCGGCTTGCTGTCTGTTGCTGTCAGTTTAGGACAGGTGTGGGCGGTGAAGCATGCCATCGATGTGGCTTCGCATGCCGTGCAGGGCAATATCTATTGGGCTGTGGCATTGATGGGTGGACTGATATTATGCGATTTCGCACTCAACATCTCTGGCATCTGGATAAGAAACCTCCTGGGCATCAAGGCGCAGAACCGTATGCAGCAACGTATGCTCGACCGCATCCTTCGCTCGGAGTGGCAGGGCAGGGAGCGCCTTCATTCGGGTGATGTGCTCAACAGGCTTGAGGGGGATGTGTCGCAAGTGGTAGGCTTCCTTACCGAGACTATTCCAAGTACCTTGAGCGTCCTGGCGCTTTTCCTCAGCGCCTTCTTCTATCTCTTCTCCATGGACAAGCTCTTGTCGGTAGTCATCGTCGTTATGATTCCCATCTTCCTGGCTTTCAGCAAGGTGTATATGGGCAAGATGCGATTCCTGACCCGTCAGGTGCGCGATACCGACAGTAAGGTTCAGAGTGTGCTGCAGGAAACCATCCAGCACCGCATGCTTATCAAGACCTTGGAGAGTAACAGCGTCATGGTGGAACGGTTGGAGAACACCCAGTGCGAGCTTCGCTCCAAAGTGGTGCGTAAGACCATATTCAGCGTGTTCAGCAACTTGGTTCTTAACTTTGGCTTTGCCTTGGGCTATCTGGTGGCATTCCTTTGGGCTGCTGTGCGCATGAGTGCAGGCTCGCTTACCTTTGGCGGCATGACTGCCTTTCTGCAGCTTGTCAACAAAATACAGGGTCCGGCACGCAACCTTGCCAAGCTGGTTCCTGCCTTTGTGGGGGTGTTTACTGCTGCCGAACGACTCATGGAGTTGGAGGAAAATCCATTGGAGGAACAGGGTGAGCCAATAGAGATAGACTCGCCTTGCGGCATTCGCCTTGAGGGAGTGAGTTATACCTACAAGGCAGAGCAGTCTGAGGACGACTCAGCTTCCGATGCCCGCAATGTCATTCATCAGCTCGATTTCGATTTCACACCAGGCAGTTGTACTGCTATCTTGGGTGAGACAGGTGCCGGCAAGACAACTCTTGTTCGCCTTATCCTGGCTCTGCTTCGTCCGCAGCAAGGTCAACTCTCTATATATAATAAGGTGAAGAGTCAGACGCTCACTCCGCTTCATCGATGCAACTTTGTTTATGTGCCTCAGGGCAACACGCTGATGAGCGGAACTATCCGCGACAATCTGCGGTTGGGTAAGCTCGATGCTACTGATGAGGAGATGGTGGAGGCTCTGCATAAGAGTTGCGCCGACTTTGTGATGGAGTTGCCTGCAGGCTTGGATACTCTTTGCAGCGAACAGGGAGGAGGACTGAGTGAAGGACAGGCACAGCGTATTGCCATAGCCCGAAGTCTGTTGCGCAATCGCAGCATCATGCTTTTTGATGAGGCTACGAGTGCCCTTGACCCAGAAACCGAGCGCCAGCTATTGCAGAACATCCTGTCTTCTCACGACAAGACCATTATCTTCATTACCCATCGTCCTGCTGTGGTCGACTATTGCGACCAGGTGCTCAGAATAGAGCGCACCAACAATAGTTGAATATTTCCTCTTCAAGAGTGAGGGTGACATAACCGAATGTCTTCTATGCTCAGTCCCGTGGCTTGGGAAATAATTTCCAAAGGAATGTTCTGTGAAAGCAGGTTGCGGGCTATTGCTTTTTTCTCTTCAGCTCTTCCTTCAGCTCTTCCCTCAGCTCTTCCCTCAGCCAATCCTTCTAATTTAGCATTGCCGAGTACGTCATTCTGAATCATGATGGCATTGATATGCTCGTCGTATGCGTGACGTTCTGCATCCGACATCTCGTAGTATTTTAGCTTCTCGCGAGCCTCTTGCAGACCTGGAGCTTTAGTGTCTGGAGAGATAACGCCATTCTTCAGATAGTTAACCCATTCTTCCAATGGTGATTTTGCCACTTTATTGAACTCGTTGACACGCACAAGGATATAGGTAGGGAAAATCTCAGAAGGTGATTTTCTTACGATATTGTTCTTTTCCTTGGCACTTATCACGAGCTGGTCTTTCGTGTGCAGACCTGTAAAATTGTTCTGTCCGATATAGATGTAGTCAGAACCTTTTCCGAGATCGAAGTATAAGATGCTGATAGAATATACCTTTTTCACCTCCTTATAGCTGTTGCCGAGGTTGATATGCTCAGTAATAGCTTTTGCTACTCCATAAAGAACTCGCTCTAAGTAGTACAGCTCACTTGTGTTTTGTATTTCCACAATGATAATTTCTCCCTTGCTGTTTCTGGCTTTTATATCAACGCGGTTGAACTTATCATCTTCTTTCTGTTGATTACTTTCACTTTCCAGTATTTCTATGATTTTTACTTCTTCATTCAGAAATACAGTAAGGAATCCTTCCAAAACGTCAAAATTAGCTTTCTGACGGAGTAATCTTTTGATTGCCCAGTCGAAACGGATGTATCTATCTCTCAGTTCTGCCATAATAAAACCTCCTTTTTGTTTAAATGATAATTGCCGAGTGCAGGATATCTTATGCAAAGATGTCACCAACGAGCGCATTGAAAACTTGTTTTCAGATTGCCGAGTGCAAGATATCTTATGCAAAGATACATTTTTTCTCTTTTGCTTCCAAATGTTTTACCGAAAAAATGATATTTCTTCTTTCTCGGCTTTTTTACTCTATACGAAAAACTGGCGACCCTCGCATAACGTGAGCCGCCAGTTGAATAGATGAATTATATGTTAGGTTTTTTATTTACTTGATAACTACCTTTTTGCCATGGTGGATATAGATGCCAGCCTGGTTGGGCTTTTGGTTCATCTTCATACCACTAAGGGTGTACCAGGCATTGTTGACGTTTTTGCCTGTATTCTCGGTGATAGGCTGGTCGATGCCAGTGTTTACTTCTTTAGTGACATTAGTTACGACATATTTTCCACCGTCTTTTTCAGGACCAACCTTGATGAAGACGGTTGAGTTGATGCCTGTAATGTCGACTGACTGAGATTTCTCTTTTGTTCCTGCATCGTTAGGCTCGCAGAAAACAAAGTTGAGCATTCCGCCTTTTTGGGTAATGGTGAAGTCCTTATAATACCAGTTCTTGCCATCAATCATCTTGGTCTGTGTAATGGGGGTTCCAGGCCAGTCAGGTTTATCAATGTTGCCCCAATAGTAGAAGTTCACCTTCTTCCAATTGACGGCATCTGTGTTTACATAAACAGTGATGTTGTATGGCTCGAAACGCTTGATGCTATAGTTATAAGTGCGAATACCGCTTACAGTACCGTTGATGAGCAGACCCACCTTCAGTGTGCATGAACTGCTGATGTTGATAGATGTACCGCTTGTTGCCTGAGTGCTGCTGGCTGTAGGGTCGCTGCCATTGGTGGTGTAAACCAACTTAGCAGTGCTGTTCTTGCTGACAGCGGTAAGAGTTGTTTTGAATCCTTCTTCGTATGTGCCAGAAGCTTTGTCTGCCCATGCAGTCTCTGAGTTGTTTGACAGATAGTACATGTAGTTTTTGCCAGAGAGGATGCAGGTATATTCAGTCTTTGATGGGGTAGTCATCATGCTTGGAATACCTACAACAACCAACAACTTGCGTCCATTGGTTCCGTTTACTGCATTGGCAAAATACTGTTTGTTGCTGGCATAATTACTGTAAGAACTTGTATTGGTAATACCTGCCAATTTGCGGGCCTCTATCATGCTCTTCAGCTCGTGCTCGTATGCTTTCCAGTGAGGCTGGAAGATACAAGGAGTACCAGGCATGGCAATGAGGAATGCGTTGGCAGCAGGAATATATGCTGTAGGGATAGGGTCTTTGCTTCCCTCGTTGCTATTGTCCTCGCGTACCTGTATGTCGTGGTTTTCTACGAAGGTTATGGCATACTGACGATAGGAAACATCAGACATCAGACTGCTGTTGTTCAGTTTTGTCCAGTTGTTGCTTCTGATAGCATCGGTCATGTTGTAATGGAATTGGAAGTCGAAGGCACCGCTCTTCTTGCCTGTATTGTTGATCCAGTTCTTGATATTGCCTACACCATCCCAATACTCGCCTACGGAGTACTGAATACCTGTTGCTGTGTTGTAGTCGCCCACATGGCTTGCGTTGAAACCTTTTACCATGTCGTAGCGGAAGCCGATGTAGCCAAGGTCTTCTTTCAAGAATTTCAGATAAGCCTTAACTACTTTCTGTACGTTTGCGCTCTTGTGGTCCAGGTCACGGCAGTCACCAAAGTCAGAGCCTTCATCGTTGTTGTTGCTGAGGCTGACACCTTCTTTTTGAGCTTGTGTTGCCGTTTTGCCACCATCGTCGTTTTTGCAGATGTCGGTAGGCAGCATCTGGTAGGTCACACCCTGGTATGTCTCTGCTGGGAAAGTGAACCAACCCTCGGTATTGCGATGGTTGATGACTACATCGGCAATGGTTCCGATACCATTTTTCTTAAAAGTCTTGATCATGGAACGCAACTCGTCTTCTGTTCCGAAACTGGAGTTGTGGTTGAAATAGTAATAGGGTTTATAGCCCATTACCTGCACGGGTTCAGCACATTTTCCGCTCTGAGGAACCCATACGAGGTCGATGAATCCTTTGAACTCTGTAGTCTGAGCCTCAAGAGCTTTCCATTGTGCAGCCTCGTATGCATTCCAAGAGAAGCCCTGCAGCATGACTCCATTGTAGTTTGCCGGCCATCCCTGTGCCGAAGCACTGATTACTGCTAAGAGTGCAATAAGTGTCAAGTAAATTTTCTTCATATACTTCTTGTTTTTTGTTTTCGGTGGTAAAGTTATGATTTTCTTTTGTAGTGGCAATCTTTTCTTGACCTAAATCAAGCAAATGACTTGTGCAAACGTTTGCATTTTCTGTGCAAATTCATAGTGCCTGTCATGACCTCAGTTCAGAATCATGTTGTTTCAGAAGGCGAAAAGCGATAAGCTCCTGTTATCGGCGTATTGCTTTTTTACTTAAGTTTTGCCACACACACCCTACCCTTCAGGGCGTGCCAACCGTACAGGTCGAAAGAATGCAGGGCATACAAAAAAGGCGGTCTCTGAATAGAAACCGCCTTTTTGTATTCGTGTGTCGGGCATGACACTAACCTAACTGGTTCAAATCCAGTCGCAGGTATTTAC
>CAVACC010000043.1:0-25481 GCA_963587495.1 Clostridia bacterium | reverse complement strand
ATGATTCTTTCATGTAATTGAAACTTTAGGAGTCAACCATATTTACAAAAAGACAATTATCGTTATCTTTCCCGCGCGTACCTTATTATATATATACTCAGCTTTCGCAAATGGGGAAGTTAAGATCTCTCTTCATTACCCTTCAATTATGCAAGGTATAAACGCGGAGCCGCTTACCAAATCGGGTAAGCGGAACTCTGTGTGGCTTTCATGTTAGAGCGAATCATCTTGTTTTGATGAGATTAGGAGAAACTGTTTTTGAGTAATTTGCTGATAACTTGAAGGTTTCTTGCTGTTTTTTTTGTGTTTTCAAGAAAATAGCTTATTTTTGCATCACAATTCAGTTATACGTTTTAAAAGGAGATGGATATGAAACGGATAGAAGAACGATATATTAGCTTGCTTACCGATTTCGGTTTTAAGCGTATCTTTGGAACAAAGCCTAACAAGGATTTGCTCATCAATTTCTTGAATTCCCTGTTTGATGGTTTTCAGGTCATCAAGGATGTGAAGTACTTGAATAGTGAGCACGTTGGAGATGTCTTTGCCGAGCGCAAGGCCATCTTTGATGTATATTGCGAAAATGAACGTGGTGAAAAGTTCATCGTTGAGATGCAGAATGCTTATCAGAAGTATTTCAAGGATCGTTCTTTGTTTTATTCTACTTTTCCTATACGTGAACAGGCTCCCAAAGGGGCAGAATGGAATTTCCAACTTGAACATGTATATACAGTTGCTTTGCTGAACTTCGACTTGGAAGAAGAGGCATTTGACAAGGATGATATCAACCATGATGTGGGCTTGCTTGACAAGAAGACTCTTAAGGTTTTTAATGATAAACTTTCTTTCAAATATGTTGAGATAGCGAAGTTCAATAAGACAGTGGAGGAACTTGACACGCTTTATGATAAGTGGTTGTATGTGTTGAAAAACCTCTCCCGATTGGATGAGCGTCCTTCAGCCTTGAAAGAGAAAGTGTTTACTAAACTCTTCGAGGAGGCCGAGATTGCGAAGTTCACCCCAACAGAGTTGAAAGAATATGAGGATAGTTTGAAGGCGTATCGTGATGTCAAGAACTCTATAGATACGGCTTTGGAAAAGGGACGTGAGGAAGGTATGGCTAAAGAAAAGCTATCCACAGCCCACCGCCTATTGTCAATGGGTCTTTCTGATGAGCAAGTATCAACAGCCACCGAACTTCCGCTGGAGGAAATCCTGAAATTGAGGAAATAAGTCTGAATCTGGCTGAACTTTCTTGGAAATGACACACGATGAAGGGTGATGAAGGGTTAAATTTGACCTTTCTCTCTCAGATCCCCAGTGTTTATCGGCATTCAGGGCGAATAAATGAAGGGTGAAGGGTATTTTGTGCATTCTATTATTTATAAATGCGGATGCTATTTTTCTAACTACTTATGCTGTTTTTCTAACTACTGATGCGATAAAATTGCCTGCTTGTAGCACGATTGTGCCCTGCAATGAGCACAATTGTGCCTTTCAAAGAGCAATTTTACATAAAGCCATATGCCTTATTGGAAGGTTTCTTCAAGAGTTAAGAAGTTCAGAAGTGGCTCGCGCGTACCTTATTATATATATACTCTTACTTCTTTGACTTCAGTACAAGAGAAAGTTAAAGTACACAGTTTTCGCAAGTATGCTCCACGCGCCGGTGACCATTGGCTCTGGGCGTGCTGCTTCTATGAGCTTTTGGGCCTTAGCACGTTCTTAAACTACAAGAGAAAGCTAAAGAGAATATTTATACGGTATATTTATTCCATAATTGCAAAAAATCGGTCTTCCAACTGGGAAATAGAATCCACCTAACTGGAAAATAAAAATTTCCCAACTGGGAAAAATTTTTTTCATAGTTAAGTCTTATCCTGTAACGAATATTTATTCATGAGGGTGAAAACTACAGTTCTCGCTTTTTCCGACATGAAAATAGACATAAAGTCAGGATTTCCCCAAATGAACATAGGAGTGATTACGAAAGTAACTTCTCTAACTTACCTTTTGCTAAAGTTGGGTTTGTTATTCTTCTGACCTTCTAACGTCAATAGATAAGTCCGTTTTGTCTTCATAGATAATCGGGCGCAGGTATCATTTATCCTTTAAAAAAGAGTTCTAAAGATGAGAAAAATGTTTCTTGTAACATATTTAACACGTAATGAACGATTTTTACGTTTCCTTTTGAATATGTATATATACTTTTGCGGCATCCTTTTGGTGACAATCACCGAAAATAACCTAAAAAAAAATAATTATGAACAAAATCTCTACATTTTTAACTCTGTTACTTTTGTGTTTAACAAGCAATTCCTTTGTCAATGCACAAACTGTCGGTTTCTATGCTCCTTACGAGGATATGGAAAAATGTAATAATTCTAACCTTTATGGCTCCTATGTATGGTTTGTAGATAACTATGTAAAAGATGGTAAAGGTATTGTCGTTACACCAAGTACACTTAACAAGATAAAAGACTTGAAGACTCTCTGGGTTGCTTACGATGAGGATAATTTACAGAAGGGTTGGAAATATCTTCCAACTTCTATGACCAATGCTGATGCCTTGGCAGCTATTAAGCAACATGTAAAAGATGGTGGAAGCCTGTTCCTTTCATCTTTGGCAACTCAGCTTCTTGTAGGTCTGGATCGTATTGATGCAACCTTAACTCCTAACATTTTCAATACAAGCGTAGGTAAGAAAAACTATGATTTGTGGGGTGTCAACCCAATCATGGGCAAGGCAGTAGGTGAAGTTTACGACCATAGCGATCATGCTATCTACGAAGGTTTATTTACAAGAGAATATGAATATCCTGCCAATACTGACTGGAACCATATATTTTATCCGCTGATCAATGCTGCTGATAAAGCAGACCATAACTGCATCTGGGATTTAAACGGTTTGAGCGACCTCAGCGACAATCCCAACAAGTTTGTTGATTTTCAGACAAAGACCAACTCTGTTATCTTAGGTACTTGGCAGCATGTTGTTGACTATGCCGTAGCAGGAGTGGTGGAATTCCAACCAACGGCAGACTTCAAGGGTACCATCCTTACCAATGGTATGGCTGCCTACGATATGTCGCTTTATCCAGACGGCGCACAGCTGAATGATTTTATGGTCAATCTTTATAAGATTACTGAGAATACTCTCGAATATCTTAATTCCAAAGCCGATAAGGTTTCTACAGGAATCAAGGATATAACTTTTGTGGGTGCCAACAAGTCTGATGATGCCTATTACACCCTGCAAGGTGTCAAGGTAGCTTCTCCCTTAACAGCAGGCATCTATGTCCATAACCACAAGAAAGTGGTAGTCAGATAAATCGTTTTATTTAGCTAAAATATCAGTAGTATTTGTTTTTAGGTAGTTAGATTTTTGGATAGGGTGGGTAGGCGTACCCACCCCAACAAAAAAATAAACGATCCTCAAAATGAATACGATTTACTTTCCCTAAACGACATTTACTATAACTATTATATCCTAATGAAGAAAACATTACTTTTGATTTTTTTCTTCGTGTGCACAGCATTGTGTCCTACAGTCCAGGCAAGGGTTGGTATGTTCATCGGTTATGACCGTGTTGCCGACATTGTGGATGATGACGAGCGTGCCGCTGCACAGTGGTTTCAGAATCATTATTCGGATGGTGTCATCTTTACCCCAGCTACCATCTCCGATATTAATCCCAAGGAGGTTACAGCCCTTTGGATAACCATTGACCGTGTCGGCATTGCCCACGGATGGGATAAGCTGCCCGCACCTTTCTGCAGCACGCCTACCCTTGCTGTGCTGCGTGATTACTTGAAGCAGGGAGGAAATCTGTTTCTTAGCAATCAAGCCACACAGTTGCTTGTTCCCTTGGGACGTATCGACGCAGCTTATGCGCCGGGAATCTTCGGCAGTGGCGAAGGCGGAGAGAATCCAGACAACTGGGGAGTAAACGGATGGCTCGGTATGGCAATGAGCCCTTCTTACGACCGTCGTGGTCATCAAGTCTTCTCAGGCCTGAGTGCAGATGTCATCAATGGACATGAGTTTTTCCCATTCATAGGCGCAGGAAGAAAAGAAGACCACAACTGTATGTGGGACTTCAATGCTGTTGCCGGCTTACAGGATGTTCCCAACAAGTTGGCTGACTTTGAGTTGAAGACAGGTTCTGTAGTTCTTGGAACATGGCAGCATGTTGTGGATTGTGCTTGTGCTGGCTTGATAGAGTTCTTGCCTACAGCTGAGTTCAAGGGACGTGTCATCGCCAATGGTATAGCTGCCTATGAATGGAACCAGAACAACGGCACGAATGCTTTCCAAAACAACATAGAGCGATTCACCGCCAATACGTTGGAATATCTACAGAGTGCCCCTACAGGTCTTGGTGCAGCTTTGCCTTTAGAGAAAGTGGCGAGCCTCGACATGAGTATATTCAAGAAGCGCGGCTACTTCTATGTCAAGGACGTTGCTGCACAACAGAATGTGTTTCTCTCGCAGATAACGACACCAGCCAACTTGCCCGGACCTAAGGGCGATGCCCTGCGCTTCGACGGTTATTCCACCATTTTATACCCTAATGTGGACTTGGCAAGCAAGAATCGCAATTCCTTTACCTTCTCCATGTGGGTGGCTCCTGAGGCTTATCCTGCCATGAACATCGACAAAGACGAGAATCGTTTCACGACGATGGCTGGCAACCTGAACCATGAGGACAAGACAGGTTGGGCTTTTGAACTGAGCAACCGTGGCAACTATCGTTTCAGTTGCTATACTGGCGGCTACCTGACTGTTATCGACGGCAACGGCATGTTGCCGTGTTATGAGTGGAGCCACTTGGTGGCAACGGTGGATGCCGACAACTGCAAGGTGACATTCTATCGTAACGGTCAGGTGTTGGGTGCTGCCGTTTGTTTGCCTACCTTCAATGCCGGTGCTGCTGCCGTCAACATCGGACGCTCCAGCGAGAAGGTCAAGGAATACGGTTATGACTTGAATGTCTTTGACGGACTGATCGATGATGTGGAAATCTATGCAGGAGTTCTTCCATACGAAGACATCAAGGAAACGACCGACCTCGTGCCCGACATGAACTATCCCGCAAGCCATTATGCCGAGGACATCTATCGTCCTGCATTTCATGGTATGCCTACTGCCAACTGGACCAACGAGACCAATGGCGCGATTTATTACAATGGCAAGTTCCATGTCTTTTTCCAGAAATGTCCTACGGGCAACTATCTTGCCCACATGCACATAGGACACATATACAGCGATGACCTCATCAACTGGCGTGAAGACCGCACTGCCTTTGCACCTACATTCTGGTACGACCTCAAGGGATGCTGGTCGGGATCCGTGTTCCAGAACCCAGACTTCAATGACGGAAAGCCCACCTTTGTATATACAGGAGTCAATTTCGACAGGGCTTGCATCGCAACAGGTTCTTCTCTTGATGACAACCTGACAAATTGGGTAAAGCAAGGACCTGTCATCGACCATCGCCCGGATGGTTTGAGCGATGACTTCCGTGATCCTTACTTCTTTAGTCATCATGGTAATGACTATATTGTCGTCGGTGGACGAAAGGGAGATGCAGGTGTTGCCACACTCCATCGTTTCGACAAGAACTCCCGTACATGGAGCAACGACGGAACACTTTTCTTCGAAGGTGCAGTAGGACAGCTGAATGGTGTGTACTGGGAGATGCCGAACGTTACACCTCTTGGTGACAAGTGGCTGTTTACCACCACCCCGATGCAATCTACCCGTGGTGTGAGAACCATCTACTGGTTGGGCGACATTGCCGACGATGGCAAGTTTGTTCCTACTTCGGGCACAGTGGAAGAGCCTCAGACCATAGAGCTCTCCGGTGTTGCCAAGGACGGTTATGGACTTCTCTCGCCCAGCATCTTCAAGTACAACGACAAGACGCTTCTCTTGGGCATCGTTCCCGACAAGGGAGGCATTGACAACTATATGCAGGGATGGGCGCACACCTATTCTTTGCCTCGTGAGATTTGTCTTTCGAGTGACGGCAAGCGTATTGAGCAGCGTCCTTATTCTGGTTTGGATGCCATGCGCACAGCAACTAAGTTCTCGCAAGCCAACTTCGATTTGGACGGTTCTCTTTCTTTGGCACCTGTTGTTGGCAGAAAGGTGGAAATCTGTGGAAGTTTCAAAGTGGGAAAGGATGAGTTTGGCTTGAAGTTCTTTGGTGATGGCGAGAAAGCTGCCAAGTTGTATTTCACTCCCAAATATAATGCTGTGACGCTCGATATATCCGAAATAGACCGTTTGGTCAACGATGACAGCAGCTTCGGCGGAAAGTACAACAGCCAGTTGCCCGAGAAGATCAATGAAGGTGATGTTGTTACCTTACATATATATATATAGACAACTCCATTGCCGACATCTTTATCAACGACAAGTGGGCTTTCTCGGTCCGTATCTATGCCACCAATACTGCTGCCGATAAGGTTGAGGCTTATGCCTTGGGTTCAACCCATGTCAACAGCATGAACGCCTGGGTGCTCGATCCTCAATCCGCTGGCATTTCCACAGGCATTGACCATGCGATGGTTTCATGCAATAAGGATACTGAGGCTCCATCTTACAACATGGCAGGTCAGCGTGTGAACGACAGCTTCCGGGGCTTTGTCATCCAAGGTGGAAAGAAATATTTGAAGAAATAAAATTTATATACAAGTCAACAGTTCCCTTTTTGCTGCAGACGTAAAGATGGGACAAACTAAAAAGTTTTAGAAAATGAAAAAGTTTAAGTTTTTATTCTTGTTGATTTCCCTGCTTGTTTGCAGTGGTCAACTGGCAAAAGCCCAGACAAAGGTGGGAATCTTTGTTGAGAACACTACAGGTCTGGACGACGACGAACAAGCCGCTTATGACTGGTTTATTGGTAATGATAACCTACAGGGGTTGGACAAGGTAGTGTTTACACCTAATAATATCAGTACTTTGAATGCCAAAGATGTCAAGGTATTGTGGATACCGATTAACCGTCAGGGAGATAATATAGATGTTGTTAAGCCTAAAGCTATCTATGGCCATGTGGAGGCCTTGAAGAATTATGTCAAGGAAGGTGGTAATCTCTATCTCACCAATCACGCCACCTTGCTGGTTTCCGCCATTGGTCGTATTGACAAGCAGTATGGACCAACTGAAGTTGCTTATGCAGCAGCGGAAGTAAACACAGATCCTTGGGGTGTCAATCCTCGTTTTGCAGATATGGATTATCGTGGACATGTGCTTTATAGTGGCTTTGTAGCAGGTTCAGAGGAGTTTAACTACTTTCTGAATTCAGGCTCTCCAAAGGAGAACCACAACTGTTTGTGGTCAGGTATTTCTTCTTATACAGATTTTATCAAAGCAACGAATTCGCATATTCTTGGTAAATGGTCGTATAATGAAGAAACAAACAACTTCGGTGTTGTAGAGTTTATGCCAACAGAAGAATATAAAGGAACTATACTTTGCAATGGCTTGGCTGCCTATGAGTGGAGCTGTGAAGGCAATAAATACGTAGACAATATTAAGAGATTCACCGAGAACAGCATCAGCTATCTGGCAACCATCGACAAGAAAATCGGTTTCTTATTTCCTGGAAAAGACTTATATAATACAAGGGGAGCTGACGATGATGCTAAGGCTTTGGAGTGGTTCCAGACTTTTTATGGTGCAAAGGCAAAGTTGGTAACTCCTGAAGAACTGGCTTCGTTGAACCCTGCTGAGGTTCCTGTATTATGGGTGCCTGTTAACCATGATGGTGTCGATAAATACGATGACATCGACGAGGTTTACCACAAATCAGTAGATGCTCTTAAGTCTTATGCTCAGAAGGGTGGAAACCTTTACTTGACTAACTATGCCGCTTTGTTTGTCGAAAAGATGGGTCGCACGAACGGCAATGACCTTGGTGAAGGACTCTATGCAAATCAGTATGAAATAAAGAATTATTATTTCAAGGAAGAGGATTACAAAAATACCAATAGCGATGGAAGAAAAGATAATGGTATCCGTTATATTATTACACTCGATGGAAAGACAGGCTTCGATAAGTCAGGCTACTTCCCTTATGCAGGTTTAGCTGATAACTCTGGTATACTTAAGACATCACAGTTTGGCTTGAAAGAGCATCATGGAATCATGTGGGAGTTGAATGGCAAAATTGTTAATTCTAACCCAGAGAAGTTTAAAATGTTTGAGGAAGGAACCCATTCTATTATTTGGGGCTTGCCAGACATCATTGGAGATTATGCCCGTGCCAGTGTGATAGAGTTCCAGCCTTACAACGAGTATTTGGGAACCATTTTTGCCAATGGTGACTTCTCTTACGAGTGGGATGAGGCGGCTCGCGATGTTGATGGTAAGCCTCAGGGTACTACAGGCAAGAATATCTACCAGTACAATATAGAACGTTATACCAGCAATATCCTCAACCACTTGTTGGAAACAGCTCCTGCCAACTGGACTTACACTACCACAAAGGCTCCTATCAATGTGGATGGTAAGGGTACTACTTATTGGAGTACTTTCTATGCCAGTAACAACCGACTCTTGCCAGAGGGCGTTACTGCTTATGCTGTGAAATCAAACAACGATGGCAGGGCGCAGTTGGTAAAGGTTGCCGAAGGCGGACAGGTTATCCCTGGTGGTAAGGGCTACTTGCTCAGTACTGCAAATGAAAATGGTTTCTGCCTGACTCCATCTGACGGCGAAGCCGTTGCTGCACCTGCAGAAAACCTCTTGATGGGTTCTGACGAGGCAAAGACTTTTGATGAGGAAGGCTGTAAGTATTATATATTGGGTAAGTCGGGCGAAGATTTCGGCTTCTATTGGCAAAAAGGCACAGATGGAACCCGTGTCAATAATGCAGCTCATAAGGCCTTCTTGCGAGTTCCTGCTTCAAGCGGTGCCAAGTTCCTCAGCTTTACTTTTGGTGAAGAAACTACTGGTATCAACGGCATTACTGCCAGCGAAGCAGAGCAAAACGGCACAGCGCTTTACAATCTCGCAGGTCAGCGAGTAGCTAAGGGTTATAAGGGTCTTGTCATCAAGAACGGCAAGAAGTATCTTGTGAAGTAATAAACAAAATTAAGAATCCGTAAACATAGATTTAATATGAAAAAGTCATATATTCAACCATCCATCGTCACCATCCTTGCCGTGGGGGGGCAAATACTTTCTGGTAGTATTAATGTGGGAGATAAACCTGCCGATACTACAGAACAGTATTCCAAGAAAAACGATCAGTTCTCCTTCGTGGATGATGAATCTGAGAACGGTTGGCCTAAAGCCACTTCCGTTTGGGATAAGTAAATAAATAAAAGGTAGCAATTCTCACTCTCTGTATAATTGCTACCTTTTTTTGAAATCTCGCAGGCAGACATAAGATATTACATGCCAGGAGTCATCCTTTTTGCGATATTTTGAGAAAATACGTTCATATAGATGCAATTTTGCTACAATGCAACAATTTTATGGCTCTATGAACGAATATTTATATCGAGTTTGTTTGATTTCTGTTAATTTTGCTTTCGATTTCAAAAACCATTTAATCTACAAAAACTCTTAAACCGTAAACAGTTTATTAGTATGGAAAAAATTAAAGTAATTATGATGAGCATTCTGATGATGCTCGTTAGTTCGGTAGCTTTTGCCCAGGACAATTCTGTCAGAGGTACAGTTACTGACAATAGTGGAGAACCTATTATAGGTGCCACTATCAAAGTTAAAGGCGGTGCTGCCACTCTGGGTACCATTACTGATATTGATGGTAACTTCAACTTAAAGGTAGCACCAGGTTCTACACTCGTTATTTCTTATATTGGTTGCGAGACAAAAGAAGTAAAAGCTGTCGCCAATATGAAAGTTGTGTTGAATGACAACGCAAAAGAACTGAGCGAGGTAGTTGTTACAGGTTATACCACTCAGCGTAAGGCCGATTTGACTGGTGCTGTTTCTGTGATGGATATGAAAGAGCCTGTCAGCGCATCTGATCCAAACATGCTCAACTCCATGCAGGGTAAGTTGGCTGGTGTGCAGGTTGTGACAGATGCAACTCCAGGTGGTGGTGGCTCTTCTATCCGTGTGCGTGGTATGAGTACTATCAACGGCAGTAGCCCTCTCTTGATTATTGATGGTATCGCTTCCAACGAGAACATGAATGCCATCAATTCTGCTGACATCGAGTCTATCCAGGTTTTGAAGGATGCCTCTTCTGCATCTATCTATGGTAGCCGTGCTGCCAATGGTGTTATCATCATCACAACCAAGCAGGGCAAAGGCGACAAGTTGACTGTCAATGTCAACTATGCTGCCAGCTTGCAGACGGTAGCCAAGAAGTACGACATGCTTAATGCAGAAGAGTGGGGAAAGGTTTACTGGCAGGCTTGCAAAAATGCCAACATCCTGCCATCTCATGATCTTTATGGTAATGGTGACACACCTCAATTGATAGAAGGTGCTGCCAATACTGATTGGCAAGATGAGGTTTATCATTCTGCATGGACCAATAATCTTTCAGCCAGTGTGTCTAATAGTGGTAAGAAAGGCAGCATGATGTTCTCTGCCAACTACATCAATCAGAATGGTTTGATCGATCAGACTTTCTATCGTCGCTATTCTGCACGTCTGAATTCCAATTACAACATTTCCAAATACGTGACTGTAGGTGAAAACCTGATGGTAGCCAAGTGGTTTGACCGTGGTTGTGCTACTCAGAGCGACCGTGGTATTCCTTTCCTGGCTGTCAGCCAGCATCCTGGTCTTGCTGTACGCAATTCAGATGGCAGCTTCATGAGTCCTATGACAGCTATCAAGTCTGACTTTGCCAACCCTGTTCAGCAGATCTACAATGAAAGTGACAACTCCAACGAGAGCTGGCGCATCTTCGGTAATGCTTATTTGGAAGTAAAGCCTGTCAAGGGTCTTACCTTGAAGACAAACTTTGGTTTGGAGCATTCTCAGTTTTTCAACAGAGCGCTCAACAGAAAATATCTGCCAAGCGATGTCAACTCTATGAGCCGTGCCTATGGTCAGGGCGACACCTATACATGGACAAATACTGCCAACTATATGTTTGACATCAATGGCGACCATCACTTCAACGCATTGCTTGGTACCGAGGCCATCAAGTACACTTATGAGGGTATTTCTGCTGCTCGCAAGAACTATCTGTTTGAGAGTGATGACTATATGCATATTGATTCAGGTGATCCTACGACAGCAACTAATGGAGGTGGTAAGTCTCAGTGGGCTTTGTTCTCTGTGTTCGGAAAGTTGGATTACAACTATGCAGACCGTTATCTCTTCTCTGCTACCCTGCGTCGTGATGCAACATCTCGCCTTTACAAGGAGCAGAACTCAGGTGTGTTCCCTGCATTCTCTGGTGCATGGCGTGTTTCTCAGGAGAAGTTCTATCCTAAGAATAATATTGTCAACGATGCCAAGGTAAGAGTAGCGTGGGGTCAGAACGGTAACTCTGCAGTAGTAGGCAACTATGCTTCTTATTCTACCTATACCCACGATGCTGGCAATGGCGGTTATGATCTTGGTGGTACCAATAATGGTGTAACAAGCGGTATCATCGTTTCATCAACAGGTAATAAGGATCTGAAGTGGGAAACCACCACCCAGACCAACCTTGGTTTTGACCTTTATATGTTTAACAGCAGTCTGAGTGTTTCTTTTGATTATTTCTGGAAGAAGACCAAGGATATGCTTACCTATCCTCCTACATTGTCTGTTGCAGGTCAGAATGCTCAGAAATGGGTGAACTCTGGTGATATGAAGAATACTGGTTGGGAAGTAACGATTGGTTACAATAGTCCTCAATATGGTGACTGGTCATGGAATGGCAGCCTGAACTTGTCTCGTTATAAGAACGAGGTGGTTAAGTTGAACAACTCTATGACATCTATAGGCGGTGATATCCGTCTGATGGAAGGACAGCCTATGGGTGTTTACTATGGTTATGTATGCGACGGTATTTTCCAGAACGAAGAGCAGGTTGCCAACCATGCTACCCAGCAGGGTAAGGGTGTTGGTCGTTTGATCTTCCGCGACCTCGACGGCAATGGTGTTGTTGACGATAAGGACCAGTGTATTATTGGTGATCCTAACCCTGACCTCAGTATGGGTCTGAACCTCAGTGTCACATGGAAGCGACTCACTTTGAGTACATTCATGACAGGTGAGTTTGGCTTTGACATCTACAACCACACCAAGCGCATGCTTCAGTTCATGTCATATAATGCCCCATTCTCTAACCGCAGTACCGACATCCTGAATGCTTGGACTCCAACCAATACAGGAGCTTCTATCCCAGCAGTGACTACAACAGATAATAATAACGAGTCTCGTTGCTCTACCTATTTTGTAGAGGATGGCTCTTACTTGAAGATGAAGTTCATCAAGTTGTCATACGACTTGCCTACAAACTGGGTAAAGAAGATAGGTGCTTCTGCAATCAATGTTTATGGTCAGATGGAGAATGTGTTTACCATCACAGACTATTCTGGTCTTGATCCAGAACTTCCATTGGGTGCTTATGGCGCTCGTTATGATGGCGGTCCTTATCCACGCTCACATACATTTACATTGGGTGTTAATCTTCAGTTCTAAGTGTTACACATTATAATATATACCAAGATGAAAATTACAAAGAGTATCAGATATATGGCAGTTTCTGCCGCTATCCTTGGTTCATCTATGACTTTCGTTTCATGTAACGATTTCTTGGATTTGAAGCCACAGGGTTCATTTACCGAGGCTCAGCTTGATGACAGTTCCATCAATGGCTTGATGGCTGCTGCTTATGCTGGTTTGGAGTCTCATTTCTTTGGCAATAACGAGTCATTTGCCGGTCCTATAACAAGTTGGGTTTTCGATGTTCGTTCTGATGATGCCCTGAAGGGTGGTGGTGATGTTTCTATGGAGCAGAATATTCATCAGCTCGAAATCTCCAATATCACCAGCGACAATGCGACAGCTCTCTACAAGTGGAGAAATGACTATTATGCCATCTCGCGAGTACACAAGGCTATGAATGCCATCGAATTGGCGAATAATATTGATAATAAAGCAGCCTTGTTGGGTGAACTGAAGTTGCTTCGCGCCTATTACTATTTCGATCTGATTCGCATTTTCAAGCAGATTCCTTACTTCACAGAGGCAGAGGATCCTAATGGTAAGCGTGCCGATGAGTATAGCCGTGAGCAGATATTCGATTTTATCAAGACCGATTTGAAGGAAGCATACTCGGCTTTGCCTGAGCATCAGAGCGAGGTTGGTCGTTTCAATAAGTTTGTTGCTGCAGCTGTCATGGCTAAGGTTTCTGCTTTCACTTCTTCATGGGCAGAGGTTGAGCAATATGCTGGCTATGTTATCGACAGTCATCAGTATGAGCTTTACGACAACTTTGGCGATATGTCAAAATTGGAGTTTGACAACAAGAAAGAGTCTGTGATGGCCATTCAGTTCTCTGTTACCCCGGACAATGCCCATATCAATTGGTGTAATCTTCTGAATACAACCTATTCTGAGAACAATCTTTTCGGTAATGGTGACGACTTCTATTTGGCAAGCCAGAACCTGGTGAATGCATTTGCAACAGATGAGAATGGTCTGCCTTATCTCGATGGAGCACCAGAAGGCTTGTATGTAAAGACAACTGTTTTAGGTTTGAATGATTATCAGGGCAATGTTGACCCACGTCTTGACTTTACTGTAGGCCGTTTGGGAATGCCGTTCCGTGGCCATACTTACAACATGCAGTGGTGCCGTGCCTATGATATTTACGGAGAGTATTCTGGCAAGAAAGGCTTGATAGATCCAAGTTCTCCTGACATGGTTAATGGTTTCCCATGGGGTGCTTCTGCATTGAATTTCAAGTTGATTCGTTATGCTGACATCCTTTTGCTCAAGGCTGAGGCTCTTATCGAGCAGAACAAAAATCTGGATGATGCCCGTCAGTTGATCAACTCTGTACGCGAAAAGGCAGAACGCAGTGTTGATGGTGACTATACTCCTGTAGACCTTGATCCTTCCAAGGCAAACTATGATGTAGGTCTTTATCCTAATGACAGCAAGTGGACTCAGGATTATGCCCGAAAGGCGGTTCGTATGGAGCGACGCTTGGAGTTGGCTATGGAGGGTAACCGTTGGTACGATCTTGTAAGATGGGGTACTGTGGTTGATACTGTCAATAAGTATTTCCAGACAGAGCAGCAATACCATTCTTATTATAGGGGTGCCGAAATTACTGACGATGAGATTTTCTTCCCTGTTCCTTATGAGGAAGTAAACAACTCTAATGGTCTTTATAAATAAAATAATGTCTTAAAAGAATTTTTCAGTCATGAAGAAATATATAAGTAACTTAATGGCAATGTGTTTGGCAGTTCTTGCCTTCACTTCTTGCTCAGATGTCAATATACCTGACTCTATAGAGGCGCCTAAGGCTACTGATGTTGAAGCTCAGGTTGATGGTAGGAATGTTACACTCAACTGGACATTACCTGCTGACGAGGATAAAGTCGGTGTAGATGTTTATCGTAACAGTAAACTTCTCGAAAGTCTTGGTTTGGTAAACACATATTCGGTAACGCGTCAGCCTACCCGTACAGATTTGTACTATACCGTGAAGGTGAAGTATGGTGACGGCCGAGTGTCTGAAGGTACTTCTGTGAAGGTTTACATTGATCAGGAACCTCCTAAGGTAGGTATGCTTATCGCAGCCAACAGTGAGGCTGAACTGGAGGATGACGACGAAATCGCTGCTGTAAATTGGTTCAAGCAGACTTATGGTGATAAGGGTCAGATTCTGACAGCTGCTGATGCTGCCAAGATTAATCCTTCTGATTATCCTATGCTCTGGATTCAGATAGACCGTGTGGGTATTGGTAAGGGCATGAACAATCTTCCTGCTTGCATCAATTCCGGTAGTTTGTTGGCTAAACTGACCGAATATGTAAAGGATGGCGGAAACCTCTTGCTCACAAAGCATGCTACTCAATTGGTTGCTGGTCTCGGTCGTATAGAAAACAAGTTTGATGTGACAATTTTCAGCGATGGTAATGGTGGCGAAGGTACAGATATCTGGACAACAAATGCTGTGATTGGCAGCGGTTGTTCTCCTGCATACGATCATCGTGGACACTCAATTTTCAGTGGTCTTGAGGTTATGCCTAAGGGCGTTCAATATGATCACGAAAGCTATCCACTTGAGGGCCCAGGTATGCGTGAAGACCATAACTGTATGTGGGACTTGAATGCTTACGGTTTGCCAACATTGGCACCAGATGCCAAGAATGTGGTAGATGCTTTTGAGCGTATTACCAATTCTACTGTACTTGCCACATGGGGTCATGTGACTGACTATTGCTGTGCCGGTATCGTAGAGTTCAATCCTACTGACGAGTACAAGGGACGCATTATCGCTATTGGTTTGAGTGCCTATGAGTTTAACCAAAACTCTGGTGTCAATCAGTACCAAAAAAATACGGAGACTCTGACTAAAAACAGCATCGATTATCTTGCTGAGTAATATATTTGAATAATTATAAGAACAGGAAGGTTTTCTTCATAGATGGTGTTTCATCGTCTTTGTGGATAACCTTCCTTTTCGAGGTTTTAAGCTAAATCTGTAAAACATGAAACGAATTTACAAGAATACGATTTTATCCATGGCAGTTTTTTTGCCAGTTCTTTCACAGGCTCAGCTTGTGAAAATGCCGATGGATGTGGCTCAAGACGGAACGACTTACGAACAGGTGAGTGGAAAGTCATTCAAAGTGAATGGTGCGCTTGCTCCTTACTGTGTGCAAGGAGCTAAAGGCAAGGCTTGGCGACTGGATGGCTATTCTTCCTATTTGCAGGCACAAATAGACCCTTCTGTGATTTCCGAAAAGCAACAATTAACTTTTTCTCTTTGGGTTGCTCCAGAATCTTATCCTATGATGAAGTTGGATCAAAATGGAGAATGGTTTACTACGATGCTGGGCAATGTAAAACTGGATGATAATAATACGATATCCGGTGATAAAGGTTTTGCTTTTCAGTTGGGATCTCGTGGAAGCTATAAATTTATTTGTTATGTTAATGGTTGGCCAGTTAAATGTGAGCCAACAGCGAAGTTATCCCGTTATCAATGGAATCATCTTGTAGCCATTGTTGATGGTGTAACCAAAAAGGTTGCTCTCTATAATAATGGGGAATTAGTAGTATCTAAAAATGGTTATAAAGGAAATATCAACCCTGGTGGTAATACGCTTTATGTAGGTAAGTCGTATGTAGAAGATAAGTCGGATGTCTTTTATCTGAACACATACAATGGTCTGCTGGATGAGTTTGAGATTTATGATGGCATCCGTACGGATATTCTCCAGGAAAAAGCAGAAAATGCTCCTGTTCTGACCTATTCTCCTGAGCGATATGCTGGTGACATATTGCGTCCTTCTTTCCATGGTATGCCTTCTGCAGGATGGACTAACGAAACGCATGGAGCCACTTATTACAACGGCAAATACCATGTTTTCTTCCAAAAGAACCCCAATGGTCCCTATATGTCTCGTCTGAACTGGGGACACATTGTTAGTGATAATCTCTATAAGTGGGAGGAAGATCCCACCGCCATCAGTCCTGAAGAAGCTTATGATAAGAAAGGATGTTGGTCAGGTTGCGTCTTTACTGACGACGAATTGACAGGGGGCAAACCTAATATCTTTTATACGGCTGTAGATTATGGAAGAGCTACCATAGCTCAGGCACAACCTGCCGATGATGACTTGCTCACCTGGACTAAGAATGCTAATAATCCCGTAATTAATGGACGTCCTAACGGATTGACTGATGATTTCCGTGACTGTTATGTATTTCGTAATGGCAATGACTTATATATGATAGTAGGTTCGTCCAAAAACGGAGTTGGCGTTGCAACCCTTCATAAGTACGATAAGTCGACCAAGACTTGGAGCAATGACGGAAAACTGTTCTTCTCGGGTTCCAATGCAAATCAAGACGGAATATTCTGGGAGATGCCCAATATCACCAAGATAGGTGATAAATGGTTGTTTACTGCAACTCCTTTGAATACTGGTGTGGGTGTTCGTACCCTTTATTGGACAGGCTCAATCAATGCAGATGGAACCTTTGCCCCCGACAGCCGAACTCCAAAGACTGTAGAGATGGCTGGTTTTTCAAAGGATGGTTATGGCTTGTTGTCACCTACTATATTCCAAAAGGATGGCAAGACTTTGATGCTGGGTATAGTTCCTGATAAATTACCAGGTTCAGAGAACTACAAAATGGGTTATGCACACACCTATAGCTTACCACGAGAAATCAGTCTCGACAGCAAGGGCAATCTGATACAGAAACCTTTCTCTGGGTTGGCAGCCATGCGCTCTGAAACATCTTTCAAGATGACGGATTTCAATCTCTCTGCCGAAAAAGATTTGGATCCTGTGAAGGGTAGAAGTCTTGAGTTGTCTGCAAAGTTCGTTGTAGGCAATGGTGATTTTGGCTTCAGCTTCTTAGGCAATGGTGAACAGAAAGTTACGCTTGTCTATAGCCCCAATACCGGTATGCTGTCGTTGGATATGAGGGGCATCAATCGTATTGTCAATGATGGTGTTTTCGGTGGCGTCTACAACTATGCCTTGCCAACTCCTGTTGCGGTGGGTGAGGAGATGACCTTGAAAGTCTTTGTAGATCATTCCATCATAGACATCTTTGTAAACGACACCTATGCTGCTTCTGTAAGGGTTTTCCCACGTGATGTGGATGCTGTCAAAGCTACGGCTTTTGTCAAGAATGGTTCAGTGAAAATGACTTCATTGGAGGCTTATGTGCTCGATGAGACAAGGGTGGCTTCTGGTATTTCTTCGACAGTATGCGAAACTGAAACGAATGTAGTCTATGGCTCAAAGGGCTTCGTCAATTACAATTTGGCATCACCTAATTGTACCTTATATATTTATGACCTTGTAGGAAGATGCGTGAAAGCACAGCAGATTTCCAATACTACAGGGAAGGTACAAGTAGCCAACCAAGGTTTGCTCTTAGTCAAGATAGTGGATAATAGACAGAAAGTGGTGGGGCAATACAAGGTTGTTGTTTAGTTATCTCTTCTATTTGTTTGCATTGGTAGTACTCGTCTCATTCTGTATGACATCTTGCTCCTACTATAAAAAGTGTTCTAAAGATGAGAAAAATGTTTCTTGTAACATATTTATTATGCAATGAACGAATATTTTGGGGCAAGATAAGATATGTTTAGTACATTTGCAATCGAAAATACCAATAACGCATTTAAAAACAAAACCCAATAACAAAGTATGAGAACAATCAGAAAAACTGTGTTGAGCATGATGCTCCTGTTGGCTGGTATGTCAGCCTCTGCCCAGGAAACTCAATTCCTGAGCAACAACCATTGCCTCTATCGTATTCACCAGAGTGAGAAATATCTTCTGATACCTGTTCAGGAGAGTGCCGAAATGAGTCATGTCAAGGTGATAGCCAACAACCAGCAGTTGAAGACATTCAATGTCCGCCTTGCCAATACGCACGTAGATTATTATGTGCCTCTCAACTTGGAGGCTTACAAGAGCCAGAAGGGACTGATGCTCGATATTCATGTCAACGGACAGTATCGCAATGACGGCGGTATTGCCAACTTCGGATGCTGGAAGGGAATGAAGTTCTCCGACAGTTTCGACATGAAGAACCGTGAGCAGTATCGTCCTCTCTATCATCATACTCCTGCCTATGGCTGGATGAACGACCCTAACGGTATGTTTTATAAGGACGGTGTGTGGCATCTCTATTTCCAGTACAATCCCTATGGATCGCAGTGGGAGAACATGACCTGGGGACATTCCACCTCTACCAATCTCGTAGACTGGAAGTTTGAGGGTGAAGCTATCGAGCCTGATGTGATAGGTACGATATTCAGCGGTTCGGCTGTTGTCGACAAGAAGAATACCGCTGGCTTCGGCGAGGGTGCTGTCGTAGCTCTCTATACCTCGGCTGGCGAGAACCAGACCCAGAGCATGGCCTACAGTACAGACAACGGAAAGACCTTCACCAAGTATGAGGGCAACCCTATCATCACAAGCAACGTGCCCGACTTCCGCGATCCACACATGTTCTGGAACGAGGATATCAAGAAATGGAACATGATTCTCGCTGCCGGTCAGCAGATGAACATCTATTCTTCTGACAACCTGAAAGACTGGACTTACGAGAGCTCTTTCGGTGCCGAGTACGGCAATCATGGCGGTGTGTGGGAATGCCCTGACCTGATGAAGATGAAGGTTCGCGGCACCGACAAGGAGAAGTGGATGCTTCTCTGCAACATCAACCCTGGCGGTCCTTTCGGCGGCTCTGCCACACAATACTTCATTGGCGAGTTCGACGGACACAAGTTTACCTGCGAGAGCAAGCCCGAGGTTACCAAGTGGATGGATTATGGCAAGGACCATTATGCCACTGTCACTTTCGACAATGCTCCCGACGGACGCCGTGTGGCAATAGCATGGATGAGCAACTGGCAGTATGCCAATCAGGTTCCTACCCAGCAGTACCGTTCTGCCAACTCGATAGCCCGCGACTTAGGACTCTTCGAGTACAAGGGCGAGACCTATTGCAGTGTGACTCCTTCTCCCGAGATGACAGCGGCACGCAGCAAGAAGGCTTCAAAGGCTCTCTCAGAGGCTTGCGAGGCTGTGGTCAACGTGAAGGGCAATGCCACTATCACCCTGAGCAACGACAAGGGCGAGAAGGTGGTGATGACCTATAATGCCAAGGCTGAGACCTTCGAGATGGACCGTACAAAGAGCGGCAAGACCGACTTCAGCAACGAGTTTGCTGCTGTCACCAAGGCTCCTACCTACGGCAAGATCAGCCAGTTCAGAATCTTCATCGACAAGAGCAGCGTCGAGGTATTGGATGCTGACGGCAAGATGGCGATGACCAACCTCGTGTTCCCCACCAAGCCTTACAACAAGCTCACGCTGAAGGGTAAAGGCAAGTATGTGGTTTACAAGATAGGAAAGTAAGAGTTGTAAAATAATAACTAACAAGATATGAACAAGTCTATAAAATTGACCCTCGTCCCAGTGATGCTCTGTTTCTTCGCTATGGGATTTGTGGATTTGGTGGGCATTGCCTCCAACTATGTGAAAGAAGACCTCAACCTGAATGATGCTACAGCCAACCTGTTCCCATCATTGGTGTTCTTCTGGTTCCTGATTTTCTCTGTGCCCACGGGCATGTTGATGAATAAGATAGGTCGTAAGAAGACCGTGCTGCTCTCACTCTTGGTGACAGTCATCTCTCTTCTTCTGCCTTTGTTTGGCGAAACCTTCGGCATCATGCTTGTATCGTTCTCCCTCTTGGGTATCGGTAATGCGCTGATGCAGACATCGCTCAATCCGCTGGTATCTGCCGTTACATCCGGCAAGAACCTGGCTTCTACGCTTACCTTCGGACAGTTTGTCAAGGCCATCGCTTCCTTCATGGCTCCATATATTGCCATGTGGGGTGCAGTGGCAAGCATTCCTGAGTTTGGTCTGGGCTGGCGTGTGCTCTTCCCCATCTATATGATTATCGGTGTGTGCGCAACGCTGTTCCTGGCAGGAACTCCTATCGAGGAGGAGAAGACTGAGGGCAAGGCCTCTGGCTTTGTTGACTGCCTGGCTCTCTTGGGCAAGCCTATCGTGCTGCTTTCCTTCATCGGTATCATGTGTCATGTAGGTATCGATGTGGGCACCAATACCACTGCTCCCAAGATTCTGATGGAGCGTTTGGGATGGACACTCAACGAGGCAGCCTTTGCCACATCGCTCTATTTCATCTTCCGTACCATCGGTTGTTTCACTGGCACCGTCTTCCTTCGTATGATGAAGCCCCGTGTGTTCTTCACCATCAGCATCGTGATGATGGCTCTGAGTATGGCAGGTCTCTTCTTCGGCGAGAGCAAGATGATGCTTTATATCGCTATAGCCCTCGTGGGTTACGGCAACTCCAATGTGTTCTCCATCATCTTCTCGCAGGCTCTCCTCTCTGTACCTGAGAAGAAGAACGAAGTGAGCGGTCTGATGATCATGGGTTTGTTTGGCGGTACGGTGTTCCCACTCATTATGGGTGTTGCCAGCGATGCCAAAGGACAGATTGGTGCCGTGCTGGTGATGTCAGTAGGCGTGCTCTATTTGTTCTCTTATATTAATAAGGTGAAGATGTAAACTTCTGAACTTGCAAAACTTGAATTAAAAACACAAAGATTATGAAAATAGAAGATTTGGACAAGAAATATTGTGTAGGTTTGGGCGAGATTCTTTTCGATGTGCTGCCTACAGGTTCTCAGTTGGGCGGTGCTCCTGCCAATTTTGCCTATCATGCCGGTCAGCATGGCTTGCATTCAGTAGCAGTCAGTGCTGTAGGCAGCGACTTGTTGGGCGATGAGGCTCTCCGAATGTTGGACGAGAAGCACCTCAAGTACGTGATGCCACGTGTGGACTTCCCTACAGGAACCGTACAGGTGGAGCTTGATGCAGAGGGTGTGCCTACTTATGACATCAAGGAAGGTGTGGCATGGGACAACATCCCCTTCACCGACGACATCAAGGAGGTGGCTGCCAATGCCGGAGCTGTATGCTGGGGCTCTTTGGCTCAGCGCAACGAGGTAAGCCGTAAGTCTATCTATCAGTTCCTCGACCATACTCCCGAGGACTGCCTGAAGGTTTTCGACATCAACCTGCGTCAGAACTTCTATACCAAGGAGGTGATCTGCGAGAGCTTGAAGCGTTGCAATGTGTTGAAGATTAACGATGAGGAATTGATTACCATCGGCCGTCTCTTCGGTTATCCTGGTCTCGACATCGAGAACAAGTGCTGGCTCATCCTTGGTAAGTACAATCTCGATATGCTCGTGCTCACCTGTGGCGTGAACGGCAGCTATGTCTTTGCACCTGGCTTCAAGTCGTTCCAGGAAACTCCTAAGGTAGAGGTTGCCGATACAGTAGGTGCAGGCGACAGCTTCACTGGTACTTTCTGCGCCAGCATCCTGAAGGGCAAGAGCATTGCCGAGGCTCACAAGTTGGCAGTAGAGGTAAGTGCATACGTGTGCACCCAGCATGGTGCCATGCCTGTGCTTCCTGAGAAATATACGAAGTAAGTTTCGTTTTTAGTATTTGGTAGTTGATATTTTGATAAAGGACTTCGCTTAACCTGGTCTGTGATGACCAAGGGCGGCGAAGTCCTTTTTTGTGTCTTTGCTATTAAAAGATATTAATTTTTGTTTGTTTGATTTGTGGGTTTTCATTTTTGTTTATATTTTTGCATATTACTACTGTGTAAACAAAAACGATACAAAAATGAAAACCGGAAAGAAGCACATTATATTATATGTAATCCTTTTGTTGCTCGTCTTCGTGTCCTGTTCCGACAGGCGCACCGTGATAGGTGTGTCCCAATGCAGTGACGACCTGTGGCGCCAGAAGGTGAACCGCGAAATCAAGATAGGGCAGTATCAGTATAAGAATGTGGATGTGGTCTTCGCCTCTGCCGACAACAATGGGCAGCGCCAGGCCCGGCAGATAGACAGCTTGGTGAATGCTAAGGTCGACCTCTTGGTGGTGGCTCCCAGTGATGTCAAGACTGTTGCGCCAGCGATAGAGCGTGCCTACCGTGCCGGTATTCCCGTCATTCTTTACGACCGCATGATAGAGTCTACCCACTATACTGCCTATATCGGAACCGACAATGTGGCGATAGGCAAGGAGGTGGCTGATTATCTGGCACACCAACTGCAGGGTAGGGGAACGGTCGTTGAGATAACGGGCGAGCGTGGCTCCACACCTGTTGCCGACCGTCATCGCGGATTTATGCAGGGCATGAAAGCCTTTCCGCAGATACAGGTAGTGACGTTGGAAGGCGACTGGAACCTGGCTGGTGCCAAGAAGTTGATGCGCCAGTATATGGATGCAGGCAAGCCTGTTGATGCAGTCTTCGGGCATAATGATGCAGAGGCTTGGGGTGCGCAACAGGCAGCCAAGGAGAAGAACCGCGAGAAGCAGATGCTCTTTGTGGGTATCGACGGACTGCCTGGCGAGAACCAGGGAGTAGACCTTGTGGCCAAGGGCGTGATGACAGCCTCGTATATCTATCCTACCAAGGGCGAGACCATCGTTCCCTTAGCGATGAACATCCTGCAGGGCAAGCCCTACAAGCGTATGAACTATTTTCAGTCGGCACTTGTCACAGCCGAGAATGCCAAGTTGATAGACATGCAGTACAAGGAGATAGAAGGCCAGACCGCCGACCTGAATACCATCTATTCGAGCATCAACGAATATATGAAGATGTACCGATGGCAGAAGATTATCAGTATCCTGGCTGTTGCTGTGGTGTTGTTGCTGCTCATCATGATATTCTATCGTCGTAAAGTGCGTCGGGAAAAGGAGAAGCTCAACGAACAGCGCAAGCAGATGGCTGACGATAAGATAGCCTTCTTTACCAATGTCAGTCATCAGCTCCGCACTCCGCTGACCTTGGTGTCAGGACCGTTGAACCGGCTGATGCAGGCGGACAATTATACCGAGGAGCAGAAGATGCTGCTGCAGGTGGTGTCGCGAAACGTGGGACAGTTGGAAACCTTGACCGCCGATGTGCTCAACTTCAAGGAACAGGTAGATGCCATGAATCAGGCTTCGGCAGATGAGTCTTGCGAGAAGGAACTCTCTCAGCATGTGCTTCGCGACAGTCGCCATCAGATGTTGCTGCAGCAAGATGTGGAGGAACTGTCCACCATTCTTATCGTCGACGACAATGAGGATATCCGCAGCTATCTGCGTGTGCTCCTTGCCGGTCAGTACTATGTCATCGAGGCTTCGGATGGACAGAATGGTCTGCGCTTGGCAAAGGAGAGTGTGCCCGATCTGATTGTCAGCGATGTGATGATGCCTGTGATGGACGGACTCACCTTCTGTTCGAAGATCAAGGAGGATGAGGTGACCAGTCATATTCCTGTCATTCTGCTTACCGCCCGCAGCGAGGAGTCGCAACGCATCGAGGGCTATGAGCATGGTGCTGACGCCTATATCACCAAGCCCTTCAGCGACCATCTGCTCCTCGTACGCATATCCAACCTTCTGCAGGCGCGCCGGCAGAGAAAGAATGATGAGGCCAAGCAGATGCTTTCGGCAGAAGACATACAGACCGATGAACCAGGAGAGCGTATGTTCTTGGAGCGGTTCAAGAAGGCTGCCAAGTCGCATATCGGTGATGCCAACCTTCGCATGGACGACTTGGGCTCAGAACTGAGTCTTAGCAAGGTGCAGATGTACCGCAAAGTGAAGGCGCTTACTGGCAAGACTCCTGCCGAGGTGCTCAGAGAGATGCGTATGCAAAAAGCCTATTCGCTCCTGAAGCAAACCGACAAGACCATCAGTGAGGTGGCTGCCGAGGTGGGCTTCGCCATTCCCGGTTACTTCTCTGCTTGTTTCAAGAAGCAGTTCGGCATCAATCCGACAGAGTTGAGAGACTGACACAGGGAAGTTAGGGGGAAGTTAAAGAAGTTATCATTCCCTTCGGTCGTTCGGGAAGTTAAGGGACAATAGTCTTTTGGATAAGATACACGAACAGACATATCTTTGACTTTTATCAAAAAACGGTATGTTATATCTTTGACTTTTGTCAAAAACCGGTTGGTTATATCTTTGACTTTTGTCAAAAAACGGTTGATTATATCTTTGCTTTTTAGCATTTTTAGCATCTAAAGTGTTGATTATCACGTAAATCAGGATGCGTGAGGCCAGAGGAGCCTTGGCAGAAGTCGATTACATTCTGGCAAAGGATATGAAAATCTTACCCATCGAGGTCAAAGCTGAAGTAAAAGGAGGCATGAAGAGTCTTTATTCTTTTGTCGAAGCGAAAGGCATCACGCATGCTGTTCGTACTTCGCTCGAAAATTTTGGACGATTCACAAAGGGGGATTGCACCATAGATATTTATCCTTTATATGCTCTCCAGAATCTTGTTGGTACTTGAAAGAATTGTTTCCTATCATTATTCCAACTTGTGCTGATTATTCTAATACCCTGTGAAACAGGAGTCATATAAATGAACGAAATACTATAAAATCGTTGCATGTAACATAATTGCCATGTGATGAACGAATTTTTCTCTGTTGTTAATAAGGGATTTGCTATCTTTGCTGCCAGAAATTTGAATAAACAATAAATAGGAATTACTATTAACAAAACCTTTATTTACATGGAGAAAATGAAAACTCTCTTGATGAGCATCTGTTTGTTGCTCGTCAGTGCGGTATCATTCGCCCAGGTCGAAGAGGCAAGTGGAAATGTTACCGACAACAGTGGAGAACCAGTTATTGGTGCCACTGTCACCGTAGAGGGCACTGAAAAAGATGCCTATTTTTGGAAAAACGAATGAAAATGCTGTCAGT
>CAVACC010000042.1:0-25895 GCA_963587495.1 Clostridia bacterium | reverse complement strand
TAAAAATATGACTAAGTTTCAGGAAAGTCAACGTGAATTATAAATAAGTTTTAACTGAGTCAACTCGTCTTACAAATAAAACTAAAAGTGGTCAACTAAAATCGTTAAACCACAATAGGCTATGATATGGAGTGTCATCATGCTTTTTGCCCAAGGTTCCCCAAGGCTTTGGGCATTTCTGCCCAATAGTACGGGCATTTTTACCCATAAGGATGAGCAAATTTGCTCATCCTTATGGGCAAAAATGCTCATCATGATGGGCAGAATGGCATGATGAGGTTACATGACTAAGAATAAAGCAAGTCATTAAGCTTAATTAATAATACACGTTGACTCACAGTATTAACGTAACAACTCATGACAATATGGGTGCTGAGTAGTTACGGCAATTCAATATAATGTTAAAAAGATTAAAAGATGATGTTTTCTTTGTTTTTAACTTATATATTTTTGATACCTTTGCGTCTCTATTGGTGAAAGGGTGCCCTAAAGTTTTAGGATAGACCTATTTTAACCTAAATAACTGAAGAATGGAAGATCTGGAACGAGAAATGTTACTGATTGCTCAAGGAAATGAGCTCGCCTTTAACAGTTTTATGAACAGATATATGGATGGACTTTATTACCATTCATACGGAATACTGTATAATAAGGAGATGGCGGAGGAAATAGTCAGTGATGTTTTCTTCGAGGTTTGGAAAAACAGAAAAAAGATAGTAGAAGTTGAGAATATGAAAGCCTGGCTCAACACTCTGGTTTATCGTAAATCAATTTCTTATCTCAGGAAAGAAAAAAAGAGACATCTGGATATTTCTATGGACGAAATGACCCAGTTTTGTTTTCCTGTGACAGAGACTCCTGCTGACCAGATGATTTCGGTCGAAGAGATGAGGTCTCTTCAGTTGGCCATAGAGGCATTGCCGCCGAAATGTAAACACGTTTTCTTCTTGGCAAAGATTGAGAGGGTGCCATATCAGCAGATAGCAGAAATGTTGGACATATCTCTTGCAACAGTCAATTATCATATTGGTTTCGCAATGAACACTTTGAAAAAGAAGTTGAAACATGGCTGATTTTTGCTAAAAGTAGGAAAAAAATGAGAGATGCACCTATAGATGTAAATAAGGAAAGCGTCTCTTATAATAAGAACAATAGAAAATGGAAGATAATATTAATAATTATAAATATGATGACTCTGTGGAGGACCTCAAATTGAAGTCTTTCGTAGAACATTCTTTTCCCCAAAAAATGGATACAAACTCGATTAAGCAGAAGACATTCATGAAGATTCATGATGAACAGCGCCGCTCGCATCGTCGCCAATGGGTTCGTATGTCAGTTGCAGCTTGTATTTTGTTGGCGTTCGTTTGCCTGGGTGTTTGGAAGATTTTAGATACTCACCGTGTTGAGACATTAACAGCTTATAGTAAAAAGCTGGTGGAGATGCAACATGTAGTTGTGCCTGTGGGAGAGAAAATGACTATCATGCTTTCTGATGGCACCAAACTTGTGGCAAACTCTCGTACAACACTAAGTTATCCTAAAACGTTCCAGGGCGCTGAACGACGCGAGGTTTCGATAAAGGGAGAAGCTTATTTGGAGGTGGCTCATGATGCTGAGCATCCTTTTGTTGTGAATAGTGGAAAATTTAAAGTCAAGGTGTTGGGTACACGTTTTAATATATCCAATTATGATGACCGTAAGTCAAGTGTGGTGTTGGCACAAGGCTCCGTAGAGATTACTACTGATAACAAAGACCTGGTGCGCATGAAGCCATCTGAAAAGGTTGTTGTCGAGAATGGGTCTTTTGTGGAAAAGACGCAGGTAGATGCACAGGATTATACTTCTTGGATGGATGGCGTGTTGACGTTGCAAGGCGAAAGTGTGAATGATATAGCAGAGATGCTTAGCCAGTATTATGGCGTGAAAATAGTTTGTAATCATGTCAATTCTACGCCATTATATGGAAAACTTGTGTTGCAGGATTCGGTTATGGATGTCCTGAAAACTATCAAGGGAATGGTAAAGATTAAGACCATACGGAAAAACGGCGAAATCTATATAGTAACCAATTAATAAAACATTAATATTTTTTAGCAAAGAAAGTGCCCTTCTATGGGTAAGGGGACTTTGTATCACAAAAACCTAAATTGTGTATGAAATTTAAGTATATTTTACAAATCATCATGCTTTTTGCCATGCTTTTTGGAGAATTTCCTATGCAGGCAAAAGTGAGAGTGTACTGTTTTGA
This sequence comes from Clostridia bacterium, assembly GCA_963587495.1. GTDB lineage: Bacteria > Bacteroidota > Bacteroidia > Bacteroidales > Bacteroidaceae > Prevotella. The sequence continues at coordinate 23,644 of CAVACC010000042.1, read as the reverse complement.
ACCTGATACAGTGCATGTGTTGAAAAATCCGCTTACGGGGTGGGTTATGTATTTAGGAAGGACCTGGGATGAAAATTTCTGGGCAAAGGAAGGATATGATGCCATGCCTGTGGGAGAAGGTAAGACTGTCAAGGTGTCTGACTATGCGAGTACATGCTACTTGCGTACCAGTTGGAGTTCTTTGGAACCAGAAGAAGGAAAATACCAATGGTTGGATAAAGATTCCCGCATCAGCAAACTTCTGCAAAGTGTAAGGAAAAGAAAACTCCGTCTGGCTTTCCGCATCGTTGTGGACAGCAGAGACCAAGGACAGAATACTCCTATTTATGTAAAAGAGGCAGGAGCAAAAGGCTTCCAAGACCCCAACAATCCAAAAATTTGGTCGCCATATCCTGACGATCCTGTGTTTCAGGAAAAATACGGCAAGTTTATTCAGGCTTTTGCCAATTACTTCGATAATCCAGATGCAGTAGATTTTATAGATGCCTATGGATTGGGAAAATGGGGAGAGTCGCATGCGGTAAGGTATCAAGAATATAATAATAAACAACAAGTTTTCAACTGGATAACCGACTTGTATAGTCGTACTTTTAAGAAAGTCCCAATTTTGATTAACTATCATCGACTTGTAGGTGATACGCTGAGTTGGGCAGCTCCAAATCTTCATAGTAAGCAAATGCTGGAGGAAGCGATAGCCAAAGGATACAGCCTCCGCCATGATGCTTTTGGAATGACTGGGTATTATAAGGATTGGGAAAAGAATTTTGCAAAGGAGTGGTTCTTCCGACGTCCCATCATCTTTGAGGGAGGATGGATTACCAAGGCTCATCATCGCTATTGGATAGACCCATGTGGCAAGTATCGAGAAGGACATTCTGAGGACGTAAGAAAAGGGGAGTATGAAATTGGCGAGGAGACACATGTCAACATGATGGATCTGCGTATCAATGATGAGACCCGTTCTTGGTTTGGCAAATGTTTCGACCTGATAAAAAGATTCACACAAGAAGGTGGATATCGTCTTTATCCTGTGAAAATAGTCCTTCCAGATAAGGCTGATAAAAATGGAATGGTTAGCATACAGCATCAATGGAGAAATCTGGGATGGGGCTATTGTCCTACCAATATACCACAATGGAACCAAAAGTACAAGGTTTGCTTCTCCTTGAGTGATCAGGCAGGAAACAGGGTGAAGTATTTTGTGGTGAAAGACTCTGACCTCTCGCAGTGGATAAAGGGAAAGGACGGAGAATATATCACATCTGTCAGCTTACAGGGCATTCCTAAGGGAACCTATACCTGGCAAGTAGCATTGGTAGATACTACTCAACGGAATGAGCCTGGAATAGTTATGGCGGTCGACCAGAACAGCCTAAGGAATGGATGGCTCAGATTAGGAACAATAAAAATTAATTAATCATCATAATAACTAAAAAAAATAAGCTTATGAACCTAACTACTATTGTTGGAAAAGCGGGCACAGGCATGAGAATGCTATGTTTGGCAGGGTTACTGTCATTCCCGGTTGTGTCGTTACAAGCTTCAAACATTTCGTTAACCGAATTAGGGGAAACTATGCTTTTGAAGGCAGACGATTCTACGGTGAAGCAGGTCTTTGATTACATTGAGCGTCATAGCAAGTATGTATTTGTGTATGATCAGCATGTAAAGAACCTTTTGGCAAAAAAAGTCAATGTTGCAACAAAAGGCAAATCTGTAGAAGACATCTTGGCTGCTGTTTGTTCGCAGACAGGACTTAAGTATCACATCAATGACCGCCAAGTTACCATCTCCTTAGGCGAGAAAGTTAACAAGCAAACGCTTCAGAAGGAAAGTAAGAGAACTGCAGCCAGAAAAATTAAGGGTGTGGTTGGCGATGGCAACAATGAACCATTGATAGGTGCCACAGTGAAAGTAAAAGGTACCAACATCGTCACCGTTACCGATATTGATGGTAATTTCGAGTTAGATGTTCCTTCTGGGGCAGAATTGGTGGTGAGCTATATTGGCTTTAATGACCAAACGGTGAAGATTAGTGGCTCTAAGAGTAAATATGATGTAGAGTTGCAGGAGAATACCAACAGCTTGGACGAGCTTGTGGTGATTGGCTATGGTACAGTGAAGAAGAAGGATCTGACAGGTGCTGTTGCTGCTGTCAAGGGTGACGAATTGGTCAACAAGCGCACGACAATGCTCTCAAACGCATTGCAAGGTTCTCTTTCTGGTGTGACGGTATCTCGTAATTCTTCTGCGCCAGGTTCTGGTGCGAGCAGCATCCGTGTGCGTGGTATCACAACCATTGGTGAATCAAGCCCTTTGGTTATTGTGGATGGTGTGGAAAGCACATTGGACTATGTGAATGCCAATGATGTGGAGAGCATTTCTGTGTTGAAGGATGCCGCCGCAGCAAGTATCTATGGTTCAAAGGCCGCCGCAGGAGTTATTCTTGTCACCACAAAGCGTGGCAATGATACGGGTAAGATAGATTTGAAGTATAATGCTGAGTTTGGATGGGAGATCCGTACCAGACAGCCCAGTATGGTTGGTGTGACCCGTTATTTGGAAATGAACAACGAGTTACAGTATAACGACAATCCTTCTGGTGGTTTCTTTCAAGTATTTACTGCAGACCAGACCAAGAATTGGGTGAAATACAATCAGACGGATCCCAACAATTATCCAATAACTGATTGGCAAGGTTTAATATTGAACAGTAGTGCGCCTCGTATGACTCACTCTTTGACCGTGTCTGGTGGAAACAAGGCGGTGAAATCTGTAGCAACCTTGACTTATGACGAGGTGGATGGTCTTTACGATGGTCGTGGTTTCCAACGTTATATGTTCCGTGCTAACAACGATTTTAATATCAATAAGAAATTGAGCGCATCCTTGGATGTGAGCATTCGTCATGCCAAGAGCCGTAATCAGATTTATGATCCATTCAGCACAATGCGTCTGATGCCAGCTATTTATCCTGCCCTGTGGAGTGATGGTCGTATCGCCTCAGGAAAGAGTGGTTCCAATCCTTACGGACTGTTGAAGAATGGTGGTAGTACGGTTTCTCATAGTACACAGTTGTCTGGTAAAGGTTCCTTGACTTATAAACCATTGACAGGTCTGAGTCTTTCGGCTGTAATTTCTCCTTTCATCAATTATCAAAAGAGTAAGCAGTTTAAGTTGGCTTGTTGGTACACCCTGCCTGACGACCCTGATGTCATCGGAGGCTATCTGGATGCAGGTTCTCTTTATGCCACCAACAAACTTACTGAAGGACGTAACGACAATTGGCATGTCACAAGCCAGTTGCTGGCCAACTATATGCGTACTTTTGGAAAGCATGACATCACGGTAATGGCTGGTTTTGAGAACTATTATATGAAAAGCGAGAATTTGTCTGCTGCACGCGATCAGTATGAACTGACAAATTATCCTTTTTTGAACATCGGTTCAGAAGATTTTCAGACCAATAGCGGTACAGGAGCAGAATATACTTCCAACTCTTTCTTTGGACGTTTGCTCTATTCTTATGCCAACCGTTATTTGTTTCAAGCCAATGTGCGTCGTGATGGAAGTTCACGCTTTGCAAAGAATTATCGTTGGGGAACATTTCCTTCTTTCTCTGCCGGTTGGGTAATGTCAGAAGAGCCATTTATGCAAAAGGCAAACTTGCCTTGGTTGTCTTATCTGAAATTGCGCGCTTCATGGGGTAAGTTGGGTAATGAACGTATCGGAAGCAACTATTTCCCATACATAGCCTTGATGAATTTTGGCAGTACCTTATTCTATATGGCCGATGGAAGTGTTATTTCTGGATCTACAGCTCGCCCTGCAGTATTGGCAGTGGAAGACATTACCTGGGAAACTACTACCAGTACGGACTTAGGCTTTGATGCAAATTTCTTGAACAATCGTCTGCATATCAATTTTGATTATTATTGGAAAAAGACAACAGATATGTTGCTTGCCATCCAGATACCTTACACGATGGGTTACAACAGTCCTAATACCAATGCGGGCAAGATGTCAACACATGGTTATGACATTGATGTAAGTTGGCAAGATCATATTGGTGATTTCAAGTACAGTGTTGGTCTTAACTTCTCTGACTATTTGTCTAAGATTGATTATTTGAACAACTCTGACATTATTTCTGGTGGAAAGGTTAAAAGAGCAGGGGTCTTGTTTAATGAGTTCTACGGCTATGTTTGCGATGGTATCTATCAGACACAAGATGAGGTAAAAAACTCTGCAAGAACGAGTAGCTCGGTGACTGTAGGTGACTTGAAATACCGCGATATCAGTGGTCCTGATGGCGTGCCAGATGGTAAGATCTCTCCAGAGTACGACAGAGTGCCTTTAGGCAACTCTCTTCCTCGTTATCAGTATGGTGGCAACTTGAGTGCTTCATGGAAGGGCATCGATTTGAACATTGCTTTCCAGGGAATTGGCAAGCAGAACGCTTATCTTGACCAGGCGATGGTGCAGCCATTCAGACACAATTATGGCAATGTGCCAGCAATCATTGAAGGCAAGTACTGGAGTCCTTTCAACACTGATGCAGAGAATGCAAGTGCCAAGTATCCACGCCTCTCTAATGTGAGCAAAGATAACAACTATGCCACTTCCAGCTACTGGATGTTTAATGGTTCCTATTTCCGTCTTAAGAATGTAACCTTGGGTTATACGCTTCCTAAGACATGGACAAAGTTTGTGGGAATAGACCGTACCCGTCTCTATATCAGTGGATCAGATTTGTTCTGTATCAGCAATTATCCTAAGGGCTGGGATCCGGAAATGGGTACAAGTGCTTATCCTATCACTACATCTTTAGTTGTAGGTGTTCAAGTTAATTTTTAAATGAAATGAATATGAAAGTTAAGATATTTTTAGCAGGTTTGAGCTTGGCATTGGTCTCTTGTGAAAGTATGGATTTGGTGCCAAAGTCTCAAGGTAATACAGCTTCCTGGTACACAAATGAGACTGAGTTGTCTTTGGCGGCTAATGAGTTTTACATATTGGGTTATTGGCAAGAACCATTAAACTCTTCTGAGCAGTGGTGTGACAATACTACCTATCGTCTGCAGAACCGAAACCCAGGTAGTAAGGGTACAATCCTTGATGGTACCATGAATGGACAGCAGTATGAGGTTTACGCCTTGTGGGAGCAGAGCTATAAGCTGATAGCCCGTGCCAACACGATGTTGGAAAATATACATAAAGCAGAGGGAAACGTGGCTCAGTCGGTGATAGACCGTTATACAGGTGAGGCTTGTTTTGCTCGTGCATGCAAATATGCCGATTTGATCTTCTTCTATGGTGATGTTCCTTATTTGGAGAGGACAGAAACGATTACAGAGGCAGAACAGAAAGGGCGTCGTTCAAAAGAGGAGTTGATCCCTCTTGTGTATGCAGATTTTGATAAGGCAATCGAAGGCCTTCCTGTATCATATGGTCAAAGTGCTCCCGTTCATTTTACCAAAGGTGCAGCGATGGCAATGAAAGCTCGTTTTGCACTTTATATGGGTGATTATGAGATGGCGGAAAAATCCGCAAAGGCCTGTATGGACTTAGGTGTTTATTCTTTGGAGCCTGATTATGCCAAGTTGTTTAAGCAAAGCACTAAGGTAAATCCAGAAAAGGTTTTCGTCTTACCTCGCTCTATAGAGAATGATGTCATTTTGGATTCTTGGATTGTGAAGAATGGTCTTCCACGTAATGCAGGTGGGTATGGTTCATACAATCCATCCTGGGATTTGCTGGCATCTTATCTCTGTACCGATGGTTTGCCTATTGATGAGTCACCATTGTTTGACCCTCGTAATCCTTTTAAGAATCGTGATCCTCGTTGTGGCATGACCATTGTGGCTTTCAATACAGAACATTGCGGTTTTGAGTATGACCCAAGTCCTGCAGCAACTACCATTATGAACTATACCACGGGCAAAACCCAGTCAAATCAAGATACTCGTAAGGTTAACCAATATGCTTCCTATACGGGTTTGTTATGGAAAAAGGGTATTGATGCCTCTTGGTTGGAGAATGGTTTGAAGGTAGAACAAGACTATATCATCATGCGTTATGCCGACGTGCTCTTGATGTATGCGGAGGCTATGATTGAGCAAAATAAGATAGATGATTCCGTACTCAAGGCTATCAATATGGTTCGTGCCCGTGCATACGGAGTGGATGTTTCGGAAACTTCTGCATATCCTGCAGTAAAAATGGGCTCTCAGGAGGAATTGAGAAAGGCTGTTCGTATAGAGCGCCGTATGGAGTTTGCAATGGAAAACTCCCGTTTGCAGGACTTGATGAGATGGAAGTTGGCATCAAAGGCTCTCAATGGTTATAATTACATCATGCTTCAGCCGGATGATTTGTTGAAGAACGTTGTAGAGAAGGGACTTTGGTTCTGGGGAATGACACCGCAGATAGACGAAGATGGTTTGGCAGATTTTTCTGCCCTCTTCAATGCCGGTTATTGTACAACGGGTGCCAAGCGTTCTTTCCCAGACAGAGAATACCTCTGGCCAATTCCTACACATGATATGGAATTGTGCCCTAATCTTACAAATAATCCTGGTTACTAAGCCGGGATTATTCCCTCCCTTCAAATCGTTCATTGTGTAATAGATTTTATAAAGAGATTTACAGATGAAAACAAAAAATATAAATCAAGTAATAGTATGGCTGCTGGTATCTTCTATGAGTATGTTCACGGTGTCTTGTAATGAAGATATAGACAACTCTTATTCAAGAAATCAGTCGGTTATAGAACTTCAGCCATCGGGTGAATTTGTCAAATTGGATGAGAATAATCCTGATGCTACAGCATTGACATTAGACTGGACAACAGCTCACAATTATGGTGATGATTATATAACCACCTATAAGTATGAGATGCGTGTGTCTGGAAGTACTGCTGATGAGATAGTGGAATATGAGGATGATGGCCATTTTTCTCGTACTTATACTAACAAGCAATTGCAGGAACTTTTGGTCAATCATTTTGGTCAACTTACCAGTACCATTCGTGAAGTGCAGTTTACTGTCACCGCTTCTTTTGAGGGCCCTCGTCTGGTGATACCTGATATAGCTACGGCAAAAGTGAATGTAAAGACTTATGGTCCTAAGCAGTTTAGTGCAGACGAATTGTTTATGGGTGGTACTGCTGTCGGTGATGAGGACGTACGACTCGAGGCCAACAATGATGGTACTGTTTACTCCTATACAGGTAAGTTGAATGCCGGTAAGATTAATTTCCCTGTTCATTTCGGAGATGAGGAGAATGCTATTGGACCGGAAACAGTTGATGCAACTCCCACTTTGGGAGAGATGCCTGCTGTAATCAGTGACCGTTCTGAAGCAAATTATTGGATTATTCCTGAAGCTGATACTTATCGCATCACAATCAACATGAATAACCGAACAGTGAAGATTGTTGCAGCTGGTGCTGTTGTTGAGGCTGATCAGGTATTCTTGGCAGGTTCGGCTGTTGGTGAGCAAGTTGAAATGACCCAGACTCTGGAGAATGAAAACTTATATGCTTGGCGTGGAGAACTGTCTTCTGGTAGTCTTTATATTCCGTTCACTTTCGAAGGAGAACAGAAGATGTCTGCAGTTCCAATGCAGGAAGGTAACCATGATATCAATGATGGTCACTCTTCGTCGTTCACTCAGGTGACGACACATACTGCAGAGGCATCCCGTTATTGGACTATTCCAAGTTCTGGCGTATATCGCATCGTTCTGAATAAAGAAGAAAAGACTGTTACCATATATTCCGACAAGACTGATTTACAGCCAAAAACGGTTAGTTGGAACAACACCACTCAGCACATCAACCCTTATAAGACAACCATAGAAAAGTTGTATATGTATGGTACGTTCAATGCTTTTGATCATGATCCAGGTGCCTTCACTGGCTATCAAGATAAGTTCAATCTGTACCCAAGCTTAGCAGATCCTTGTGTGTTTGTATATAAAGGTGATGCGCTCCCTCGTAGCTCACAAAAGGATGAACGCGGAAATGTCGTACAGGCTTCGGTGAAGTTTGTCGTAGATAACCAGAATAATAATGTGTATGCTTTTGGTTCTACTGCCGATGCAAAGCGTAATGACCATAATGGTTACATTACAGCCAAGTTGGGTGTAGAAGAGAAAACGGTAGAAGGTCAGAGCCATAACCGCTATGCTTACTTTATTATTCCTGAGGGCTGCAACTTTGTTGTGGTGAATGTGAGAAACAACACAGTTTTATTTGATAAGAAATAATCAATAATATTAGATAATTATGCAAATGGAAAAATATATGTCAGGAGCCAAAACGACGATTATGTCATTGGCACTCATCGTTTCATCTCTCGTTGTCGGAACTTCATGTTCCGACAGCGATGATCTGGGAACGACTGATTATAGTTGGAATATTTCTGGTAACAAGGTTGTGAATATCAAGCCAGAGCGTTATAAGTTCCTCCGTAACCCATTGCAGGGTTGGAATATCTATACGGGTATCGGCAGTGGAATGATGGATAATTTTTGGGATATCTATGATAACTTTGAGTCTTCTGTAGGTCCTGTGAAAGTGTCGGATTATGGTACAACCTGTTATATCCGTGGTGCTTGGAGTGACTTCAATCCTGAAGAAGGAGTTTATATTTGGCAAGACGGTGTAGACACAGAGCCTGCCAGAAGATTCCGAATGTTGGTAAATGGTGCCAAAGAACGAAACTTGAAACTGGCTTTTACTTTTGTGGTTGATAGCCGTGACAAGCATTATAATTTTACTCCAAACTATGTGAAAGAAGCTGGTTGCAAGGGATATGTGACAACTACGGGAAGCGTGCAGGTATGGTCGCCTTACCCTGACGATCCTATATTCCAGGAGAAATATGCCAAGTTCTTGAAAGATTTTGCAGCCAAGTACAATGATCCAGATGTGACCAATTATGTGAGCGGATTTGGCTTGGGCAAATGGGGAGAAACCCATTCCTTGAGATATTGGGCTGTTGACACTCCAAACGAGTCTGAGAAGAAAACGGAGAAGGAAGTGAAGTATGAAGTGTTTGAGTGGATTACCGACTTGATGTCGCAAACTTTCACAAAGGTTCCTATCTTCATCAACTATCATCGTTGTCTTTTGAGCAGCAAGGAGTTTGATGGAGCTCCTACTGATGATTCTGCCGAGTTGATAGAAAGAGCCGTCAAGAAAGGTTTTGGCCTTCGTCATGATGCATTTGGTATGAAACAATATTACAAGGATTGGGAGCGCGGCATCGCAACTACTTATCGCTATCAATGTCCATTTATTATGGAAGGCGGTTGGGTTGAGTCATCTCATGGTGGTTCTATCAAGGGCGATGGTTATGCTGATTATAAAGAGGTGAGAAAAGGTGAGTTTGATGAGGCCAAGGGTGCTAATGTGAATATGATGGATTTCCGATTCAACAACAATCCACAAGCTGGCGAAACTCATTCTTGGTTTAATACTGCATACAATTTGGTGGAAGATTTCATAGCAGAAGGCGGCTATCGCCTTTATCCAGACAAATTGTCTGTTCCCGAGAACGCTTCTGTTGGCGGCAAGGTTACCTTGACACACCGTTGGTCTAACTTGGGTTGGGGGTATTGTCCTACCAATCTGCCTCAGTGGAACCAGAAGTTCAAGGTGGCATTTGCCTTGTTGGACAAGAATACAGAGAAACCTGTAAAGGTCTTTGTTGATGCTTCGCCAAAAGTTTCAGATTGGGTGAAGGGTAAGCCTCATACTTACAGTACAGAGATTACATTGGAAGGTGTTACTTCTGGTCAATATACTTGGGCTGTAGGCATAGTAGATACAACAAAGGACAACAATATAGGCATTTATATTTCTGCACGAGATGAATATCAGACAGCAGATGGATGGGTAAAACTTTCAGATGTAACTATTAAATAATGAAAAAGTATATATGTGCAAGAAATTCCTCATAACGATAATTGCGTTCTTAAGCTCCCTTATGGTGGAGGCTACTGAAATTCTGGTGGAAGCAGAGAGCTTCCACCAGAAGGGAGGTTGGGTTGTTGATCAGCAATTTATGGACCAGATGGGCTCTTCTTATTTGTTGGCACATGGAATGGGTAAACCTGTGGATGATGCTACGACTACTATCCACGTGAAAGAAGGAGGACTCTACTATATATATGTAAGGACATACAATTGGACTGCTCCTTGGAGCAAAAAGTCAGGGCCTGGTCGCTTTTCTTTGTCTGTTAATGGAAAAATCATTTCTAAGGTATTGGGCGCTGAAGGAAAGGACTGGCAATGGCAAAAAGTTGGTAAGATGAGGCTCAAGACAGGTACAAACAGTTTGGCTTTGCATGACTTGACAGGTTTTGAGGGCCGTTGTGATGCTGTCTATATGACAACCGATGAGGCTCAGTCTCCGGTAGGACTTGATACAAAGGCAACGGAACTACTTCGCAATCGTCTTCATCCACAGGCCACTTTCAAGCAGAAGAACTACGATTTTGTCGTGATAGGTGGTGGTATCGCAGGTATGTGCGCTGCCGCTTCTGCCGCCCGATTGGGCTGTAAAGTGGCTTTAGTCAATGACCGTCCTGTTTTAGGAGGTAATAATTCTTCAGAGGTACGCGTACATTTAGGAGGAACAATAGAGATGAAGCCCAATCAGGGATTGGGAAGAATGATTCGTGAGTTTGGACATTCTAAAGGTGGTAATGCTCAGCCCGGAAACTTCTATGAAGATACCAAGAAAGATTCCTTTATTCTTGCCGAGAAAAATATAACACTTTATCCTTCTTACCGTGCAGTAAAGGTCAAGACGACAGGGAACCTTATTCAGTCTGTAGTGATTCGTCAGATTACTACCGGTGAGGAACTCTGTCTTTCTGCTCCCATTTTTAGCGATTGTACAGGAGATGGTACGATTGGTTATATGGCTGGAGCTGATTGGAGAATGGGACGTGAGGCACAAGGCGAATATCATGAGTCCTTGGCACCTGTTAAAGCTGATTCCGTCGTTATGGGTACCTCTATCCAGTGGTATTCAGAGTTGAAGGATAATAAGGTCTCGTTCCCAGAGTTTTGTTATGGTGTAAACTTCAATGAAACGAATAAGGAAACTGTAACTAAAGGAGAGTGGACCTGGGAAACAGGTATGAATAAAAACCAGATAACGGAAGCTGAAAGAATCAGAGACTATGGACTTTTGGTTATTTACTCTAACTGGAGCTTTTTGAAGAATCATTCTGTAGAAAAGAAAAAATTCAACAATCGTTCCTTGGCGTGGGTGGGTTATATCGCGGGCAAGCGAGAGTCACGCCGTCTGTTAGGAGATTACGTTTTGTCAGAGGAAGATATCAACAAGAATGTATTGCACGAGGATGCGTCTTTTACAACAAGTTGGAGCATTGACTTGCATTTTGCGGACAGTATTAATAGTATTCATTTCCCTGGCAATGAATTTAAGACACGAACCATACATCGATGGATCTATCCCTATGCAGTGCCTTATCGCTGTCTGTATTCCCGCAATGTGAACAACCTTTTTATGGCTGGTAGGAATATCAGTTGTACTCATGTGGCTCTGGGTACGGTAAGGGTTATGAGAACCACGGGTATGATGGGAGAGGTTGTAGGAATGGCTGCTGGTCTTTGCCATCAATATGGTATTATGCCAAGAGACGTGTATCGTCATCATTTGCCGGAGCTAAAAGTGTTGATGCAGGATGGTTTGGGTAAGAAAGATGTACCCGACACTCAGCGTTTTAATGAACCTAATAGATTTTTGGATAAGCCTCGTGCTTTTATCAATCATTAATTATTATGAGAAAAAACCTATTCATTTTGCTATTATTCTCAATGGCATGGTGTTCTGTAAAAGCAGTGAAGAGCAGTTATGCCATTTTGAATAAAGATACCCTTCGCATAGGAAACTCTTACATGGAGCGCTGTTTCTTGTGGAATCATGGAGCATTGAAAACGATAGCCTTGACAGATAAACTGCATGGAACTTGCATGCAGGCTCGTGGTGAGCGTCCAGACTTTGCCATAGCTCAAGGTGATGCAAGGAATGGAAAAATGTCATCGCAATGGGTTCTTTCTGATGGTGTGCAACCAAGTCATCTTGAAGTGATTGTTTGTTACGATCAGGGTACATTATCAGTAAAGCGTGTCTTCAAGGTTTATGAGAATACTCCTGCCTTGGCATGTACCACTTATCTTAAAGGTACTATGCAGAAGTTGAAGTCTGTTGCTGATGTATCCAATGTTGATAGAAAAAATATTGAGTCAGCAGAGGATATGGTGACGGAATTGAAAACTCCAACATTAGACCGCATTCAGTTGTTTGGTAAGCATTGGCAGACAAAGGCCGTTGAGTTTTTGGATTATACTGATTGGAATGACAATTTGGTCTTTGAGCGTAATTTCATTCCATATCGCAAGAGCGGATGTAGGGGTAATCTGTTGTTTGCCAAGGACCAATTGACTGATAATGGCTTCTTTTTTTTGAAAGAGTCTCCTTCTTCAAGTACACAGTTGCATTATACTGGTTCCGACTTTATCACAGATTTTAATGACTTTATGGTTGTCAGTCCTGGAGTCTCTTCTGCCGACATAAAGAAGGAATCATGGACTCGTCTGTATGGATGTGTGCTTGGCGTATTTCATGGTGAGGAGAGAGCGGCATTGGTGTCTTTGCGAACTTACCAAAAACAACTGCGAAAGGAAAAATCTTCTTCAGATGAGATGATTATGCTCAACACTTGGGGAGACAGAAGCCAAGATGAAAAAATCAACGAGGAGTTTTGTATGCGCGAATTAGATAGAGCAGCCAAGTTGGGTATTACTGTTTTCCAGTTGGATGACGGCTGGCAGAGTGGTAAAAGTCCTAACTCAAAGACAAAAGGAGGCTCTTTCAAGGATATTTGGAAGGACAACAGCTATTGGACACCTAATCCTATGAAGTTTCCTCATGGATTGAAAAATATAGTGAAGAAAGGAAAGAAGTTGGGTATCCGTATCGGCTTGTGGTTTAATCCAAGTGTACAAAATGATTTTTCCGATTGGGAGAAGGATGCCCAGGCTATTGTGTCTTTATATCGTCAATACGGCATAGAGTGCTTCAAGATAGATGGTTTGCAGATTCCTACAAAGCAAGCAGAAGAGAATTTGCGCCATCTTTTTGACAAGGTAGCATTGGAAACCGATCATCACGTTATCTTTAATTTGGACGCCACAGCAGGAAGACGTGGGGGATATCATTCTATGAATGAGTATGGAAATATCTTTTTGGAGAATAGATATACTGATTGGGGAAACTACTATCCTTATCGTACTTTGCGCAATTTGTGGCAATTGTCTCGTTATGTTCCTGCTGAAAAAATGCAGGTAGAGTTCTTGAACAAATGGCGCAATGCTGATAAATATGCTGACAATGATATTTTTGCTCCCAAGAGCTACTCTTTTGACTATCTTTTTGGCATTACTGCTGCTGCTCAGCCTTTAGCATGGATGGAAGCATCCAACCTGCCTCAGGAAGCCTATAAAGTTTCCCCACTGATAGAGAGTTACAGAAAGATACAGCATGACTTCCATTCGGGAGTTATCTTGCCAATAGGGGATGAGCCTTCGGGACGTTCTTGGACAGGCTTCCAGTCTATGACTTGTCTGGACAAAGGATATTTTATTGTTTATCGTGAGGACAACGACAGACAAAAGGCCTGGTTGCAGACATGGTTGACGCCTGGCGAGCATGTTCAATTGGAGAAGATAGCTGGGCAAGGAGACTCATTTGTCTCTCAAGTAGATGAGAATGGACGAATCTCTTTCTCTTTGCCAGAGAAGAATCAATTTGCAATTTACCAATACACGATTAAGAAATGAAAAAAATAGTAGCTTTATTAATATGTTTTGTTTCCTTTTGTGGTGAGACTTTTGCTGCAGAGACATATATCTCTAATGTCTATGGTAGGCAATATGAATCCTTGAATGGAAAGTGGAATGCTATCGCCGATCTTTATGAGAGAGGCGAAGAAATGAAATTGTACCTCAACCAAAAGCCTCAAGGTAAGAGCGATTTCTATGAATATGCTTTTGATGGAGGTTTGCGCCTGAATGTACCAGGAGATTGGAATTCCCAATCTCCTGAACTCAAGTATTTCGAAGGCTCTGTTTGGTATGCCCGCCATTTTCAGCTCCACGCTTTAGATGCCAAACGGCGCTTCTTGTATTTTGCAGGTGTCAGCTATCGTTGTAATGTGTATTTGAATGGTAAAAAAATCGGAGAGCACGAAGGTTCGTTCACACCTTTTCAAATGGAGGTGACAGATGCTTTGGTGCAAGGGGATAATACATTGGTTGTGGAGGTGAACAATCGTCGTCAGAAGTCTGCCATCCCAGCTTTGTCTTTTGATTGGTGGAATTATGGTGGTATCACTCGAGATGTGATGCTTGTTACCTTGCCTAAGCAATATATTAGCGATTATTTTGTTCAATTGGATAAGCATCGTGCTGATTTGGTACATGTAAAAGTCTTTTTGTCGGAGGATGTTGCTAATCAGAATGTACGCGTGGAAATACCAGAATTGAAGCGCAGTCTCCTGTTGAAAACAGATGCATCAGGTATGGCAACTGGAGATTTGAAGATTTCCAAGATACAACGTTGGAGTCCTGATTCGCCTAAGTTATATCAAGTAAACATCAAAACCCAGTGCGATGAGGTAACAGAAATGATAGGATTCCGTAATGTGGAGGTGAAGGGGACTAAAGTGCATCTCAATGGGAAACCTGTGTTTTTGCGTAGCATTTCTTTCCACGAAGAAATACCACAACGTATGGGAAGAGCCTGCTCTGAAAGTGATGCCGAGATGCTCCTTTCTGAGGCAAGAGCTTTAGAAGTTAATATGGTTCGTTTGGCGCATTATCAGCAAAACGAGTATATCGTTCGCAAGGCAGAGAAGATGGGCATCATGCTTTGGCAGGAAATACCTGTTTGGCAAGCCATAGATTTCTCTAATAAGGAAACCTTAAATAAAGCAAAGAGAATGTTGAAAGAAACCATTCGTAGAGACCAAAACCGTTGCGCAGATTGCTTTTGGGGAATTGCAAACGAGACACGACCTTCTGATGCCCGAAATGCCTTTTTGACCGAATTGCTGCAGGCTGGCAAGGAAGTAGATACCACTCGCTTGTTTGTTGCCGCTTTCGATAATGTATATTTCAAGGAAAACTCGCAGTTGTTCGAGATGGAAGATAGCTTCGTAAATCAATTGGACATGATTGGTGTCAATAAATATATGGGCTGGTATGCGCCATGGCCGTTGGAACCTGCCAAATGTGTTTGGAAAGTAGCTGTGCATAAGCCATTGCTTATTTCAGAGTTTGGGGGCGAGGCCTTGTTTGGCCAGCATGGTGACGATACGGTAGCTTCTTCCTGGAGTGAGGAATACCAGGCAAAACTTTATCGTGATAATTTGAGGATGTTTGAGAATATTCCAAATTTAGTTGGTGTCTCGCCTTGGGTTCTTTTTGACTTCAGGTCGCCATTCCGTTTTCATCCTACCAATCAGGATGGTTGGAACCGTAAGGGATTGGTTTCAGATCAGGGACAGCGCAAGAAAGCCTGGTATGTTATGCATGACTACTATCAGAAAAAGCAGCAAGAATACAAGAACATTAAATAAACACATGACCTATGAGAATACAATCGAGAATGATGATATGGCTGTTGGTCGTATGTATTGCTCGCCCAGTGATGGCGAATAATTCAGCAAAAGCCAAGATGAT
The DNA here is from genome assembly GCA_963587495.1 of Clostridia bacterium. Taxonomy (GTDB): domain Bacteria; phylum Bacteroidota; class Bacteroidia; order Bacteroidales; family Bacteroidaceae; genus Prevotella. Next base: position 7,857 of record CAVACC010000042.1, on the reverse strand, counting down.
ATATAAAGATGCCCATGCCCCTTTGGAAAACAGGGTAGAGGATCTTTTGTCACGTATGACCTTAAAAGAAAAGGTCTTGCAGCTCAATCAGTATACATTGGGTACCAACAATATAGAGAATAATAAGGGTGTAGAGGTGAAAAACATCCCTGCAGAGATAGGCTCTTTGATATATTTTGCTACTGACCCGGAGTTGCGAAATCGGATGCAACGTCATGCCATGGAGGATTCTCGTTTGGGCATTCCTATTTTGTTCGGCTATGATGCCATTCATGGTTTTCGTACGATTTTCCCGATTCCATTAGCTCAGGCTTGCAGTTGGAACCCTGCATTAGTGGAGCAAGGATGCAGGGTTTCTGCTCAAGAGTGCAGGATGAGTGGTGTTGACTGGACTTTCTCTCCAATGATAGATGTCAGCAGAGATCCAAGATGGGGGCGTGTGGCTGAATCCTACGGAGAGGATCCCTATGCCAATGGCGTGTTTGCACAGGCTGCCGTGAAAGGTTATCAAGGCAACAGCCTTGCTGCAGCAACGTCTGTTGCCGCATGTTTGAAACATTATGTGGGTTATGGAGCTTCTGAGGCAGGTCGCGACTATGTTTATACCGAGATTTCCCGCCAGAGTCTATGGGATACTTATCTTCCTCCATACGAGATGGGTGTGAAGGCTGGTGCAGCTACTATCATGAGTAGCTTTAATGACATCAGTGGCACTCCTGGATCTGCTAACTATTATACGCTGACAGAGGTTCTTCGTCATCGTTGGCATTTCTCAGGTATGGTTGTCTCGGATTGGGCTGCCATCCAGCAATTGAAGAGTCAAGGTATGGCCAAGAATTTGAAGGAGGCTGGGGCTTTGGCGCTGACAGCAGGACTCGATATGGATATGATGTCTCATTCGTATGATGCATATTTGGAGTCTTTAGTCACTGAAGGTAAGGTCAGCATGGCAGTTGTTGATGAGGCTGTGAGGCGAGTACTGAGGGTAAAGTTCCAATTGGGATTGTTTGAAAATCCTTATACCCCAGTTTCAAAGCCTGCAGCTCGTTTTCTGCAACCACAAAGCTTGCAGGTAGCTTCCGACATAACTTCAGAGTCAATGGTTCTTTTGAAGAATTCGGGTATATTGCCATTGCAGTTTGCAAAAAAGATAGCTGTTATGGGACCGATGGCAGACAATGCACATGATTTGCTTGGTTGTTGGTGGGGACATGGTGAGGATCAGGATATTCAGAAATTACTTGCTGGCATTCAGAAGGAGTTTGCTGGAACCTCCGAAGTGAGGTATGCCAAAGGTTGTGATTTTGACGGTGATGACGAATCTGGCTTTAAGGAAGCAGAGGCTTTGGCCAAATGGGCTGACGTTGTTATCATGTGTATGGGCGAGAAAGGTAGTTGGAGTGGCGAGAATAATTCTCATGCCGACATCAGTCTGCCTGCCATTCAGCAAAAGTTGATGCATACCGTGAATAATGCCGGTGGTAAGATTGTGCTCGTTTTGGCAAGTGGTCGCCCTGTTGTTCTGGGTGACGCTGTGGATTTGTCAGAAGCAATTTTGGAAGTTTGGCATCCTGGTATAGCAGGAGGTGATGCGCTTGGAGGCATTCTTTCAGGCCGCTATAATCCTTCAGGCAAGTTGGCGATGACGTTCCCCTATGCGCAAGGTCAGATACCTATTTATTATAACAGACGTAATAGTGCCCGTCGGCATCAGGGCTTTTACAAGGATATGGCGAGCGATCCTTTATATCCTTTTGGCCATGGCCTGAGTTATACACATTTTACTTATGGTTTGCCGGTTGCAAGTAAATCACATGTGACCAAGAATGATAAGTTTCAGGTTTCAGTTTCTGTAACCAATGATGGCGATAGAGATGGCAAAGAGACCGTCTTTTGGTATGTTGTGGATCCTTATAGTACCATTACGCGTCCATGTAAAGAGTTGAAATTCTTTGAGAAGAAATTGATACGGAAGGGAGAGTGTGTTACTTATACCTTTGATGTCGATGTGGAGAGAGACCTTGGATATGTTGATGCCGATGGCAGACGATTTGTGGAGTCTGGTGAAGTGTCGATACTTGTGGGTGATAAGGAATTGAAGTTGAATATAGAATAGAAAAAATATGAAACGTTTTCTTGTCCTTTCTTTGATGGTGTGTATATCTTTCCTTTCTGTTTTTTCTCAACGTAGCGAACGCATACTTGAGGAAGGGTGGAAATTTGCTCGTGGACGATATGCTTCTGCCGAGAAGGTGAATTATGACGATAAGTTATGGAGCAGTGTGACTGTTCCTCACGATTATGCCATATTGGGACCTTTTGATAGGAACAACGACTTGCAGGATGTGATGAACATACAAAACAAGGAAACCAAGGTAAATCGTAAGACGGGTCGTACCGGAGGACTTCCTTATGACGGTGAGGCTTGGTATCGTTGTCATTTTAGCTTGAATGGCCATTCACGGAGTTTTCTTTATTTTGATGGAGTGATGAGCGAGGCCACTGTCTTTGTAAATGGGCGGCAAGTGGCTTTTCAACCGAATGGTTATGCTGCATTTCAAGTAGAGATAACCTCCTATGCGCATCGTTCAGGCAAAGATAATGTCTTGGCTGTAAAGTTAGATTCCAAGGCTCATTCTTCGCGTTGGTATCCCGGTGCAGGAATCTTTCGGGAAGTGAGGTTGATAGAGACGGGAGATGTCCATCTTTCTGCTTGGAATACCAAAGTTGTTACTAAAATAGTTGGTGCCAATAAGGCGGAAGTGAGTGTAGATGCTGCTATAGATGGGAATAATATTCCAGGTAGCATCGTCAGACTGGAGCTCCTGGATACTACCCGGAAGGTTGTTGCCAGTAGGCAAGTCTCGGTGCGGGTTGGTGAACAAAACTCTCGCCAGATTCTGACCGTGTTGAATCCACTGTTATGGAGTCCGGAACAGCCTAATCTTTATAATTTGCGTATATCTTTAGTTCGGGATAAACGTGTTGTTGACCACTTGGAGCAGGAGGTTGGCATTAGAAGTGTTGAATTTGTCAAGGGACAGGGCTTTTTCCTGAATAGGAAGCATCGTCAGATACAAGGGGTTTGCATACATCATGATTTTGGAGCGCTGGGTACTGCTGTTAATGAGTCTGCTCTTCGCTATCGGCTCAGGCTTTTAAAGAATATGGGGTGTGATGCCATCCGGACTTCCCATAATCTTCCTTCCTCATTATTGCCCCGATTGTGCGATGAGATGGGGTTGATGCTGTTGATAGAGCCTTTCGACGAGTGGGATATACCTAAGTGCGAGAATGGATTCCATCGTTATTTTGAAGATTATGCAGAGAGAATGGTAAGAGATATGGTGCGCCATTTTCGCAATCATGCTTCTGTCATCTTGTGGGGAATAGGCAACGAGGTGCCTAACCAGCGAGATTCTGAAGGATGGAAGTTGGTGAGACGCTTGCAGCAGTATTGTCATGAAGAGGATTCTACACGATCAGTTACTGTGTGTATGGATCAAATACCGTATGTTTTGGCTAATGGATTTGCCAAAGATGTGGATATTCCAGGCATCAACTACAATACTTGGAATTTTGAAAAGGCAGCTGCTGTTTGGCAGCAAGGCATGATTCTCGGTTCAGAGACTGCTTCCACGGTAAGTTCGCGTGGTGTTTATAAATTCCCTCTAAAGTTGAGATCCATGGCAATGTACCCAGACCATCAGTCTTCGGGTTATGATGTGGAATATTGTAGCTGGAGTAACACGCCAGATGTTGATTTTTCCTTGGCTGAGAAATATCCATGGTATTTAGGACAGTTTGTATGGACGGGCTTCGACTATTTAGGTGAGCCTACACCTTATAATAATGACAGCTGGCCAAGCCATAGTTCGCTCTTTGGTATCATCGACTTAGCCAACATTCCCAAGGACAGGTATTATCTTTATCGCAGTCTGTGGAATAAAAGAGATCATACACTTCATATACTTCCTCATTGGACTTGGCATGGACGCAAGGGGCAGGTAACCCCTGTAATGGTATATACAGATTATCCTGAGGCGGAGTTGTTCCTGAATGGCAAAAGCATGGGGCGCAGGCGGAAACTGTCCTTGTCGGAAGTCCAGTCCATGAAGGGAGACAGTCTGGCTCTCTTACGACATTATCGGTTGATATGGGATTCTGTGAAATATGAACCTGGTAAACTGGTGGTTGTCGCTTACGATAAGGAAGGACATCCTGCAATGAGTGATTCTGTCTGTACGGCAGGACAACCTTATCGGTTGGTGGCTACGGTCGATAAGAGCAGTGTGTGCGCCAATGGTAGAGAGTATGCTTTTGTGCAGTTAAAAGTAGTCGATAGGCAGGGTAATCTGTGCCCTGACAGTTCTGAAAGAATTCGTTTCAGAGTAGATGGATGTGGAGAGTTTGTTGCTTCAGCCAATGGCGACCCTACCGACTTGAATCCTTTTCACATATCAGAAATGCCTGTCTTTCATGGACAACTGATGGCAATAGTACGAGGTAATGGCAGTGTGGGCGAGTTCTTTTTTGAGGCTTCTGCCGATGGGCTTCTGCCATGCAAAATAAAGATAAAGACAAAATAAAAATATAGTTATGAAGAAACATCAGATAAAAAGTTTGTGTAATATCAGCCGTACAATAGCGGTGATGATAGTTGGTGTCGTTTGTTCTCATTCGATGGCTCAAATCATAGATGATGAAGCTGTCAAAAGAGCAAAAGACTTAGTGAGTCAAATGACGTTGAGAGAAAAGATAGATTATCTGTCCGGTGAGACATCCTTCTCTCTGCGTGCTATACCACGCCTGGGTATACCTCGCATATTGCTGGCTGATGGTCCTTGTGGCATTCGCAATCATGCACCTCATAGCACCTTGTTCCCATCGGGCATCCTAACTGCAGCCACTTGGAATAGAAATGTGGCTCATCTGTTGGGAGAGGGCCTGGGGGATGACGCCCGTGCCCGTGGTGTTGGTATCTTATTGGGTCCAGGTGTTAATATATATCGCTCGCCCTTGTGCGGTCGTAATTATGAATATTTCGGCGAGGATCCTTATCTCACCTCTGAGATAGCCTGTCAGTATATAGAGGGCGTTCAGAGCAGGGGAGTGATGGCAACCATCAAGCATTTTTGTGGAAACAATCAGGAGTGGAGTCGTCATCACACCAGTTCTGATATTGATGAGCGAACTTTGCAGGAAATCTATTTTCCGGCATTTCGCAAGGCAGTGCAGCAGGCTCACGTAGGTGCTGTTATGAACAGTTATAATCTCCTCAATGGTGTGCATGCAACAGAGAATGCCTGGCTCAATAAAACGATTCTTCGTGACACATGGGGATTTAAAGGCCTCTTGATGTCTGACTGGACCTCAGTCTATTCTGTTGTCAACACAGCCAATAATGGTTTGGATTTGGAGATGCCCAAAGGACGCAATCTGAATTATGAGAATCTTTATCCTGCTATAAAGAAAGGATTGGTGACAGAGGCTACGATAGATCAAAAGGTACAGCACATCCTGCAGTCTTTAATAGCTTTTGGCTTGCTCGACCGACAGCAGAAAGATACAACGATAGCCTTGAATTATGCACCGTCCAGGCAGAAAGCTCTACAGATAGCCCGTGAGGGTATTGTGCTTTTGAAAAACAATAAGAACACATTGCCTCTTAAAGGACGTACTGCCCTTGTCGGTGAGAATGCCAATATTGTGGCAACAGGAGGTGGAAGTGGGTTCGTGAATCCCTTTACCTCTACTACGTTGAGTGCAGCCCTAAAGAAAGCTAAGTCCAATCTTATCGTCTTGACCGATGATGTCATCTATGATGATGTTAATGCTGAGGTCTATACGGATGCGGCAATGACAAAAAAGGGATTTTTGGCTTCTTATTACAAAAATCAGAAGCTCTCAGGAACTCCCGATTCAACTCATGTGGATGACAAGATTGCATTTGATTGGGGATATGACTCTATAGGTCCCGGTTTCCCTAAAGATCATTTCTCGGCAAGATGGTCTTTCTATTATAAGTCAAAGGAAGATGGTCTGTTGCGTATCTCTATGGGTGGCGATGATGGCTACCGTATCTTTGTAAACGATAAACTCTTGACAGGCGATTGGGGTAATCATGCTTATTCTCATCGCGAGAAAACGTTCAAGGTAGAAAAAGGCAAAATGTATCATTTTGTTTTGGAATATTTTGACAATATATCTTCTGCAGCAGTGAGCTGTAATATTTCTCGTCTGAATGAGAAAAAGTTGTATGCAGGTCTGGCTAAGGTTGAAAACATAGTTTATTGTACAGGTTTTAACTCCAATGTAGAGGGAGAAGGCTTCGATCGTTCTTTCCGTCTTACGGGGTATCAGGAAGAGATGATAGAGCGTCTGTCTACAGCGGGCAAGAAGATGACGGTAGTGCTCAATGCTGGCGGTGGAGTGGATATGAACCGTTGGCTTGACAAGATAGATGCCCTGTTGATGGCATGGTATCCAGGACAGGAAGGTGGAACTGCCTTGGCTGAAATATTGACAGGAAAGATTTCTCCAAGTGGTAAACTTCCTATTTCTATAGAGAAAAAATGGGAGGACAATCCTTGCCATGACAGTTATTATGAGAACCGACCTGGTAGAGAATGCAAGACCGTGGAATATCGTGAAGGCGTATTTGTCGGCTATCGTGGTTATGATGCCAATGGAGTCAAGCCTTTATTCCCATTTGGTTTTGGACTTTCCTATTCTTCTTTTGACTATTCAAATCTTAGTGTAGTCAAAGAAAACGATTCATGGCTTGTATCTTTCGACTTGAAAAATACTGGCAAGAAGGATGCAGCAGAAGTAGCTCAAGTCTATGTGGGATGCGTGAATCCTACCTTGCCCCGTCCGTTGAAGGAGTTGAAGGGCTTTGAGAAAGTATTCCTGAAGCATGGAGAGTCTCGTCGTATTCAAGTAAAATTGGATTCAGACTCATTCTCTTATTATGATATGGACCAGCATCAGTTTGTGACAGTACCAGGATCGTATCTGGTTCAAGTAGGTGGTAGTTCTGTCTCTTTACCTCTCAAAGAACAGATTCTTATTCCTTGATGTCTTTGTTTGTGATTTCACAACGTTATCGTGTTTTGACTGTTACAGATCATTGATAGTACGCAGAACGTTTTGGACACAGATTTCGAGAAAGTTAGGAAATTTCTTGTGAGTAAAAACAACATACTCAAGTTTCGCAAGTGGTTTAAGTACGGGCTAAGAACTTCTGCCTTTTCTACAGGCGTGCTGTTAGAAACAACGTTTACTGCTCCAATCCATATGGAGCAATGAAAGAAACACCGTTTCCTGCACCATTCCGTATGGAGCAATGAAAGAAACAACGTTTACGGCACCATTCCATATGGAGCAATGAAAGAAACACCGTTTCCTGCACCATTCCGTATGGAGCAATGAAAGAAACAACGTTTACGGCACCATTCCATATGGAGCAATGAAAGAAACACCGTTTCCTGCACCATTCCGTATGGAGCAATGAAAGAAACAACGTTTACGGCACCATTCCATATGGAGCAATGAAAGAAACACCGTTTCCTGCACCATTCCGTATGGAGCAATGAAAGAAACAACGTTTCCTGCACCTTTCCGTATGGAGCAAAGAAAGAAACAACGTTTCCTGCACCATTCCGTATGGAGCAATGAAAAAAACAACGTTTCCTGCACCATTCCGTATGGAGCAATGAAAGAAACAACGTTTACTGCACCATTCCGTATGGAATAATGAAAAAAACATGCGAAACTTCAGTAACATAAATATGATTGAGATGAGGGTGTGTCATAAGTCTGTGACACACCTTTTTTTATGTGTTTTTCTGTATG
>CAVACC010000041.1:0-26256 GCA_963587495.1 Clostridia bacterium | reverse complement strand
TGGAAGAACTGGATACGCTCTACGAGAAGTGGCTCTATGCACTGAAGAACCTCTACAAGCTTACCCAGCGCCCGAAAGAGCTGTGCGACAAGGTCTTCGACCGCCTCTTTGAGGAAGCCGAAATAGCCAAGTTCACTCCGCAGGAAATGAGGGAGTACGAGACCAGCAAGATGGCATATCGCGACATCAAGAATTCCGTTGACACTGCTAAGCGTGAAGGTATAGCTGAGGGCATGAAGCAAGGCATAGAAAAGGGCATGAAGCAAGGCATGGAAAAGGGTAGAGCTGAAGGCATGAACCAGCGAAGCCTTGAGATTGCCAGAAAGATGCTGACAAAGGGTATGGATGAAGCGTCTATCATGGATATGACGGGGCTGACGGCAGAGGAGATAAAGCTACTGAAAGGGGAAGTGTAGATTACGAATATCACCATATAATTAAGGGTCTATATGCCACCTGTTCATCGTGGCATATAGACCCTTGTCGTTTCCCGTGAAGTGCGGGTGAATATATGTTGCTGGGCACCTTATACTCCTGCCCAGGTTAGGAGTAAAATCTCTTGTAAGCGGCTCCGCGTTTATACCTTGCGCCGTTCAATTTGGAGCAGTTATAAAGGGAGACAAACAAGCTTCTCCTAAAGTTGAAGAAGGCTTGTAAGAAAGAGATTTGAGCTTCGGTGCAAGCATAATAGATGACCGCTCTGGGCCATAATAGAAGACCCGGTCCGGTCTTAATAGATGCCCCAAACAGGTCTTAATAGATGCCTGAGCCCTGCTCTATCTGTCAGTCGGAATCTGAAAAATGGCAAAAGATGAAGGGTAATGAAGGGTGATGAAGGGTTAAATTTGACCTTTCTCTCTCGAATCCCCTGTGTTTATCGGCATTTCGGGCGTATAGATGAAGGGTGAAGGGTTTTTGCGTAATTCATTTTTATAAATACTGCTGCAGCAAAAATGCCTACTTACGGCACATTTGTGCCCAGCGAAGGGCACAAATGTGCCTTTCAAAGAGCAATTATACAGAAAAGGAAGTAAAATTTATAACAACCGCTCTGAGCAAGCCTCAATACGATACGGGAATGCTGGGTGCCTGTTTGTAGGGTTTCAAATAACCAAGAGAAGAAAAGCTGATATAGAGACAAAAAAAATCCCTGCAGTCCAAAATTGGAACCACAGGGAAACACCCCTTAGTGGGCGTTGACGGATTCGAACCGCCGACCCTCTGCTTGTAAGGCAGATGCTCTAAACCAGCTGAGCTAAACGCCCTTACTTCTCGTAAGCGGTTGCAAAGGTACGAACATTTTTTGTTTCCACCAAATTTTATGGCAACTTTTTTCATTTTTATTTCAAAAAAGACGCTTTCGGCCATAGTTACTCCATCAAAGCATCATGAAACAGCAGAAGGAACATGCTTATCATAAGGAAAAACGCAATAGGCTTCGATGGGCAACGCAATAGGCTTCGACGGACAATGAAAGCAATTGCGTTGACCATCGAAGCCTATTGCGTTTTATAACGGAATCAAAATTGCAGAAATAGGACAAATGGATTTCGCAAAGAATAAAAAAAGGTGCTTCCAGAAAGGAAGCACCCATATATTCTCTACTATGCGAGCTATGACAGCTCAACAATAGATATTACTCGATAACCTGTACGGTAGCACGACGGTTGAATGAGATAGGAGACATATCGTCAACACCACCTTTACCCTTAGTTGTAATGTTAGCTCTCTTGACACCCATCTTAACCAACTCACCGGCAACAGTCTCTGCACGACCCTCAGACAACTTCTGGTTGATCTGCTCATTACCAGTAGCCTTGTCAGCATAACCGCTAACGAGCAAGTTAGAGTTGTTGGCGATAGCATACTTAGCCAAAGCACGTACGTTTACGAGGTCGTACTGTGAAGCTACGTTTGTCTTGTTGATATCGAAGAATACAGATACAGGAGTTGTAACGAATTCCTTAACAGTCTTAGGAGTTACAGTCTCAACAGGCTTCTGGTTAGCCAAGAGATCCTTCAGACGGTCGTTCTCTGCATTGGCATCATTCAACTTAGCATTGAGAGCATCGAGCTCTGACTGATGAAGAGCGTTGATAGCGTCAACATCTGGAGTCTTGTCCCAAGTAGACTTGCCAAGTTTGAAGGTCAAACCGATTTCAGCATAGAGGTTGTTGTCGTGAGAATCCCAACCGCGCTCACCGCCGCTGTAACCACCATCGATATCAGACTCGAAACGGTTCCAGCCTGCCTCAAGATAAACGTTCACCTTCTTGGCTACCTTCCATGTAGACTGAAGACCAACGCAGAGGTCCATAGCATAGTAGTTGTGAGTCATAGTGCGACCGAAGCCACCACCAGCGAAAGGAATCACATTCCATACACGGTTCTCGTTGTAACCCAAAAGCAAGTTGCTGAGATTGAACATTACCTGCTCGTTAACAACCCAATATCTGTTGAAGCTACCTTTAGTCTCTGTCTCAGGATCCCAAACGCGCTTGCCCCAGATACCCTGAACCTTTGTACGCAAACCGAGACCAGGAGTGAACCACTTACCTACAGCTACAGAAGCGCCTGCATTAGAACGGAACTTCTTGAAAGGACTTCTTGCAAAATTCTGACCATGTTCCTCCCCTGAATACCACGCATTCCAGTCGGCACCTGCCTCGATAAACCAATTGCTCCAGAATGAGTTTGTAGCAACACTATACTGCTGAGTAGGTGTTGCATCCTGAGCGAAACCGCTCATTGAAAGACCAGCAAATGCCAGTACAGCTAAAAACTTTTTCATAACAATTAAATTTTAACTTCCTAATATATAATATATCTTTAAATTTACTACTCTTTTACTGTATCACAATCTACTTTATGAAATACAGGGGCAAAGTTAATAATATTTTTTTAATTCTTCCTTTTTTTTTGAAAAAAAATAGCTTTTTCTCTAAAAAAAACAAAATTTGTTAGCTTTTTCGCACTTTTACCCCAAGAGTTGCTCGATTTCCCGCTGTTGCAGAATGCACAACACATTTTTGCCATCAGGCGTGTAATTGACATTGCTACAGCCAAACAAGTTATTGACCAATCCCTCCATCTCGTCGTTGCCAAGAACCTGACCTACAGGAATTGCCGCAGCACGGGCCATGGACAATGCCAGCGACTTGTTGATCTCGTCTATCGCCGACGCCCCACTCTCCTTGGCTGCTTCCACCATGTCGCGAATCAACGACACAGGGTTCAGCCCATCAAGTCCGGCTGGTACGGCATTGACAGCATAACTGCCCCTGCCCAAGTCTTCCAACTCAAAGCCGAAAGCCTTTACCTGGGGCAGCAACTTATTCAATATCACATCGTCGGAAGCTGGGAACTGTACCACTTCCGGGAACAGAACCTTCTGAGAATGGTTCTCGTGAGCTTCCAACTGGGCAAGATACTGCTCATAGAGTACACGAACATGAGCACGATGCTGGTCGATAATCATCAAGCCCGACTTTACAGCCGTCATAATATACTTGCCTTTATACTGATAATGAGTAGGCGACTTCTCGGCAATGATGTTTGTCTGGCCGCTCTCCTCGGTCTGGAAAGGCTCAAACAAGTCGGGCTCCTCGTCTTGCGGAGTATCTGACAATCCCTCATAGAGATCTTCCCAACGCTGGTCAACAGATGCTGACGGACGAGATCCGGAGCCGGCATGCGCCTTGAAGGGATTGTAGTTGGGATCGACACTTATCTTAGGGGCAGTAGCCTTAGGAAACATTTCAGGATTATACACCGGAATGTCGGGCTTGTCCTCTGTATCAAAGTCGATGGTTGGCACGTCATTATACATTCCCAGAGACTCCTTGACTGCTGCCGAGAGAATCTGCCAGATGGCCTGTTCGTTCTCAAACTTGATCTCGGTTTTCGTGGGATGTATGTTCACATCAATGTCACCGGGAGCCACGGTGAAGTAAAGGAAATAAGGAACCTGTTCGCCCTGAGGAACCATTCGCTCGAAAGCCGTCATGACTGCCTTGTTGAAATAAGGGTGCTTCATGTAACGGTCGTTGACGAAGAAGAACTGATGGGCACCTTTCTTACGCGCAGACTCCGGTTTTCCCACAAAGCCTGTTATCTTACACATCGTAGTGTCAACATTGACAGGGAGCAGATCCTGATTCAGCCGCTTGCCAAAGACGTCGATGATACGCTGGCGAAGATTGGCGGCACGAAGATTCATCAGCTCGGTTCCATTGCTCTGCAGGGTAAATGTGATTTGCGGATTAACCAAGACGATGCGCTCGAAGGCGGTAAGAATGTTGTTCAACTCGGTAGAGTTTGACTTCAGAAACTTACGACGGGCTGGAACGTTATAGAATAAGTTGTTAATGCTGAAGCTGCTGCCCTGAGGACAAGAGCAAGGCTCCTGTGACTCTATCTTAGAGCCTGAGATGACAAGCTGCGTACCAACCTCCTCTGTGGCAAGACGCGACTTGAGGGTAACTTGAGCCACTGCGGCTATAGAGGCCAAAGCCTCACCACGGAAACCCATGGTATGAAGATCGAAGAGGTCGTCGGCCTGGCGGATCTTGGAGGTGGCATGACGCTCAAACGACAGACGGGCATCGGTCTCAGACATTCCCTTTCCATCATCTATAACCAGTATACTTGTACGCCCGGCATCAACTACAGCCACATCAATACGTGTGGCACCTGCATCAACCGAATTCTCCACCAACTCCTTGATGACAGAGGCAGGACGCTGTATCACCTCGCCTGCAGCTATCTGGTTGGCTACCGAATCGGGTAAAAGCTGAATTATATCACTCATTCTTTTCTTTCTGTTTTAAAGTAAAACCATGAAGGCAAGAAGCAACAGCAACAGTACGACAAGCAGCAAGACATGCTGCCTGCGCACAGGACGACGCCCCGAATGGAAATCAAAGCCCTGGCGGCGGGCATATCGGGGTGTGTACCTGAACTGACGTGGTTTGCGGGTAGGAAACAACATCATATCAGTTTACCTTTTCATCTTTCTTTTCTTTGACGGCTGCTGTTTTTGGCAACACCTGCAGAGGTGCCTCATGGCGCTTGATGTTCTTAAGCTCCGTACCCTTTGCCTTGCCTCGCCAAACAAAGATGTCGTTCTTGTCCTTGGGACGAATATCATCGAACCAGGCAAAATTGGGCAGTTTGTACTTTGTCGGAGGAATCTGCGTCATAGGATACATGACACTCGTGAACTTATTGGTCCATATATGCTCCAGCTGGCGCTGGGGCGACATATACATACGCATCGTGTCAGTCTCTAAGAAGTTGAGTCCCATCAGCGAACTGTCCTTGTCATCCACAGGATAATAAATGGTCTGCACATTGCCGATAGACTCTGCCATGCGGATCTGTCCATCGAGGAAATGAGCCTTCATCTCCTTGGAAGTGATCTGGTTATAGTGAACGCTGTCGGGCAACATCTCTACCGACAAGGCCTGTCCTACGACATGAACCAAACGCAAGGTAGAGTCGCGCATATAGGCATGGATAACCTCGCCCAGCAACTGGCGATTGCCATTCCATGCGATAGGGTCCTTATACATCGTCATGCAGGAATCCTGCGAGTTGTAGACCAAGGAGTCGCACACTGCCTGCACATCCTGACGGAAGGCACGCACCTTATGGAAAGCATGTATTTTGCGATATATGGAATCTGTACCTATATGATAGGTATAGATCTTCATGGTGTCGGAATGAAGCCACATGGTGTCTTTCTGGGAAAAGTCGATGGCAACGGGGTTCTTGGTGGCAAAGCCATAACCTGTCTTTTCGTTGTATCGCAAGTAGTTGCAGGTAAGAGAGTTCTTGTTCTTCTTGTCCACATACACCACATTGCCATAACCGCGACTGTCGCCATTCTTCACATAATACAGACTGTCGCCCGTGATCGTCTTGTCCTTGTCCGACAAGGTGGAGCGACCATACAACTGGGCACTCTTCGTATTGGTGTCGTAATAACCATCCTTGGTATGGACGACACTGTTGCCGGAAATCACTTTGGAAGGACCTACCATGTGGGCCTTCGACTTGGGCACGTCATAATATAAGGTGTCGGTAGTCACCAAGTCCTTGCCACTACGGAGTTTCACGTTATACACAAACTTAGCCTCGCGTGTCTGGGTATGATACTCGCCCCAGTCGGAAACCAACTTGTCCTTACCGTCGATAAGCGTTCCTCCATCAAAGAAGTTGGCCATTTCATAAAGACGGTCGTAATCCAAACTGTCAGTACGCAACACCTGTCGGCGATGGCGCAGCACCACATTCTTACGGGCACGCATCATCTGCATCTGACCATCATACTCGGCACGCTCGCATACCAAGGACAATGTATCACCCTGACGGAAATGCACATGACCGAAAGCCTTCACCGAATTGGAGCCTTCGTAGAAATAAGCACTGTCGCAGGTGAGATGAGCACCCTGATGCGAGAAGGACACCTTACCCTTTACGATCTGTGCATCGGGATGGGGGCCATACATATCATATCGCAACTCATCTGCATGAAGCAAGTAAACTCTGTCGCCCTGCGGGCGCTTCTTGGCACGCTTCTTAGGAGTCTGCATGGCCTGGACAAGACATAGTCCAAACAGGCATAGAATCAAGAAAAAGAAGATTCTATGCCCGTCGATATGTCGCTTTATGATGTTTTTTACTGTCATTACTTAACCCAACCTTGATATTCAAATTTACAATCCTTATACCGGTCGTTCATTCGTACATAAGTACTCTTTATCTTGCTTACCACCCAGTCGTGCAAGGTCTTCTCACGCTCCTTGGCCTGAACGACATCCTGCATCACCTGGAAGTCTTCGGTAATGGTGGCACGATGCCCCTCTACCCTGCTCACCAGTTTCACCAGAGCACAGGTGGTCTTGCCACGGCTGTTGATCATCTGGAATGAGCGAGACACCTCACCCACCTTCATTGTATCAACCATACGGGCTATCTCGGTGGGCAATTCCTTCATCTGGAACTTGGATGTGCGCACACCAGCCTGAGAGGTATTGGCCATCAGACCACGGTTGTTCTTGGTGTCCTTGTCGTCAGACAAAACAGACACAGCCGACTCAAAGGTGAACTTTCCGCTGCGGATATCGTCGCCGATAGAGTCGAGACGCAATATCGCCTTATCGATGGACTCCTGTGGAACAACAGGCTTGCGAAGGATATGGCGAACCTTGATCTTGTCACCACGCTTGTCGATGAGCTGGATGATATGATAGCCGAATTCAGACTCTACAATCTTGGAAATCTTCTTGGGGTCGGTCAGGTTGAAAGCCACATTGGCAAAAGCGGGATCCAACATACCTCTGCCCACATAGTCCATCTCGCCACCCATACGGGCAGAGCCTGGATCTTCAGAATACAGACGGGCCAATGTCGAGAAGGTTGTCTCGCCCTTGTTGACACGGTCGGTATATTCGCGCAACTCATCCTTGACGCGGTTGATCTCCTCCATAGGAATCCTTGGCTGCTGGGTAAGAATCTCCACCTCTACCTCTGTTGGTACAAAAGGAATACTGTCGGCAGGAAGATTATTGAAATAACGACGAACCTGGGCAGGCGAAACCTTAATGTCCTTCACCAGTTTCTCCTTCATCTTCTGAATCAACTGACGGTTCTTAAAGTCATCGTGCATCTGCTGACGCATCTGGGTGACACTCTGCTTGCGGTACTCCTCTAATTTCTCGCGAGAGCCAATCATGTTGATCCAATAATTGATCTGCTCGTCGATACCTGCCATCACCTCAGACTCAGACACCTCGATACTGTCGATAGCTGCCTGATGCAGGAAGAGTTTCTGCACAGCTATCTGCTCTGGGATGCTGCAATCAGGATCGCCTGCATACTTGATGCCCTCAGCCTCACCCTGCAATCGGGTAACCTCGACATCAGACTTCAGGATAGGCTCGTCGCCTACTACCCAAATCACCTCATCCACAACACTACCCTCGTTCAGGACTGGCTCGTCCTTCACCTGGTCAGTATCGCCTGAAACCGAATCGCCCATGACATACGCCTTAGCAAGGCGCGAAGCCCTGTTGGCATTTGCACTGATGCCCATGATAAACATCAAGGCAACAAAAGCCAAAGCGATCTTATTCTCTATTTTCATTTATCTTTGTTTTTCGTTTGATTAATGCTTGTTGACTGTCTCCAATACATCCTTGTTGACTACTACAGGATATTTCTTTCTCAAGGCTGCCACCCATTCTTTCTCCAGCATATCCTGATAGTCGGCTATCACCTGTGACTTGACATCGGTATAATCCTCTGGAGCTTTCTTCAGCACCTTGCCGAAGGTGGCATCAATAGGATAATCCTTCAAGGCCTTGACTGTGGTATCTTTCTTAAAGACCATCTTGTCGACTACGGCATTGTCGCCTTTCTTGAAAATACCCTTCTCCACACGGATACGAATCACAGAATCCTTGTTGAATGTATTGCGCAGAATATCTGCCCACTCAGAGAAGGCCTTACCCTTGATGCTCTTCTTGACAGCCTCAACGTCTGCCGCATCCTTTACGTGATAAGCTATTCCCTTGAATCGGGGCTCATTCCATTTGAATCGTTTTTTGTTCTTGGCGAAGAAGGCAGCCTGTCCCTTCTCGTCCTTGGAAGCCTTGTCCCATACCAGACGATTGCTGATTTCGTAGAGCAGCAAACCGTCATGATACTCGCGAATCAGGTTCTTCAAATCGCTGTCCTTGGCAGACAGTTCCTCTGCCTTCTTGTCGAGAATGCTCTCGGCAGTTGTGCCGGCAGGCATACTCTTGGCAAGTGAGTCCAACTTGTCATTGATAATTTTTTCCCTTATCCCTCTTGCGTCAATAAAACGAATGATATCCGTTCTGAGTGAGTCATAGGGGAAGAAATTCTGTTTTCCCTCCTTTTTAATAATATGGTAGCCAAACTCTGAAAGAACAGGCTTGCTGATTTCACCCACCTTAAGCGAATAGGCTGCATTCTCAAAAGCCTTCACGGTCTGACCTTTACTGATCCAAGGCAGTTCGCCACCCTTGACAGCCGTACTCTTGTCGTCAGAGAACTTCTTTGCCAGCTCGGCAAAGTTGCCACCCTTCTTTAAAACCGTATAAATAGAGTCAGCACGACTCTTCAACTTGACGTTCTCGGCAGGAGTCGCTTTCTGACCAAGCATCAGCAGAATGTGAGAAACCTTTACCATTCCTCCATTTCCATCAATACGCTGACGTGTGTCCTCATAGATACGATGCGCTTCGTTCTCCACATCCTGATCGGTAATCATAGAAGGACGTATCTGCTGATCACGATAAGTGGCAAACTCTTTCTTGAAAGAGCTCAAGGTATCGAGGCGGGCATCCAAGGCTGCCTGAACCTTCAACTTATAGTTGACAAACAAATCCACATACTCGCCGACAGTCTTCTTGTCGATGACTCCTTCTGAATTGTTCTTGTTGTAAGAATACTCGAATTCGGAACGGGTGACAGGTGTTCCATTGATGGTCATAATCACAGGATCAACCTGAGCAAAAGCTATGCTCCCCGAAAGGAGCATAGCTGCTAAAAGCGCATTTATTTTCATTTCTTTCAATTCATTATTATTCAGGGCGGCTGTAGTTAGGAGCCTCACTGGTAATGGTAATGTCGTGTGGATGACTCTCCAGAACACCGGCATTGGTAATGCGGGTAAACTTAGCATTGTGCAAGTTCTGGATAGTAGCTGCACCGCAATAGCCCATACCAGAGCGCAAACCACCAATCAACTGATAGATAACCTCCTGTACAGTTCCCTTGTAAGGTACACGACCTGCGATACCTTCCGGTACGAGTTTCTTCACATCCTTGGTGTCGCTCTGGAAGTAACGGTCCTTAGAACCATTCTTCTGCTCCATAGCCTCCAAAGAACCCATACCACGATAGCTCTTGAACTTACGGCCATTGAAGATGATAGTATCACCAGGGCTCTCCTCTGTACCGGCAACCAGTGAACCAATCATGACACAACTGCCACCTGCAGCCAAAGCCTTAACGATATCGCCAGAATAGCGCAAGCCACCATCGGCAATCAATGGAACGCCTGTACCCTTCAAGGCTGAGTAAACATCATAGACAGCGCTCAACTGTGGAACACCCACACCGGCAACCACACGAGTTGTACAGATAGAACCAGGACCGATACCTACCTTTACACCATCAGCACCGTTGTCTACCAAGTATTTAGCAGCCTCGCCTGTTGCCACATTACCGACAACAACATCTACCTGAGGGAAAGCTGCCTTTACTGCGTGCAACTTCTCTACTACACCCTTGGAATGTCCGTGAGCAGTATCAATAACGATAGCATCGGCACCAGCCTCAACCAAAGCCTTGGCTCTGTCGAGAGTATCGACAGTAACACCAACTCCAGCTGCGACACGCAGACGACCTTTCTCGTCCTTGCATGCCATAGGCTTGTCCTTAGCCTTTGTGATATCCTTATAAGTAATCAAACCTACGAGATGGTTTGCATTATCCACAACAGGAAGTTTCTCGATCTTGTTCTCCTGAAGAATCTGAGCAGCTGCTGTCAAGTCGGTCTGCTGATGGGTAGTAACAAGATTCTCAGAAGTCATCACCTCGTCGATCTTCTTGTCGAGATGACGCTCGAAACGTAAGTCACGATTTGTTACAATACCAACCAAATGGTTTTCGTCGTCAACAACAGGAATACCACCAATATGATAGTCATGCATCATATCAAGAGCATCCTGCACTGTGCTTCCGCGACGAATAGTGACTGGATCGTAAATCATTCCATTCTCGGCACGCTTCACAATGGCCACCTGGCGTGCTTGCTCCTCAATAGACATGTTCTTGTGGATAACACCGATACCTCCCTCACGAGCTATGGCAATGGCCATAGACGCCTCGGTAACAGTATCCATAGCGGCTGTTACGAACGGAACGTTCAACTCGATATTACGAGAGAACTTGGTTTTCAACTCTACCTCTTTAGGCAGTACCTCTGAATAAGCAGGGATAAGAAGGACGTCGTCGTAAGTGAGACCGTCCATTACAATTTTATCTGCAACAAATGATGACATATTGTAACCTTTAAAAATTTATTGCGTGCAAATTTAGCAATAATATTTCATATTTTGCCCTTTTTTCACGAATTTCACTCCTTATTAATGCTATTTAACGTGATTAGTGACGGTGAAAAATAAATTGGTATGATTTGAGTCTCATATTTTTGAGATATTTAAATCGTACCAAGTTATTATTTACCGTCACTTAGTTGGCCTGTTCGGACAAGAACTTAATTCTAACCAACCTGATTTCGTCTTCTGAATAGTCCTCGCCCAATTCATTTTGCGCTGTATCCAAGTCGTCGGTATCGCTCTCCATGAAATAGTCATAAATGTCGTCCACATGATCATCATCGATGACTTCTTCTATGAAATAATCTATGTTCAGCTTGGTTCCGCTATAGACGATAGCCTCGATTTCGTCCAAAAGGTCTTCGAAGTCAAGCCCCTTTGCCTCTGCAAGGTCATCGAGTGCTATCTGTCGGTCGATACTCTGAATGATACTAACCTTCAGCATGGATTTCTTCGCCACGGTACGAACGCGCAACTCCTCGGGACGCTCGATATCGTTTTCCTCACAATATTTCTTGATAAGGGCACAGAACTCCTTGCCATAGCGCTTTGCCTTGCCGGCACCTACACCCTGAATGTTCTGCAACTCCTGCAAATCGACAGGATACATGGTTGCCATCTGTTCCAATGAAACATCCTGGAACACGACATAAGGCGGAAGTTTGTGCTTCTTAGACATATCGGAACGCAAGTCCTTGAGCATGGCAAACAACTCTGGATCGAGAGCCTCACTGCCTGCACTGTGACTCTCCAGTCCATAATCATCCTTGAACACCTTGTCTTCCACTATCATGAATGACTCCGGGTTCTTGATAAAACGCTTGCCTGCTGCTGTCAGTTTCAGCAAACCATAGTTCTCGACATCTTTTTTCAAATATCCTGCTATCAATGCCTGACGGATAACAGGATTCCACATCTTGCTGTCCATGTCCTCACCAGCACCAAAAGCCTCCAGCTCATTGTGCTTGTGCGACACGATATCGTCGGTGGCTCTTCCCTTCACAAAGTCTATAATATATTCCTGACGGAAGTTCTCTTTGACGGCAGCCACCGCTCTTAATATAACCACCAACTCGTCCTTAGCCTCTATCTTTGTCGTAGGGTGCAGACAGTTGTCACAGTTGTGGCAGTTCTCCTCCTGGTATTCTTCACCGAAATAATGGAGCAACATCTTGCGACGGCATACAGACGACTCGGCATAAGCCGCCGTTTCCTGCAGAAGCTGTCGTCCGATATCCTGTTCAGCCACAGGCTTGTTCTCCATAAACTTTTCTAATTTCTTCAGGTCTTTACGGGCATAGAAAGCAATACAGATGCCCTCGCCGCCATCACGACCGGCACGGCCAGTCTCCTGATAATAGCCTTCCAGACTCTTCGGAATGTCATAATGGATGACAAAGCGCACATCAGGCTTGTCGATACCCATACCAAATGCTATCGTTGCCACTATGACATCTATACGCTCCATCAGGAAATCATCCTGCGTCTGAGAACGGGTTGCTGAATCCAAGCCCGCATGATAAGGTGCCGCCTTGATTTCATTGGCCTTCAAGACCTCGGCCAGCTCCTCCACCTTCTTTCGCGAAAGACAATAGATAATACCACTCTTGCCGGCATGCTGACGGATAAACATGATGATCTGCTTGTCTATCTCATTGGTCTTGGGACGTACCTCGTAATACAGATTGGGGCGATTGAAAGAACTCTTGAACTCCTTGGCATCCATGATGCCTAAGCTTTTCTTGATATCTGTCCTTACCTTGTCCGTAGCAGTGGCGGTCAAGGCAATGACGGGTGCATTACCGATTTCGTTGATAATGGGTCGGATACGACGGTACTCAGGACGGAAATCATGTCCCCACTCTGAGATACAGTGAGCCTCATCAATGGCATAGAACGAAATCTTCACGTCTTTCAGAAAGTCTACGTTATCCTCCTTGGTCAACGACTCGGGTGCCACATACAGCAACTTGGTCTTGCCAGAGAGAATATCGCTCTTCACTTTCTCTATAGCCGACTTGTTAAGGGAGGAGTTGAGATAGTGAGCCACACCATCCTCCTCGCTAAGACCATTGATAACATCCACCTGATTTTTCATCAGGGCAATCAATGGAGAAACAACAATAGCTGTTCCCTCCATGATTAAGGACGGCAACTGATAGCACAAGCTTTTTCCTCCACCTGTAGGCATCAATACAAATGTATCATTACCACTCATCAGATTTTTGATAATCGATTCCTGGTCGCCTTTAAAAGAGTCAAAGCCGAAATAGTGTTTCAACTGTTCCGTAAGATTCATCTGTTCCGTCATATCCACCTATTTAATATATATATAATGTCTTGTATCGGTAAAAGTCATTGAGCAAGCATGGTTGGCATGCTCTTTTCTAAGCGGTCTTCATCTGCTGCTGCAGATTGGTTTTCTCCAACTGCTGCTTGGCATAGTCTAATGTCACCTTGAAAGTAGTAATCTTCTGGGATGGAACATCAAACATAGCATCCATCATGACCGCCTCTACGATAGAGCGCAGACCTCGGGCACCAAGCTTGTACTCCACAGCCTTGTCTACCATATAGTCGAGAACCTCCTGGTCGAATTCCAATTTGATGCCATCCATCTCGAACAACTTGACATACTGCTTGATGATAGAGTTCTTTGGCTCTACCAATATTTTGCGCAAAGCATCCCTATCCAAAGGATTAAGATAGGTAAGTACAGGCAGACGACCGATAATCTCGGGAATCAGTCCGAAAGATTTCAAGTCCTGTGGAAGGATATATTTCATCAGGTCGGTCTTGTCTATTTTGCTTACATTCTGCACAGAATTGAAACCTACCACATGCGTATTGAGGCGCTGAGCTATCTTTCGCTCTATTCCGTCGAATGCACCACCGCAGATAAAGAGAATATTCTTGGTATCTACATGAATGTATTCCTGGTCAGGATGCTTGCGGCCTCCCTTTGGCGGAACATTTACCATTGTGCCTTCCAGCAACTTGAGCAAGCCCTGCTGTACTCCCTCACCGCTCACATCGCGGGTGATAGAAGGATTGTCGCTCTTGCGGGCAATCTTGTCTATCTCGTCAATAAACACGATACCTTTTTCTGCAGCTGCCACATCATAGTCAGCCACCTGGAGCAGACGGCTCAGAATGCTTTCCACATCTTCGCCCACATAACCTGCCTCGGTAAATACCGTAGCATCAACAATAGTGAAAGGCACATCCAACAATTTGGCGATTGTACGGGCAAGAAGCGTCTTTCCCGTTCCGGTGCTGCCCACCATGATGATGTTGCTCTTTTCGATTTCCACACCTCCGTCGTCTACTTTCTGCTGCAAACGCTTATAGTGATTATACACCGCCACGGCAAGAGAGCGCTTGGCACCATCCTGTCCGATGATATACTGATCCAGATATTGCTTGATCTCTACTGGCTTAGGCACCTGCTTCAATGCGAACTTCTCGTTCTTCTTATCGTTGAGAACGCCAGAAGACAACACAATATCATATGCCTGCCTGGCACAATTCTCGCAGATAAAGCCCTTGATGCCTGTTATCAGCAATTTCACTTCGCTCTCGCTTCTTCCGCAAAAGCTACACACATTCTTTGGCATTATTCTTCTACTCCTTTTTTACGGGTCAACACTGCATCTATCATACCATACTCCTTGGCTTCCTCTGCCGTCATCCAATAGTTACGGTCACTGTCTGCCCACACCTTCTCGTATGGAGTATGTGAATGATTAGATATAATGGTATAAAGCTCTTTCTTGAATTTCTGAATCTCCTTGGCCTCGATCTCGATATCAGAAGCCTGACCCTGTACACCACCCAGTGGCTGATGAATCATCACACGACTGTGAGGCAAGGCAGAGCGCTTGCCTTCCTGACCTGCCACCAGAAGAACGGCACCCATAGATGCTGCCATGCCAGTACAGATGGTAGACACATCGCTGGAGATAAACTGCATCGTGTCGTATATGCCAAGACCTGCCGTAACACTTCCGCCAGGGCTGTTGATATAAATAGAAATATCCTTGCCACTGTCTACAGAGTCAAGATAAAGCAACTGAGCCTGCAGGGTGTTGGCTGTATAGTCATCAATCTCAGTACCCAAGAAGATAACACGGTCCATCATCAATCTTGAGAAAACATCCATCTGAGTCACATTCAACTGACGCTCCTCCAAGATGTAAGGATTCATATAACGAGCCTGCGCCTTCACTACATCGTCAAGCACCATTCCGCTCATACCTAAATGCTGCGTAGCATACTTTCTAAAATCGTTCATATTATCAGTTTTTTTCTATTCAATATAAGACAAAAAGAGAGGTTATCGACCTCTATTTCTCGTTCCGTGGAACAAAGATAATAAAAAAAGTCGATAACCTCGTATTTATTTGAAGTTTTTTTCAAAAAAAATATTAGCCCTGCATCATCTTATTGAAATCCTCTACAGAAATCTCCTTTTCGTTGAGCTTAACTACGCCCTTAAGAGCGGCTGCCAACTTGCGGTCTACTGCACGGTCAACAAGTGCCTCAGTGCTGTCACCCTTCTTGAGAATTTCGTTAGCATAGTTCTCAATATACTCCTCAGGGATATTGGTCATGCCATACTGAGCGAACTGTGCGCGAGCTGCCTCCTTGGCTGTCTCCTTGATATCTGCATCCTCGATCTTGATGTTCTGAGCGCTGACGAGCTGCTCCTTGATGAGGTGCCATGTCAACTCCTTGATGCTCATCTCGTAGTTCTTCTCTACGAAATCCTCGCCCTTATCCTTGTTGTTAGCCAACATGATGCGCTTCAACAAAGCATCTGGATACTCCAACTTGCCGACCTTCTTCTCGCAGTGAGCACGAACATCAAGAAGGAACTTGTAGTCAGAATCGTTAACGAGCTGTTCGTTCAGACCCTCTGCTATCTTAGCACGGAAAGCAGCCTCGTCCTTCACGTCAGTATCCTCACCGAATACCTGCTTGAAGAGCTCCTCGTTTACCTCGTGCTTCTTGAAGCGCTGAATCTCAGTAATCTGATAGCTGAACTCAGACTCCATGTCCTTCACAGCATCACGCTCAATCTTCAAGAGCTGAGAAACCTCTGTATCATTGTCTGGATAAGCCTTGCGTGGGTTGAAAGTGATGATGTCGCCCAACTTGGCACCATCAAACAACTTCTTCTGGTCGTCTACCTTGATATAGCTTGGCATCAGGACAGCGCTCTCAACAGTGATACCGCCTTCCTTAGTGTTGCCATTCTCGTCAAGCTCGCGCAAATCACCCTTGAGCATATCATTGCCCTCGTAGTTCTCTGCCTTCTCATAGCTACCAGAACGAGATGCCAACATATCTACCTGCTGATCGACAGTCTTGTCGTCAACCACGATCTTGTAGTAATCCACCTTGTCGCGGCCTGTGAGAGATACCTTCATCTCAGGAGCCACTGCTATGTCAAACATAAAGGTGTAAGGACCGTCCTTCTCGATATCTACAGGAGCCTGCTTCTCTGAAGCAAGAGGCTCGCCAAGCATCTGGATCTTATTGTCCTGAACATACTTGTAGATCTGCTGACCGATAATCTTGTTCACAGCTTCCATCTTAACTGAAGGACCAAACTGACGCTTGATCATTCCCATTGGAGCCTGACCAGGACGGAATCCAGGAACATTAGCTTTCTTACGATAGTCCTTCAATGTCTTCTCGACATCATTCTTGTAATCCTCTTCTTCGACAACGATAGTCAAAAGACCATTGATCTTGTCAGGATTTTCAAATGAAATTTTCATCTTGATGTTTTGTTTTTATATTATTAATTATTTTCTCTTTTATTCACATTGGCTTGCAAAATTACTCATATTTGTTGAATATACCTAATATATAAAAGAAAAATTTGTTTTTTTAACCATCTTACTTGCCTTCTTCGGCTCTTTTCTGCTCATCCGAGAGCTGGAAATCTTTCTTTCTGAGCACAAATCCGGTAGTGAGGTATTTCTCTTTTACGATCTTGTTTTCTGCCAATTCCTCAGGTGAGCCCTGGAAAAGAATACGGCCTTCGAAAAGCAAATAGGCACGGTCGGTAATAGCCAACGTCTCATCTACATTATGGTCGGTGATAAGAATGCCGATATTGCGATATTTCAGTCGCCATACGATATGCTGTATCTCTTCTACCTGGATAGGGTCGACACCGGCAAAAGGCTCATCGAGCATGATAAACTTAGGATCGTTGGCAAGACAACGGGCAATCTCCGTTCTACGGCGTTCACCTCCTGACAACTGGTCGCCCAAGTTCTTGCGGACCTTCTGCAGATCGAAATCATTGATAAGGCTTTCCAGCTTCTCCATCTGGTATTCGCGCGGTTTCCCTGTCATTTCCAAAACCGACAAGATATTGTCCTCCACACTCATCTTGCGAAAAACACTGGCTTCCTGTGGCAAATAACCGATTCCGGCACGGGCACGCTTATACACAGGATAACCAGTGATATCCTGATCGTCCAGATACACATGACCTGCATTGGGCACTACCAATCCTGTCGTCATATAGAAAGAGGTGGTCTTGCCCGCACCATTAGGACCGAGCAAACCCACAATCTCACCTTGCTTTACGTTGATGGTTACACCATTGGCAACAGTTCGCTTACCATAGCGCTTTACCAAGCCCTCGGTTCGCAAAACCATGTGCTTGTCGGTATCCAACTGTGGTGCAGTTTTTTGAATTTCATCCATAATATATACAATGTTTGAAAGGTCAGAGAATACATTCTCTCACATTTTTGGTGCAAAAATACTAAAAAACGAGCAAATATCACTTATAAATTCAAAAACTATTCTGAATATTGCAGTTTTTTAGAGGATTTTGGTTACTTTTGCACCATAAAACGAAGAATTATTGACATGCTAATATCAAAATGGCTTACCACCTTCGGTAAATATCTCATTCTCATGGGCAGGTCGTTCTCACGTCCTGAACGTATGCGTATGTTTCTGAAGCAGTACGTGAAGGAGATGTCTCAACTGGGTGTCGACTCCATAGGAATCGTCCTGCTGATATCTTTCTTTATCGGTGCTGTCATCTGTATTCAGATGAAGCTCAATATCCAAAGTCCATGGATGCCACGATGGGTTTCGGGTTATACCACACGCGAGATCATGCTCCTGGAGTTCTCTTCCAGTATCATGTGTTTGATATTGGCAGGAAAGGTGGGCTCCAATATCGCATCAGAATTAGGCACGATGCGTGTTACCCAGCAAATTGACGCCCTCGACATCATGGGTGTCAATTCGGCTTGCTACTTGGTATTGCCAAAGATTTTAGGACTGGTTACTATCATGCCTTTCCTTGTCATCTTCAGCTCTGCGATGGGTATCATCGGTGCCTACGGAACAGCATTCATAGGACATATTCTTTCGCCTGACGACCTGACTTTGGGATTGCAGCATGCTTTCAACCAGTGGTTTGTATGGATGAGTATCGTGAAGAGCCTCTTCTTTGCATTTATCATCTCGAGTGTTTCCTCTTACTTCGGCTATACGGTGGAAGGAGGATCGGTCGAAGTAGGAAAAGCTTCAACTGACGCCGTAGTATGTTCCAGCGTACTGATTCTTTTCTCTGACGTTTTCCTCACACAAATACTTTCGTAAACTATGATAGAAGTTAAAGACTTGACAAAAACATTCGGCGACAAGACCGTTCTTGACAAAATAAATATGGTTTTTGAGACAGGAAAAACCAATCTTATCATCGGACAGAGCGGTTCAGGAAAGACTGTCTTGATGAAAAACCTTGTAGGCTTGCTGACCCCGACAAGCGGACAAGTCCTGTACGACGGTCGAAACTTTGTGGAAATGTCGAAGAAGGAAAAGATTTTCATGCGACGCGAGATGGGCATGATATTCCAAAGTGCAGCCCTCTTCGACTCCTTGTCGGTACTCGAGAATGTAATGTTTCCACTCGACATGTTTTCGTCTATGAACTATAGAGAACGTGTAAAGAGAGCTCAGGAATGTCTTGACAGAGTGAACTTGATTGAAGCACAGGAAAAGTTTCCTGGCGAAATATCAGGTGGTATGCAGAAACGTGTGGCCATAGCAAGAGCCATCGTGATGAACCCTAAATATCTATTTTGCGATGAACCCAACTCAGGACTTGACCCCAAGACCTCTTTGGTAATCGATGAACTCCTGTCGGGAATCACGAAAGACTACAACATGACTACCATCATCAATACTCACGACATGAACTCGGTGATGGGTATTGGCGAAAATATATGCTTCATCTACAAAGGACAAAAAGAATGGCAAGGAAATAAAGACGAAGTGATGAGTTCTACCAACGAAAAGCTCAACGACCTGGTCTTCGCTTCCGACCTGTTCAGAAAAGTAAAGAAAGTAGAGATGGAAGAGGAAAAGACTGCCCAATAAAGAAGGGCTTCCACAAAACGCATTGCAGAACCTTTTATAAGCATATCAATGCCTATTAAAAACGCTGACAGGCTTTAATGGCCAATGCAAATATCCTTCATAAACAAACGCAAGTACTTTCATCATTCAATGAAAATACTTGCGTCAATTTTAATCGTCTATTATTTAGAGTCATATTCATTCGGAAAGCCAGACAGATATACCGTTCAAAGAACTATCCATGAATACCACTCTTCATCTATCTCATTTTCCATTTATTCTCCACCTCTACCATAGGCACAACTATCTGTTCCTTGGTACTGTCGCCATAGGTTACAGTGAGATAGACATCAGCTACATGATGAGCCGTATCTGCCTTGGCATCAAGAACCTGAAAGTCTTTCATTCCACGATGCTCATCCTTCTGCTGCTCTACGAACATCTTGGCATTAAGCACCAATTGCTGCCGATATCCTTCAGGAATACGATGGGGCATATTCTGCCCTTCTACAAATTCATCATATCTGCCTTCCAGTAACATATCGTAATAGCCTTTAGCAGCTATTCCTGCATAATAACCAGGATCCGGTGCTTTCTCCTTACAAGAGAATAATGACATGACACAGAATAGGGAAAACAAGATTTTCTTCATTTTTATCTTTCTGCTTTAAATAAGTCCTCACTATATTTTCTCCCCCGTAGACTAACGTTACTTCTGACGGATAAATATATTGATAGGACAACCATGAAGCGACCAATTCTCACGTATCTTGTTCTCCAAGAAGCGACGATAGTTCTCCTTCACATACTGAGGCAAGTTGGCATAGAACACAAACGAAGGAATCGTAGTATTAGGCAACTGAGTGCAATACTTGATCTTAATGTACTTGCCTTTCACACTCTGTGGAGGATAAGCCTCGATGATAGGCAGCATCACCTCGTTCAGCTTGGAAGTACCGATGTGAGCCTTTCGGTTCTGATAAACCTGCTTGGCAGTTTCCAACACCTTGAAAATACGCTGTTTGGTCAATGCCGATGCAAAGATAATAGGGAAATCTACAAATGGAGCCATGCGGTTGCGGATCGCTGTCTCAAATGTAGTGATAACCTTTTGGTCTTTGTTTTCCACCAAGTCCCACTTGTTCACAACAACCACCAAACTCTTGTTGTTCTTCTGAATCAACTGGAAGATATTCATATCCTGAGTCTCTATACCACGAGTGGCATCCAACATCAGAATACATACATCACTGTTCTCTATGGCACGGATAGAGCGCATGACTGAATAGAACTCCAAGTCCTCACTCACCTTATTCTTTCGGCGGATACCAGCGGTATCAACCAGATAGAAGTCGAAACCAAACTTATCGTATCGGGTATAGATACTGTCACGGGTTGTACCTGCAATTTCGGTTACGATATTTCTGTCTTCACCGATGAAGGCATTGATGATACTACTCTTACCTGCATTAGGACGACCCACTACTGCAAAACGAGGAATGTCTTCCTCAATGGCTTCTTCAGGATTATCCTGCAACTTATCCAATATCATATCAAGCAAGTCACCAGTACCTCCACCTGTAGCAGCACTGATGCACTGAGGGTCGCCCAAACCTAACTTATAGAATTCAGCTGCTTCATAATATTCTGCACTGTTGTCAACCTTATTAGCAACAAGGATAACAGGCAACTTGGCACGACGCAAAATAAGAGCCACATCCTCATCCCAATCTGTAAGACCCGTATTAACATCAACAAGAAAGAGTACCAAATCGGCCTCTTCTGTCGCAACCAATACCTGCTTGCGGATAGCATCCTCGAAAATATCGTCAGATTTCACTACCCAACCACCAGTATCTACTACAGAGAACTCTCTGCCGTTCCAGCTACACTTACCATACTGACGGTCGCGAGTTGTGCCGGCAGTATCGCTAACAATAGCACGACGGGATTGAGTTAAACGATTAAATAAAGTAGACTTGCCCACGTTTGGACGACCTACAATTGCTACTAAATTTGCCATAATAGTCATTTCTCTCCTTCCTTAAGGAGGCTTTCAGGATGTGGTCTCTGCATCCTAATTAATACTTTCCCGAAGCTGACCATGCTCCGGCCCTCACCCTTTTGGCAAGAGTCATCCCCTCAATTACATTCAGGGGAAAGCAAGATATTCTCTTTTTCAAGATATTTGTTTTAATCAAAAAATCGAGATGAAGAAAATTTTATAGACTGTATTGAAATCTCCAATTTTCCATTCCTCTCATTATTGACAACCTAAACATCACCAGAAATCTTCTACTCTGGATTATATCCAAAGGCATCAAGTTCTTTCTGAGAGCTGCGCCAATCCTTGTCAACCTTGACGAAGGTCTCGAGAAATATCTTCTTATTGAAGAATTTCTCCAAAGACTTGCGCGATTCCATATTCACTTTCTTCAGAGCTACGCCCTGATGTCCGATGATTATACCCTTTTGGGAATCACGTTCCACATAAATAACCGCATTGATGCGGATACGGTCATCCTCTTCCTTAAAACGCTCCACACGCACCTCTACAGAATAAGGAATTTCCTTACTGTAATACAGCAAAATCTTCTCTCTGATAATCTCAGACACAAAGAATCTGGCTGGCTTGTCAGTGAGCTGATCCTTATCAAAGAATGCAGGCGATTCGGGCAACAACTCCTTGATACGTTTCAAGAGCATATCGGTACCAAACTTGTTCTTGGCAGAAATGGGAAGGATTTCAGCATTGGGCAACAATGCATGCCATTTCTCTACAATATCTCCCAACTTAGTCTGATCGCTCTCGTCAATCTTGTTTATAAGCAAGAGAACAGGAATACTCATCTTTTTCACCTTGTCTAAGAAGTCCATGTTCTTTTCTGGATTCTCAATGACATCGGTCACATAAAGCAGAATGTCAGCATCAGCCAAAGCACTCTCCGAGAATGCAAGCATCATCTCCTGCATCTTGTAATTAGGCTTCAAGACACCTGGAGTGTCTGAAAAAACAATCTGCATATCATCCGTATTCACGATTCCCATGATACGGTGACGAGTGGTCTGAGCCTTGAAAGTAGCAATACTGATACGCTCACCCACCAGCTGATTCATCAGTGTACTTTTACCAACATTGGGATTACCAACGATGTTTACAAAACCTGCTTTATGCATAACAATTCGATTTTAAAGCTAATTGATTTTAAGCTAAAAAAACGCATCCCTTATGAAAATATAAGAAAGATGCGTTTTTATATAAATATGGATATTTTTATCTAAACTTATTTACCGTAAGTAGCACCATCGTAAGCCCACTTATAGTAAGAAGCACCATGTACAAAACCTGCACCGAATGCTGTAAAGATAATATTATCCCCCTTTTTCAGTTTGCTCTCAGCATCCCAAAGTGCCAGAGGAATTGTGGCAGCACTGGTATTTCCATAATGGTCAATGTTGACAACAACTTTTTCCAAAGGAATACCCGCACGCTTGGTAACAGCCTCAATAATGCGGAGATTTGCCTCATGTGGGATAACCCAGTTCACGTCATCTGCTGTGAGATTATTCATCTCCAAAATCTTCAGCACATCGTTACTCATGTCTGTTACAGCATAACGGAACACAGTACGACCCTCCTGATAGAGGTAATGCATGCGATGATCAACTGTAAAACGTGAAGGAGGACAAACAGAGCCACCAGCCTTCATGTGAAGGAAAGGCAAACCCTTGCCATCGGTACGAAGATATGAGTTCTGAACACCTACATTCTCCTCTTCGGTTGCCTCCACAAGTACTGCGCCAGCTCCGTCACCGAAGAGTACGCAAGTAGCACGGTCTGTATAGTCGACCAATGAAGACATCTTGTCAGCGCCTATCACAATAATTTTCTTGTAACGACCACTCTGAATCATGCTTGCAGCAACATCAAGTGTATACAAGAAACCACAACAAGCAGCCGAGAAATCAAACGCAAATGCATTTTTCAAACCCAACTTGCCCAGTACGATAGATGCTGTTGAAGGGAATTTGTAGTCTGGTGTTGTGGTAGTTACAATCAGTGCATCGATTGTATCTGGATCCACACCAGTCTTCTGAATCAATTGTTTGGCAGCCTTACGGGCCAAATAACTGGTTCCGAGACCTTCCTCTGTCAAGATGCGGCGTTCCTTGATACCAACTCGAGTGGTAATCCATTCATCGTTGGTATCAACCATGCGCGACAGCTCCTCGTTGTTGAGGATATAATCTGGCACATAGCCACCGACACCTGTTATAACAGCATTAATTTTACCCATTATTCAGCTGCTTCCTTAACAATTGCAACCTTGCCTCTGTAGTAACCGCAAGTTGGGCATACTGTGTGATATACATAGTAAGCACCGCAGTTAGGACAAACTGCCAATGTAGGAGCTACTGCCTTATCATGAGTTCTTCTCTTGAGTGTACGTGTCTTTGACTGTCTTCTTTTAGGATGTGCCATAATTTTTTAATTTTAAATTTTTTGAATTTTACTTTTTTAGTTTTAAGAGTGCCGCCCAGCGTGGATCTACAACTTCCTCAACTTCCTCACCGCTTCGGGCGGCAGAGTGCTCTTTCAGCATCTCAATCATAGCAGGGTTGCATTTTCCAGGTGCATGCACGTGCTTGATGGGAATATTGAGGGCTATAAATTCATAAATGAACCACGAGACATCGAGTATTCCTTCGTTCTCGGCCACAGTCACGAGGTCATCATCTTCTGAGTAGTCTTCTCCGAATTTTACGACTAACCTGTTGTCGGTCTCTATGGACTGATCCATATCATCCAAACAAATGTCGCAAGGTATGTGTATCACTCCTTCTGTATGAAAATTGAGTTCGAAAAAGTCTTCCGTTCTATCTACAGAAAGACCGCACGACAACTCGCCTCTCTGAACATCAGGAGCGTCTATCGCCTTAAAATATTCATCGTTAAGCCTGTACTGATAAGTACTTACGCCCTGAGGCAAGGCTTTCAAATCTATTCTAAATTGCTCTATGCTACACATATATACAATATCTACATATTGTTTTCGGGCTGCAAAGTTACGATTTTTTTTTGATATAGAGTAATTTTTTTCTCAAAAAATCTCTAAATTAGAGTATATTAAGCAGTTATTATAGTTTTAACTCTATTCTGAAAGTGGTTCCCTTGCCTACTTCCGAACTTTTTACACATATTTTACCATGGTGATACTCTTCTACTATTCGGCGGGCCAATGACAAACCTAAGCCCCATCCGCGTTTTTTGGTAGTAAAACCTGGTCGAAACACATTACTTATATCCTTCTTTTTTATGCCCTTTCCTGTATCAGAAACCTCGATGACAGCCTTGCCGGCTTCCTCCTCTACATGCAACGTGATGACTCCGGCCTTTCCACCCATCGCATCTACAGCATTCTTGGCTAAGTTTTCTATCACCCATTCAAACAAAGAGGCATTAATGGTAACAATCAAATCATGAACCGGTAATTCCTTCATTATCTTTATAGACTGCGAAGTACGACGGTCCATATAGTCGCATACATGATCCATAATCTGATTCAAGCTGGACGGCACAAGCTCAGGCTGAGAACCGATTTTAGAAAAACGGTCAGCTATCAGTTGCAGCCGTTTCACATCCTTATCCATCTCGGGAATTAGATCGTCCTTAGGATATGTCTCCTTCAATATTTCTGTCCAGGCCATCAAACTGGAGATGGGCGTACCCAACTGATGGGCAGTTTCCTTCGACAAGCCTACCCAAACCTTGTTCTGTTCTGCGCGCTTGGACGTAAGCAAAGCAAATATAGCAACAACGACAAATATCAGAACCACCCCTAATTGCACCATAGGATAAGCTGCAAGTCGAGTGATCATGACCGATTCATCATAACATACTTGTATGTAGTCATGCGTAGAATCGTTAAGCATGATCTTGATATTTTTACCTTTCGCCAAAAGATGTCTGCCTACTACTGCCGCATGAACGAGACTGTCATTATAATCAGTTCCATCAACTTGGATATTTCTAAACAACTGCGCATTCCCTTCAGCATCAAGAACAATAACGGGAATGGTATTGTTTTCATTGATAACCTTCAGCACCAGTTGCAAATCAGTATTCTCGTCGGCCATATTCAGCGAGCGCATAGCTTCAGCCCAAACCTCCATTCTACTACGCTCTTCTTGAGCCAAGTCTCTGACCAGAAAATGGGACACGACAAACGAAGCTACAGCTATCAACACAGCTGCAACAACCAATAATATTTTAACTTGTCGTATTCTGTCTGTCCAAATCATACATATATATAACGAAAAAGCCCCGATTACATTGTAATCGAGGCTTAAAAAAATTATAAAAGGAGGCGGCTACCTACTCTCCCGCATTGCATTGCAGTACCATCGGCGCAAGTGGGCTTAACTTCTCTGTTCGGAATGGGAAGAGGTGGGACCCCACCGCAATAACCACCTGATAATGGGTTATGACGTATTTCGACAAGCAAAAACATGGAATGAATCTCCACTCAGACCCATACAGTTGAAACTATGAACTGTGGAAAGAAAAGTTTCGGGCAATTAGTAACGCTCGGCTTTGACGTCGCCGTCTTTACACCTGCGTCCTATCAACGTCATCGTCTATGACGACCCTCAATGGAGTTCTCATCTTGCGGCTGGCTTCGCACTTAGATGCTTT
>CAVACC010000040.1:0-26311 GCA_963587495.1 Clostridia bacterium | reverse complement strand
TGCCGTTGACGCCTCTACGGAGGACAAGATGCGCAAGATGGTGGAGCAGAGAACGCAAGGTACTGTGGAGTTCAAGACTGAGGTGAACCCTGAACTGATTGGTGGTTTCATCCTTGAGTACGATACTTACAGAATGGATGCGAGCGTGAAGACTAAGCTCAACAACATTCTGACACAGCTCAAAAAGTAAAAATGCAAAGTTTTAGCAAGATAGTGGTGCCCCCGGGCTCTTCGCTCTCTCGGGATTTTTTTAGTCAAGAATTAGAGAATTTGAGAATTTTCTACCTTGCTTGAGAAATCGGGCATGAATAGAATTTTCAAGAATTGCAGCAATGAAGAAGGCAAGCCTTCTTTTCTCGTAATTCTTCTCTTTCAAAAGG
Organism: Clostridia bacterium; assembly: GCA_963587495.1. Taxonomy (GTDB): domain Bacteria; phylum Bacteroidota; class Bacteroidia; order Bacteroidales; family Bacteroidaceae; genus Prevotella. Next base: position 25,931 of record CAVACC010000040.1, on the reverse strand, counting down.
AGATGGCATGCGTTAGAATGCTTCTCTAATTCTTAAATTCTTGACAAAAAATGTAAGTCTTTTCGGGACTGATTCTTGTATAAAACTTAAGTAACAATTAAAAAGTAAACAAACAATGTCAGATAAAATTAAACCAAGTGAGGTGTCTGAAGTTCTTCAGCAACAACTACAGGAGGTGAATGGCTCTCAGCAGTTTGACGAGGTGGGTACTGTGCTTACCGTCAGCGATGGCGTGGCACGTATCTATGGACTCCGTAATGCCGAGGCCAATGAGCTTCTTGAGTTTGAGAACGGCACCATGGCAATTGTCATGAACTTGGAGGAAGATAATGTAGGTTGTGTCCTCTTGGGTCCAACAGCTGGCATCAAGGAGGGACAGAGCGTAAAGCGTACACATCGTATTGCCTCTATCCGCGTGAACGACAATTTCTTAGGACGTGTCGTTAACCCTTTGGGTGAGGCTATTGACGGACTGGGAGATATTGATCTTACCGACTCTTTCGAGATGCCTTTGGACCGCAAGGCTCCTGGTGTGATTTATCGTCAACCAGTAAAGGAACCTCTGCAGACTGGTTTGAAGGCTGTCGACTCCATGATTCCTATTGGTCGTGGTCAGCGTGAGCTTATCATCGGTGACCGTCAGACGGGTAAGACTGCCATAGCAGTAGACACCATTATCAATCAGAAGAGTTTCTATGAGGCTGGTAAGCCTGTATATTGTATTTATGTTGCTATCGGTCAGAAGGCCTCTACCGTTGCTGCATTGGTACAGAACCTCAAGGAGCATGGCGCTTTGCCTTATACCATTATCGTAAGTGCTACTGCTGCTGACCCTGCTGCGATGCAGTACTATGCTCCATTCGCAGGAGCTGCCATCGGTGAGTATTTCCGCGACCGTGGATATTCTGCTCTCGTTGTATATGATGACTTGAGTAAGCAGGCTGTGGCTTATCGTGAGGTATCACTGATTCTTCGTCGTCCTTCAGGACGTGAGGCTTATCCTGGTGATGTCTTCTATCTCCACTCTCGTCTCTTGGAGCGTGCTGCCCGTATCAACGACCAGCAGGAAGTTGCCGAGCAGATGAACGACCTGCCTGAGTGCATGAAGGGTAAGGTAAGAGGTGGCGGTTCTTTGACAGCCCTTCCTATTATCGAGACACAGGCAGGCGACGTTTCTGCTTATATTCCTACCAATGTGATTTCTATCACCGATGGTCAGATCTTCCTGGAGACCGACCTCTTCAACCAGGGCTTCCGTCCTGCCATCAACGTGGGTATCTCTGTATCTCGTGTAGGTGGTTCTGCTCAGATCAAGAGTATGAAGAAGGTGGCTGGTACCTTGAAGATTGACATGGCTCAGTATCGTGAGTTGGAGGCTTTCTCTAAGTTCTCAAGCGATATGGATGCTGTGACAGCTATGACCTTGGACCGCGGTCGTAAGAACGACCAGCTCCTTGTTCAGCCTCAGTATCGTCCTATGCCAGTAGGTGAGCAGGTAGCTATACTCTATTGTGGTGTACACGGATTGATGCACGACGTGCCTATGGATAAGGTTCGTGAGTGTCAGGACCAGTTCCTTGATGCTATGCGCAGCCAGCATGCCGATGTTATCGAAACTTTGGCAGATGGTAAACTTACCGATGACTGTATCAAGGTTATCGAGGAGACCATGGCTAATGTTGCAGGACAATATAAAGCGTAATAGCCTATGCCGTCGTTAAAAGAGATTAAAACTCGCATCGCCAGTGTCAACAGTACCCGTAAGATTACGAGTGCCATGAAGATGGTGGCTTCGAGCAAGTTGCATCATGCTCAGGTTGCTATTCAGAATATGCTGCCTTACGAGAATATGCTGGAGCATATCCTCAAGAGCTTCTTGGTCAGTACTCCCAATGTGGATCACGAGTTGCAGGTGGAGCACAAGGTAATCAAGCGTGTGGCTTTGGTGGTTTATAGTTCCAACAGCAGTTTGTGTGGTGGATTCAACTCCAATGTCATCAAGATGATGATGCAGGCGGTGGACGAGTATAAGGCTCAAGGCATTGACGACATCACGGTTTATCCTATAGGCAGAAAGGTGGCTGAGAAGGCACAGAAGTTAGGACTGAAGACTGGTGGCAATTTCATGGATCTTGCCGACCATCCCAATGCACAGGCTTGTGCCGACATCGCCCAGAAGCTTGCACAGCAGTATGCTGCCGGAGAACTCGACAAGGTGGAGATGATTTATCATCACTTCAAGAGTGCCGGCTCACAAATACTGACCCAGAAGACTTTCCTGCCTATCGACCTCTCTACTGAGGCTATAGGAGGAGACAACGACCGCGACCTCACATCCAATATGGTTACGGCGAAGGCTCAGGAATACTTGCGCAAAAAACAAGTTGAGGATGAAGAACGTCAGAAGTCAGAGGTAAAGCCTCTGAACGATGACTTCATTGTAGAGCCTGACTTGGAGACGGTTTTGGGTGTGCTCATTCCTAAGCAGTTGCGACTGATGATTTACACTGCCCTTCTGGACAGTCAGGCCAGTGAGCATGCTGCCCGAATGGTAGCCATGCAGACTGCTACTGATAATGCCGATGAACTCTTGCGCGAGCTCAATCTGCAGTACAACAAGAGTCGTCAACAGGCCATTACGAATGAATTGCTCGATATTGTAGGTGGCAGCGTGAACAATTAGTTCCGTCTTTTCATTTCAATATCTTGTGAATAGAACAATGTTGCCCTTCACATTTTTCGGTGTTTGGCATCATGATCATAACAAAGGGGATATCAAGTTTGTCAAAACTTGTTATCCCTTTTTTCGTGTGTCGGGCACATGCTGACTGCAGGGTGAAAGCCTCGCAACTTTCACTTTTTCTCCAATTTGTTTGGTTTTTAATCATTATTTTACTAATTTTGCATTTTAGGGATTCTTCCCAATATCCACATATAGATTTTTATTATTATGAACAATAAAGAATATATAGCAGAACTTGCTCGCCAGACGGGTTATTCGCAAGAGGATACACAGAAGTTGGTGAGAAAAGTGATTGATGCAATGATCTCTCAGTTCGAAGAGGGAGAAACTGTTGCTATCCCTAATTTTGGAACCTTTGAGGTCAAGAAGCGTATGGAGCGCATGGTTGTCAATCCCACAACCAAGAAGCGTCAGCTCGTACCGCCCAAGTTGGTACTTGCCTTTCGTCCTGTAGCTGCTATCAAGGAAAAACTAAAGAATGGAGGAGTAGGAGATGAATAGATCCAGTATGTCAATTCTTGCCAGGATTCTTGCCGAGAAGAACAATATGACCATTTCGGAGGCAGAGACTTTCATCAAGCAGATGTTTGAAGTGGCTAATAGTGTGATGCAAGCCGACAAGCAGTTGAAAATAAGATGGCTTGGCACTTTCAAGGTGATGTCTGTCAAGGACCGTGAGAGTGTGGATGTCAATACAGGTGAGCGTATCGTCATTGGTGGTCGTGATAAGATTACCTTCACTCCTGACAATATCCTGAAGGAGATTGTCAACAAACCTTTTGCCCAGTTCGAGACGGTGGTGGTTAATGATGGTGTTGATTTTAGCGAGATTGACAGAAAGTTTGCCTTCGAGGCTAAAGAGGAAGTGTCTGCATCTTCTGAAGAACAACAGACTGCTGAAGAGTCTGAGTCTTTGCCTGTAGATAAGGTGGAAAGCATCCCCGCTGTTGCTGCGATGCCTGACGAACCTAAGGTAAAGGAAGAAGATGCCGTATCTGAAGTAACAGTTCAGGTAGAGGATTTAGCTGTTGTTTCTGAAGAAGCCGAGGTGCCTGTATCAGAGATTAAAGAGAAAGAACAGCCTGTTGCCGATGTTCAAGAGCCCGAACCTCCCGTATCACAGGTACAAGAGTCAGATCAGCCTGCTGCAGTCAATCTGTCTGAGCCGTCTGTTGCTGAAGTAGAAGAACCCGAACAGCCAGTTGTGAAGGAGGCACCCGTTCAGTCTGTTACAGAATCTTCTGTTCTGGAGGAAACAGCAGCCTGCCGTCCCGAAACAAAAGCTCCTGTTTCTCAAACAAAGCAGACTGTCCCTGCCGGTAATCCCGAGAATGCAGTCGAAGAGGAAGAGGACGATGAAGTGTCTTCTTCGGATAGAAAGCATTATTTCATGCTTCCACGTTATGTCATATCTGTAGCAGTCATTCTGATTTTGGTCTTGATAGGAGGTATTGGATGGTTTGCTTTCAACTATGGTAAGATGCAAGCCCAGCGCAATCATCTTGCCTTGCAGTTGGAGAAAATGCAGAAGGTACGTATGGCGAAAGACAGTCTGGCACAAGCTCAGAAGGATGACTTGCGCACCAAAGCTCTGCAAGACAGTGCTCGTTTGGCTCAGTCTGCTGAGGTGTTAAATGGAGTTGATGAGCAGAATGCCGCTGCTCAGGCAGACAGCCTCAGGAAAGTTGCTGCAGCAAAGGAGACAGCTTCTAAGCAACAAACTGAAGTTACCAAGCAAAAAGTCGCTGAAGCTGCAGTCAAGCAGAAAACTTTGAAAGAAGCCAAGCAGAAAGCGGAGGCGCAGGCTGCAAGCAAGTATGATGCCGATCCGCGTGTACGAACAGGTGCTTATCGCATCTTGGGCGTGGATCATACAATAGTTGCCAAGAGTGGTCAGACCTTGGGCAGTATCAGCAAGTTGTATCTTGGTCCAGGCATGGAGTGTTATCTTGAGGCTGTCAATGGCGGTGCTATCGACGTGAAGGCTGGGCAGAAAATCCATATACCAAAATTGGCATTGAAGAAAAAGAAATAAGCTTTAAAGAAATTGGCTTTAAAGAAAATGTAAAAAGAAAAATAGCCGTGCACCGAACAAGGTAAAGCACTTTTGTACTCTGTGTTTTATGTCTTGTGCGGTGTGCGGTAGATAAGAGTTTTGTTAATTGTTTTAAATCAGAATGTGGACTGAGTGAAGTGAACTTTATTTGATATGATATAAGTATAATAAAGTAATAATAATACGCTATTAATTTCGAAAGAACACTTTGTTTGCCTTTGTATGCTTTAAAAACTTATTGCAATTTATAAAAAAACAGGAAAACACGAAAGAAAATGTATCCTTTTTGACGAAAAAGGTTCAAATGTATATATGAAATGTTAATGGAGAAGAACGTTCACAAGGGTTTACTATGGTTCACTTCACGTTCATAACTGTTCACCGTACATTTACTTTCTGAACGAAAAGCAACGATAGAAGGGACACTCGGAAATCTTCAGAAGTCATGTCGTACGACTATGCACCTTCATGTCGTACGACTATGCAACCTCATGTTGTACGTTCATAGCAACTATAGTCGTACGACATGACAACCTCATAAAAACTGTCCTTAGAAGGGCACTTTATACATGATGCAATTGGGGCGATTGCGGATGTTCTATTTTTTAATTTTGCAGTGTTTATGATTAACTAAAACATTGCACTTCTATCTTGAATGTTTATGGTTGACATACAGGCAGGCGCATCCTTCTCTCTAAATCTTGCTCCAGTCGATAGAGCGGATGAAGGCGAGTGTCTTGATCCAGTCGCAGTCAAGGCAGAACTGGATGGGGTAGTCGGAACGGTTGAAGTAAGCCAGTGTGATTTCTGTATCGCTGTCGTTGAACAGTTTGTGGTCGATGGTGGCTTGCTTGAAGAGGCTTCTCACCATGCCCTTGTTGCGCTTCTTGGCTTCAGAGAGTCGCTTTTGATAAAGAGTCACATACTGATTCATGGCGTAAGCCTGCTCATTGAGCATCTTGATACAGGCATTGAGGGAGTCTGCACTGATCTTCTGCTCCAACAGAACATTGGGGGGCAACACCTTGGAGCGCAGATAAGTCATGGCATCATACTTGAACACGGCAGCCTTTCGTACCTCGCGGCTCAGTGTGGTGTCGTTGGTGATGCTGAGAGAAGTCTTTACTATCTCGTTGAGCACATCCTGTGCCTTGGTGGCTGTCGTAGTGAGGCAGCATACGGCTATAAGAAATAAGAACTTTTTCATTGTGTCTATGTTTTTTGTTTCTATTATAATGGAGTAACAGGCTTACTCATCGTGTCGGACGAGGAAGATGCTGTGGTCTATGCACGCTGGCAGTTCTTCCTTGTAGTGGGTAACCATGATCATAGTCTTGTTCTGTCGTTTACAGAACGCCTCGATGATGTCCTTTACCAGTCGGCGGTTGTAGTTGTCGAGTCCATGCAAGGGCTCGTCGAGTATGAGCAGTTCGGGGTCTTTGACGAAGGCTCTTGCCAGAAGGGCCAGTCGTTGTTCTCCGCTCGACAGTTTCAGAAATCCACGTTCCTCCATGTCTTTGAGTCCAAACACTTCCATCCAAAAGCGGCACTTCTCGTAGTCTTCTTCGTTGGGTTTCACATATAGACCTACCGAGTCTTTCAGTCCACTTGCCACGATACGTATTACAGGCAGGTCGCGCTGATAAGACCTGTGCAACTCTGGCGACACGTAGCCGATGTGTTTCTTGATGTCCCAGATACTTTCACCGCTTCCTCGTGCGTTTCCGAAGAGAGCAATGTCGCAGGCATAGCTCTGAGGATTGTCAGCACAGATAAGGCTGAGAAGGGTAGACTTGCCTGCTCCGTTTTGTCCGCTCAGTGCCCATCGCTCACCATTCATGACTGTCCAGTCGAGTTCTTTCAGTATGGTGCGACGTCCGTAGCGTATGCTTACCTTGTTCATCTTGACCACTTCCAGGTTATGATATTCTCGATTGCTGTAGGGCAGGTTGATAATGGCCTGTTGCTGATCGGGTGAAAGGATATGCTCAGGAACAGGCTTGCGTGAGTCGAGATACTCCTGCTTGGTCATTTTACGGCCAACCTTCATACCGTCAACCTCCACGATGTGTGTGATGAACTGCGGAATGTCGTCGCTCTTGCTGAGTACCAGGATAACCTGTAGGGCGCGTTCGGCAGAGAGGGTGGCAAGAAGCTGCTTGAGTTGTTCACGCGTATCGGCATCCAGTCCGATAAATGGGTTGTCCATGATGAGCACACGTGGCTCAGAGAAAAGGGTGGTGGCGAGTTTGAACTTTCTCAATTCACCGCTCGACAGCAGGATGATGTACTTGTCGAGCAATTTGTCCATATGGAAGAGCTCATAGATGTGCTGCTGCAGTTTTCTGCGTTCGGGAGTATCCTCGCCAGCCATCTGATAGGCTTCCTCCAGTTTGTCCTTCACAATGGGCGTATTCTCGTCTATCTCAAGCTGGTTCCATCTTTGCTGCAGAAAGTAGGTTCGGTCGTTGTCGCCTCCGTAAGTGTCGCGGAAAGTAATATACTTGATGTTGTCGCTCACAAGCGTTTTCTTGCTGGGCGAGAAATCGTATATTGGATCGTGCATGAGCAGCGGATGTCTGCCCACAAGAATATCTACCAGCATGGATTTTCCACTACCGTTTCTTCCCACGATGGCAATATGCTCGCTCTCGCAGGCTGTAAAGTTGACAGGCTCTGCCATTCGCCATTCTGGCATACGGGTCACGCCATTCTCAATCTTGATAATTGTTTGCATTTCTGTCTAATATTAATGTTTCCTGAGAGCTCCCAGGAGTTTGGCCTGAGGGCCTGTTAGTGTGTTGTCGGTTGTAGAAGCCTTGCCTCTGTTGCGTATGGCAAAGTCTTTCCAATTGGAGTAGTGTGGCGCGTCAGTCTCGGGTCTTCCCATCTGCAGAAAGTGGCAGTAGGCAGCTCCGAGTGCGTCGGTTGCGTCCATGAACTTAGGCATGTCGTCGTCGCTGATCTTCAGCATTCTCTGCAGCATGCCAGCCACCTGCTCCTTGGAGGCTTGACCCTGTCCGGTGATGGCCATTTTGATTTTTAGCGGAGCATACTCGTGTATTGGTACGTCGTGATGTATGGCGGCAGCGATGGCTACTCCCTGTGCCCGTCCGAGTTTGAGCATAGACTGCACGTTCTTGCCAAAGAAGGGGGCCTCGATGGCCATTTCGTCGGGCAGATATTCATCGATAATACCTGTCACCCGTTCGAAAATCTTGCCTAAGCGGAGGTAGGGGTCGCTTTCTTTGCGCATATCGATGATGCCCATCACCACCAGCTGCGCCTTGTTGCCTACGACTTTTATCACGCCATAGCCCATGACATTGGTGCCGGGGTCTATGCCGAGGATGATTTTCTCTGCCTTGTTAGCTTGTCTCATCTTCTGTTGTTGATAACCTATCTGATTCTTATCTGTCCATATAGGGGTTATGGGCGAGTTCCTCGCCTATAGTGGTGTTGTTGCCATGTCCTGGCAGCACCTTCGTCTTGTCAGGCAACTGTGCCAGGAGACGCAGACTGTTGATAATCTGGAACATCGATCCGCCTTGGAAATCTGTTCTTCCTATAGATTTTTGGAAGAGTGTGTCGCCAGTGAAGGCTATACCCTCAGCCTCGCAATAGAAGGTGACCGAACCTTTAGAGTGACCAGGGGTTGGGATGATGCTCAGCTCATGGCTGCCGAAGTGTATGGTCTCACCGTCCTCGAAGAAATGACCGATGGGTGGAAATACGTTGTCTATCTTCATCTGATAGAATGACTCAGCTTGATGCTGCAGGTTTTTCATCAGATGTTCGTCTGCCTGTGCTACCTCGGGTTTGAGTCCGAAAGCCTGATAGATGGTGTCGTTGCCAAAGTTGTGGTCAAGATGGCCATGTGTCACCAGCAGGTGTATGGGGTTGAGACCATTTCCGGTAATGTAATCGGTAATGGCTTTTCGCTCTTCAGGATAGAAGGCTCCGCAGTCAATGATGACGCATTCTTTGGTTTCGTCGTTCACCACGTAGCAGTTCTCTGAAAGCATGTTGCACTGGAATCGTTCGATATGTAACATTTTAGTTTTCTCCTATTTTTGAGGGTTGTTGTTTGATGTTTGTTTACTTTGCCTCCTTGCGGTGCGTCTTAGCAGGGCACGTAGACGAGTTGCTTGTCTTGTGCAAACCATTCTTCGTCGAAGAAGGTACTCAGTGGTGTAATCTCAGCCACCCGGCTGTAGCTCTTGAGCTCTTCGTTCAGGTTGCCTCCCTTCAGACAGAGCAGTCCGTTGGGCAGGGCATTCTGTTGTGTCTTCTTGAAGTTCTTCTTGATGATTTTCATCAAGTCGGGTAGTTGCATGACTGCACGGCTTACCACGAAGTCATATTTCCCCTTTTCTTCTTCTCCTCTCAGGTGTTCCGCCTTGAGGTTTTTCAGTCCGATGGCATCAGCCACCTCGTTGCACACTCTGATCTTCTTGCCAGTACCATCGATGAGTTTGAATCGGCACTCTGGGAAGAGTATGGCAAGCGGAATTCCCGGGAAGCCTCCGCCGCATCCGAAATCGAGAATTTCGGTTCCGTCTTTGAAGTTGATGGCTTTGGCGATAGCCATGGAGTGCAGCACGTGGTGTTCGTAGAGATTGTCTATGTCCTTTCGGCTGATGACGTTGATCTTGGCGTTCCACTCTCTGTACAGAGCATCAAGCTGTGCTATTTGCTCTTTCTGTCTGTCCGTGAGGTTCGGAAAGTATTTGTTGATGATATCCATGTTGTCTTCTGTTATTGTGGTGGCAAAGTTACTAAAAAAAGATAAGAAACAAGTGGATTCTGTGAAAAAAGATGCGAGTAGGGTAGTATATAAACAAAAAAGGAAGCCTACAGAGAAGCTTCCTTTGTTGAGGTGTCTAGCGGAGTCGAACCGCTCTACACGGTTTTGCAGACCGTTACCTAACCGCTCGGTTAAGACACCTTGTTGTGTTGCTGTATCATTTCTGATTAGCGAGTGCAAAGGTACTGCTTTTATTTTATTCCACCAAATTTTTTCTTGCTTTTTTCTGATTATTCTTACATTTATCATAAAAAGCACAGCCTGCGCAGTGAAAATCCTTGCATTTTCGAGCGGAATTGACTGCCCGATAGATACAAATGGCGGCATACGTGATGCATGCCGCCAATGTGATACCTATAATCAAGTATTGGATAGTCATTTTTTCGATGTGATTATCCTACTGCGTTGTAGCCATTGGTAGAGTTGTTGCGCATGATGTCGCGGATATTCATTTCCTTGAATCCCTGTGCGCGATGCTCGTTCTCCAACAGTTCTTCTTCCTCTACATCCTTCTCGGAACGTGTAAAGGTGAAGGCCTTGTACTTCATTTCTGCAATAGCCCATCCGATGATAGCTACTGCGAAGAGTACGATCAATCCAATTAATGCGTTCATTTCTGTATGTATATATAATAATGTATAATGTTACAAGTCTTGTGTGGCTTTCGATGCTTAGTATTCTTCATCGTCGGCAACATCCTCTGCGTCATCAAGACCGAGGTTCTCAGGATCTTCGAAGGTGGTACGATAGCTTTCTTCTGTCAACTTGTCGTCGTCGAAGGCATCGTCATCCTCATCAGGATCGTTGTAGTGATCTTCAATCTCTGGTGCATCCTCATCCTCGTCCTCCTCGCGGTCAGCCAACTCATCCTCACGGTCGAGCTCGTCGTCGTCATCAAATCTCATGCGTACTTTCTCTACCATAGGTTTCTCCTTGGCAAAGATAGCCTCGGTCCATGATCCCTTAGGAATCTCGAGAACTTCGAATCCGTCGTTAACCTTTTTCTCATACAGTCCGCCAGCCTTGTGCAGACGGTCTTTAGGCAGAGTCGTGGTGCTGATTTCAAAGCCACTCTGGATAATGTCCTGGATGCTCTGTGGCAGACTGTCCCATCCACCGCCAAAGTTACGTTCAAGCACCTCCATGAGTTTGGCGGCGCTGATGTGACGGATGTTCTCGTATGTCAGGTCGGTGACACGCAGGATAGGGCGCTTCTTGATAGCATACTTCACCTTGTTGTCGTTGATATGGAAGACGCCTACTTTGAAGCCCCGCTGATTATATTTCTCTATGACTTCAGGCTTGTTTATCTTCACTTCCTCTATCTCGAAGGCGCTACGGATAATAGCGACGTATTTGTTCTGGCAGTCTTTCAGGTCGGAGTCTTTCTCGGCTGCTTCCCAAAGACGGAACACGTCGTTCTCCTGAATGTCCCATACGTTGCTCTTTGTCAGAGTCTTGAGTGTCAATGCTTTTTCTTTCTTCATCGTTGTTACATGTTTTTTCAGTTGCAAAAGTAAATACTATATTTTTAATATCCAAATTTTTCTGTGTGTTTTTCATAAAAAAGTACTCTTTTTGTTGGGGTTTCATTTTTTTTGTTTACCTTTGCATGAAAGCAGGATTTGTCCTGGTATGGCAATACATGAGAAAAGGCGAATACTGTATGAGAAAAATGACAGATAATCTTAGACATAATGAGTGAACCATTAGCAGAAAGAATGAGGCCCCGCGCATTGGCTGACTATGTAGGTCAGAAACATTTGGTGGGTGAGGGAGCTGTGCTGCGCAAGATGATTGACGCAGGCCGAATATCGTCGTTTATACTCTGGGGACCTCCTGGTGTAGGCAAGACCACGCTTGCCCAGATAGTGGCTCAGACCCTGCAAGTGCCTTTCTATACGTTGAGCGCTGTGACCAGTGGCGTGAAGGATGTACGCGAAGTCATAGAGCGTGCCAAGAGCGGCAGGTTCTTCAATTCGGCTTCACCCATTCTTTTTATTGATGAGATTCATCGTTTCTCCAAGAGTCAGCAGGACTCCCTGTTGGGTGCGGTGGAGAAGGGAGTTGTGACGCTTATTGGGGCCACCACGGAGAATCCTTCCTTCGAGGTGATACGCCCGTTGTTGTCTCGCTGCCAGCTCTACGTGCTCAAGTCGTTGGACAAGAAAGACTTGGAGGAACTCTTGCATCGGGCTTTGACTCAGGACATAGAACTGAAGAAGAAACATATTGAGTTGCAAGAAACGGGGGCATTGATGCGTTTTAGTGGTGGTGATGCCCGTAAGTTGCTCAACATTCTGGAGTTGGTGGTAGAGTCGGCAGGTTCTGACGAGGTGGTTATTACCGATAAGATGGTGGAGGAACAACTGCAGCAGAATCCCCTGGCCTACGACAAGCAGGGCGACATGCACTACGATATCATTTCGGCGTTTATCAAGAGTATACGAGGCAGTGATCCTGATGCAGCCTTATACTGGATGGCACGCATGATAGAAGGCGGAGAAGACCCGCAGTTTATCGCTCGTCGAGTCGTAATAAGTGCCTGTGAGGATGTGGGACTGGCCAATCCCAATGCCTTGTTGTTGGCTAATGCGGCTTTTGATACCGTGATGAAGATAGGATGGCCCGAGGGACGTATCGCCTTGGCAGAGGCAGTGGTCTATCTTGCCACCAGTCCGAAGAGCAACAGCGCCTATCTGGCTATAGATGCAGCCTTGGCAAAGGTGCGCCAGACAGGCAATCTGCCAGTGCCTCTTCATATTCGCAATGCCCCGACCAAGTTGATGAGCGAACTGGGTTATCATGATGGTTATCGTTATCCTCATGACTATCCTGGCCATTTTGTCGAGCAACAGTATCTGCCCGATGCTATTCAGGACAGCCGTTTCTGGTTTGCACAGCATTCGCCTTCAGAAGAACGGCTGTACCAGTGGATGACTACTTGCTGGGGAGAAAGATTTAAGTGAAGAGTGAGAAATCAAAATACCTTATAATTATAATAGAAAACCAAGATAATGAATATACAACAAGACCCAGAATTCATGATGACTCTTCAGAGGGTTGTCGAGTTCGTAGGAACATTTGCCTTTGCTTTGTCGGGCATTCGTCTTGCTGCCTCCAAGCATTACGACTGGTTGGGAGGTTTCGTGTGTGGTGTGGCTGTGGCCATAGGTGGAGGAACTATCCGTGACGTGATGCTCGGAGTGCGTCCTTTTTGGATGCTGAGTCCCATCTATCTGATATGTACGCTTATGGCGCAGGGTGTCGTTATCGTGTTTCACCATTATCTGAAAAGACTCGACAACACGTGGTTTCTTTTCGATACATTGGGACTGGCATTATTCAACATTGCCGGCATACAAAAGACGATAGACAGTGGTTTCCCCTTTTGGGTGGCCATCATCATGGGCTGTATCACAGGTGCGGCTGGTGGAGTTATTCGCGATGTGCTACTTAATGAGGAACCTGTCATCTTCCGAAAGGAGATTTATGCCATGGCGTGTATCCTGGGTGGCCTGACCTATTGGGCATTGGATTCGATGGGGGTCAGTCTGTACGTCACAACGGCAGTGGCCTTTTTGGTGGTGTGTGTCATCCGCCTCATCGCTGTAAGGTATCACATATCCTTGCCCAAGTTGCATGATGAGGAACCGGGAGAACCGAGACAGGAATAAAAAAAACAACTTCTGAATCCTGCGAATGTTCAATAAATAATTATAGATAAAACGAAAAAGCGAATTATATCAATCAATGAAAAAACTACAGACAATCTTTACAGTAGCAGTTATGGTTGTTCTCTTGCTGCAGGCAGGTGTAACAAAGGCTCAGAACAAGCGAGAGTTTCGTGGTGTGTGGATACAATGTGTGAACGGACAGTATCTGGGCAAAACGACAGAACAGATACAGAACATGCTTAGCAGCCAGCTCGATGAACTGCAGAAGGATGGCGTCAATGCCGTTATCTTTCAGGTGAGGGCAGAGTGCGATGCTCTTTATGAAAGCAAGTTGGAACCCTGGAGCCGATATTTGACTGGAAAGCAAGGTATGGCTCCGTCTCCTTATTGGGACCCTTTGCAGTGGATGGTGGAACAGTGTCATCGCAGAGGCATGGAACTGCATGCCTGGATTAATCCTTATCGTGCCAAGCACGGAGGAACTCCTATGGGGCAGCTGGCTTCCAGCAGTGTGGTGGTACAACATCCAGAGCTCTGTTTCTCGTATGATAATCTGGTGTTGCTCAACCCCGGTCTGCAGGAGGCTGCCGACTATACCTGTCGTGTGGCAGCCGATATCGTGAGCCGATACGATATCGACGGATTTCACATTGATGATTATTTCTATCCTTATCCTGTAGCAGGCAAGCAGATTCCAGACCAGCAGCTCTATCAGCGCATGAATCATGGCTTTTCTAATATTCAGGATTGGCGACGCGACAATGTAAGCCGTTTTGTGAAGCAATTGGGAGAGACCATCCATGCTGTCAAGCCCTGGGTGAAGTTCGGCGTCTCGCCTTTCGGAATTTATCGCAACAAGCGCAACGACCCTAACGGAAGCCAGACCAATGGTCTACAAAACTATGACGACCTGTATGCCGACGTACTGTTGTGGGTCAACAATGGATGGGTCGACTATAATGTGCCGCAACTCTATTGGGAGATAGGCAATCGTGCTGCCGACTACAAGACGCTTATCACTTGGTGGAACAAGCATGCATCGGCACGACCATTATATATAGGTGAAGACATAGAGCGTACGGCTAAGTATGCCGACCCGGATAATCCAAAGAGTCATCAGTTGCCAGCCAAACATCGTCTTCACCAGCAGATGCCCAATGTGAAGGGCACCGTGCTGTGGTATGCCAAGACTGCTGCCGACAATGTAGGCAACATTGGTCATACGCTTCGCGACTATTATTGGCGCACGCCAGCTCTTCCTCCTTTGATGCCATTCCTGGATGACAAAGCACCAAAGAAAGTGAAAGGTCTTAAACTCGTATGGACCGAAAACGGACCGCAACTTACATGGAAGGCTCCAAAAGGAAAGAAGTGGGGCGACGTGGCAAATCGCTATGTGATTTATCGATTTGAAAAGGGCGAGAAGGTAGACCTCTCTAATGCTTCAAGTATTCTCAAAGTGACTTATGACGAATCCTTCAAGTTGCCATACGTGAAGGACAAACGCTACACCTATGTGGTAACAGCTCTTGACCGTGTGGGCAATGAGAGTAAGGGCAAGAAGAAAGCCGTTTCGTTTTAAAAGATGTGATGAGCAAAGAAAATGACGAGAAAAGATGTTCGTAAACGAAACTTTTCATTCTTTTTTCTTGCTCATCACTTTATTTTTTGTATCTTTGCATAATCAAAAGCATTAATCTATGGACATAACGGAACAAACAATCTTACAGGTGGAGCGCTTTTTAAGAAAAGTGGCTCAGAAGTTTCCTGAATCAGAGGAAACTTCCGTGTTGACAGACATTCATGTGCGTGTATCTCAAGACAGCGGAGAACTGCTGGCTTTCGATGATGACGACAAGGAAATAACACGTTGTGTGGTGGAGCAATGGATAGACAACAAAGATGAGAATTTCTATGATGAAGTTGCCAAGATTCTGCGCGAACTGATGAGAAGGAATGCCGACCTGATAGACTCGTTGGGTATTTTGAAACCCTATAGCTTTGTTCTTGAGGACGATGATAAGGAAAACCTCGGTGAGCTCTATCTTGCAGACGATGATACAGTTATTGTAGGTGGCGACTTGATGGAAGGACTCGACAGCGACCTGGACAGCTTCTTTGATGACTTGCTGAAGGAAGAATAGTAAAGTCTTCGAGTGAAGAGCTCGGAGATAAGATTTTTGCGTGAAGAGCTCAGGGTGAAGTATGAAGACTCCGAGTTAAGAACGAGCAATAGCACAAAAACTTAATTTTCAATAATCTAATTTATTCTAAGAATTATGGCAAGAAGATATTTATTGGGCTTTGACGTAGGCTCCAGCTCTGTGAAAGCATCTCTTACAGATGTAGACAGTGGCGAAATTGCAGCATCAGCTTTTTATCCTGACCATGAGGCTCCTATCATGGCTGTAAAGGCAGGATGGGCAGAGCAAGACCCACAGATGTGGTGGGACAATGCCAAGCTGTCGCTTCAGAAAATTATGGCAGAGACTGGTGCCAAGGGAGAAGACATCCTCGCTATAGGTATTTCATATCAGATGCATGGCTTGGTGTGCGTGGACAAGCAGCAGAACGTGTTGCGTCCAAGTATCATCTGGTGCGATTCGCGTGCCGTGCCTTATGGTGATAAGGCTTTCCGTGATCTTGGCGAAGAGCGTTGTCTGCAGAGCTTGCTCAATTCACCAGGCAACTTTACTGCTTCCAAATTGGCTTGGGTCAAGGAGAATGAGCCAGAGTTGTTTGACAAGATAGACAAAATCATGTTGCCCGGTGACTATCTGGCTATGAAATTGTCGGGCGAGGTAAAGACAACTATCAGCGGACTTTCTGAAGGTATGATGTGGGATTTCAAGGAGAAGAAACCAGCCAAGTTCCTGCTTGATTACTACGGATTTGACGAGAGTGTGCTGGCTGACATCGTTCCTACTTTCTCAGTACAGAGCGTAGTTTCCAAGGAGGCCGCTCAAGAGTTGGGACTCAAGGAAGGCACACCTATTTCATACCGTGCAGGTGACCAGCCAAACAATGCAGTCAGCCTGAATGTGTTCAATCCTGGTGAGATAGCAAGTACTGCCGGTACTTCAGGCGTAGTATATGGTGTGCTCGGAGATGTGAACTATGATCCTCACAGCCGTGTCAATACCTTTGCGCATGCCAACTATACCAAGGAACTCGACCGTTTGGGTGTGCTTCTTTGTATCAATGGTACGGGTATTCTCAATGCATGGGTACATCGAAACATCACACCTGATGTCAGCTATGCCGATATGAACGATTTGGCTGCAGGAGTGCCTATCGGAAGTGACGGAGTGCGCATCATACCATTCGGCAATGGAGCAGAGCGTGTGCTTGAGAACAAGGAGGTGGGCTGCTCTATCCGTGGCTTGAACTTCAATAAGCACAATCGAGCACATATTGTGCGTGCGGCACAGGAAGGCATTGTCTTCAGCTTCTGCTACGGAATGGAAATTATGCAGCAGATGGGTATGGAACTCAACAAGATTCATGCCGGAAAGGCTAATATGTTCCTGAGTCCTTTGTTCCGCGATACGCTTGCCAGCGTGAGTGGAGCCACCATAGAACTGTATGAGACTGACGGTAGTGCTGGTGCTGCAAAGGGTGCTGGTATTGGTGCCGGAATCTATAAGGATCATGATGAGGCTTTCACTTCGCTCAAGAAGTTGGCTGTTATAGAGCCGGATGTAGCCCATTATGATGCCTACAAGGAGGCTTATGAGGCCTGGAAGCAGGAACTGAACAAGCTGTAGAGGCTAAAGTGAAGTTCATGAGCAGGTGTGCAAAGTCAATTCTATATTGGTTTGAGAACCCTGCCTTATTGAAATAAATCAATAAAAACAAGAAGGATGAGATATTTTCTCATCCTTTTTTTGTTTAATAGTTTATTTTTAGTATCTTTGCAATCTATAACATTTATATATAAGGATTATGGCTCACAAAAATAATCATTTGGTAATCATGGCAGGTGGAGTAGGCAGCAGATTCTGGCCAATGAGCACCGAGGAGAAACCCAAGCAGTTTATTGATGTACTGGGTACAGGTCGTACTTTGTTACAACTGACATTCGACAGATTCGAAGGTATTTGCGACCCAGAGAATGTGTGGGTGGTTACAAACAAGAAGTATGCAGCCCTTGTGCAGGAGCAATTGCCCGAGATTCCTGCGGGCAACATCGTGCAGGAACCATGTCGCCGCAACACGGCTCCATGTGTTGCCTATATCAGTTGGCGAATCAAGGAGAAAGATCCCAATGCCAATATTGTCGTTTCTCCTTCCGATCATATTGTTACCAACAGTAATGAGTTCAGACGTGTTATTATTTCTGCACTCAAGTTTACAGGCGAGACTGACAGTATTGTAACCCTTGGTATGAAGCCAACTCGTCCTGAGACGGGATATGGCTATATACAGGGAGATCTTCGTACACCTTCTGCCCGTAACAAGGAGATATATCGTGTAGATCAGTTTCATGAGAAACCAGACCTGGAAACCGCTAAGAAATATATTAGCGACAAGAACTTCTTCTGGAATGCAGGTATCTTCATCATGAGCGCAGCCACCATAGTGAATGCTTTCCGTGTATATCAGCCAGCCATAGCGAAGATATTCGAGAGCCTGCGTCCTATCTATGGCACCTCGCAGGAGCAGGAGCAGATAGACCAGAGATATCCTGAGTGCGAGAATGTCTCTATCGACTATGCTATTATGGAAAAGGCAGAGGAAATATTTGTCTTCCCTGCCAGTTTCGGATGGAGCGACTTGGGTACATGGGGCAGTTTGCTGGCACAGTCACGTCGCGACCTGTATGGTAATGCCACTATAGGCAAAAATATCCAGATGATAGAGTCGAAAAATAACATTGTTCATACCTTGAACGAGAAGAAGGTTGTCATCCAGGGACTCGAAGGCTATATTGTGGCTGAGGAAGACGGAACACTTCTTATCTGCAAGATGTCGGAAGAACAGCGCATCAAGCAGTTCTCGGGAATGAATTAGTCTCTCTGAGTTTTCATAAGTTCAATATAAAAAAGAAATCTCCGCAAGTCGCACTTGCGGAGATTTCTTTTTTTATGATTAGTTGTAGCCTTTGTTTTAACGGCTTTTCTTCCAATCCTACCTTTCTCTAAAGGAAAAGTTTTGCTCCTTTATTTCTTTTTCAGACCCTTGTAAGCTATGAAGGCGACTACGATGACAGCCAAAGCCAAGAGCACGTAGCCTATTTCGTGGCTGTACTTCAAAGCCTGCTGGTATACGTCATGTGTGGTCTTGTAGTCGGTGTACTGGTATATGCTCCAGCCTATGATGGCCAGTACTGTGTTCCAGATGCCGGCACCAATAGTGGTGTACAACAGAAACTTGCCCAGATGCATGCCCGACAGACCAGCAGGAATACTGATGAGCTGACGTACGGCAGGAACCAGTCGGCCAAATATGGTAGAGGCAGCGCCGTGCTTGCGGAAATATTCCTCGGCTGTTTCTACCTTTTCGCGGTCGATGAGACACATGTGTCCTATACGACTGTCTGCAAAGCGGTAGATGATGGGGCGTCCCACCCACTTGGCGAGATAGTAGTTGATAAGGGCTCCTATGTCAGCTCCTATTGTGGCTACTACGATGACAAGCAGAAAATTCATTCCGCTGGCAGGATCCATAGCCTTCCACGCTGCAGGTGGAACTACCACCTCAGAAGGGAAAGGGATGAAAGAACTCTCGATGGCCATGAAAAGCATGACCACCCAGTAGTTCAAATTATTGAGAATCCACAGAAAGAGTGCTGCTGTATTCATTTTCGTTGATATAACATGAAATGATAGATGGTAGGAAAAAACTTACTTGTTGAGCTTAGCCCAAGTATCTTTCAGTCCTACAGTCTTGTTGAATACAGGATGCTCTGCTGTTGTGTCGAGGTCGGCCATGAAGTAGCCGATGCGCTGGAACTGCAGATACTCGCCTGGCTTCTTGGCAGCAGCATACTCCTCAACAAAGCAGTTGGTGAATATGTGCAGGCTCTCTGGGTTGAGCAACTCGCGGAAGTCGCGCTCGTCAGCTGATGGGTTTTCCACGTTGAACAGGCGGTCGTATTCGCGAACTTCAGCCTTCACACAATGGTCGGCAGATACCCAGTGCAGGGTTCCCTTCACCTTGCGGTTGGCACCTTCCATTCCGCTCTTGCTGATAGGATCGTATTCTGCCTGAATCTCGATGATGTTTCCTTCTGCATCCTTGGTGCATCCGGTACACTTCACGATATAGGCATTCTTCAGACGAACCTCCTTGCCAGGAGTCATGCGGAAGAACTTCTTGGGAGCGTCTTCCATGAAGTCGCCACGCTCTATCCACAGATTCTTGCTGAAGGTAATGGTGTGTGTGCCGTCAGCCTCGTTCTCAGGATTGTTGATAGCTTCCATTTCCTCGCTCTCTCCTTCAGGATAGTTGGTGATAACGAGTTTCACAGGGTCGAGTACAGCACTTACTCGGCATGCCTTCTTGTTGAGGTCTTCGCGTACAGAAGCCTCGAGAAGTGCCATGTCGTTGAGGGCGTCGAATTTGGTATAGCCAATGCTGTCGATAAACATGCGGATGCTCTCTGGTGAATAGCCACGGCGGCGCATGCCGCAGAGTGTAGGCATACGGGGATCGTCCCAACCATTGACGAGGTGTTCGTCTACGAGTGTGTGCAACTTGCGCTTGCTCATCACTGTATAGGTAAGGTTCAAGCGGTTGAACTCTATCTGTCGTGGACGGTTGTCGTGCAGATTGTCTGCTGTATTGTCCTTTTCCTTGAGGAAGTCGATAAACTTATCGTACAAAGGACGATGAGGTACAAACTCCAAGGTACAGATTGAGTGGGTTACGCCTTCAAAGTAGTCGCTCTGTCCGTGGGCAAAGTCGTACATAGGATAGCAGTGCCACTTGGTGCCTGTACGGTGGTGTGGAGTCTGGATAATACGATAGATGATAGGGTCGCGGAAGTGCATGTTGGGATTGGCCATATCGAGTTTGGCACGCAGCACCATGCTTCCTTCTACCGCTTCGGGAGTGTTCATTTTCTCGAAGAGTGCAAGGCTTTCCTCTACAGGGCGGTCACGATAAGGGCTTGCTGTACCGGGAGTGGTAGGAGTGCCCTTTTGTTCTGCAATCTGTTCCGCAGTCTGCTCGTCGATGTAGGCATGTCCGTTCTTGATCATCCAGATGGCAAAGTCCCACAGCTTCTCAAAGTAGTCGGAAGCATAGTAGATATTGCCCCACTTGAAGCCGAGCCACTGTATGTCTTGCAGGATGTTCTCTACGTATTCGTTGTTCTCCTTGCTGGGGTTTGTATCGTCAAAACGAAGGTTGCAGATACCGTTATATTTCTCTGCCACACCAAAGTCCATGCAGATAGCTTTGGCGTGTCCGATATGCAGATATCCGTTAGGCTCTGGGGGGAAGCGTGTCTGTATGCGACCGTTGTTCTTTCCCTCCTTGAGATCTTCTTCTACAAATTGTTCAACGAAAGAGATGCTTTTCTTCTCTTCGTTCAGATTTTCTTCATTTATTGCCATATTTCAATGAGATATGTTTTATATATATAATAATGTGGTGCAAAGTTACAAAATAAATTGTAAGTATGAAAAAGATGAGCGTTATATTTTTGCTGAAATAGTTGAGAGGTGTGGAAAAAAGGTTGTGTGTTATTGTTTTTATAAGATTTTTTCAAAAAAGAACAATAAAACTCGTCAGAATATTTTTTTATTCAAAATAATTTTACTACCTTTGCAAACGTTATCCTGAATACAATCTTTTTACCTTAAACGGACTAATACCTATTGAATAGACGCTCTTCACTGTGAAGTGAGGAGCGTTTTTTATTTGTATTACTTAGCTTCTTGCTTCTTGCGGAAGGTCTCGTTGTTGACAACCATCATTCCTTCAGCTACGTCTATCTGTACCTGTGTCTGGATATCCTTGTCCACTCCCTTGCGGTCGAGCAGGATAACGGTCTGGTCGCCTTCTGGTTTGGCAATGAGTTCCCACTTGTAGTAGTCCTGAGTGTTTTTGGTTGTAACGGTCAGGTCGCTGTTCAGTGTGATAACCTTGCTTCCGTCGTAGCTCTGATAGTCGCCGGCAGCTTTGTTCTGGAAAGCTGTATCGGTAACTGCTGCTACCTCTGTGGTTGTAGCCTGTGGCTGTTCTGCCTTCTTGCCGTTGCAAGCTGCCATGGTAAGACCGAGAGCAGCGATTGCAAAAATCATCATTTTCTTCATATTGATACTGATTTTGATTAATATATTTGTTAGTATTGTTATTGATTCATTTCCTTTTGCTGGAGTGTAGTCTTTGGCGTTGCCGTTTCCTCTTTTTTTTAATTGAAGAAGATATCCATCTTTGTGGCTGCCATAAAGGCTGCGACAGTCAGCATGACCAGAACAGAGATGGAGCCCATGGTGATGGGTAGCCACGACTGATGCAGCTGCCTGCCGGTGGTTTTCCATTGCTCAATGCCCAGTGGGTCGATATAGACCAGCAGATAGTAGCACAGGGTGGCGTACAAGGCTCCGAAAAAGATGCCCACCAATATGTCGCCAGGGTAGTGTACTCCCATATAGGCGCGTGAGTATGCCATCACCAAAGCCCATGCCAGGAGGAAAATATTCAACTTCCTGTTGCGGGTCAAATACATGGCGAAGAAGACCATTCCCCATGCATTGGCGGCATGAGAGGAGGGGAATCCATATCTGCCGCCCCGATAATTGTTCACGATATGCACCATGGGCGAGATGGGGTTTTCCGTGTTGCTGGGTCTCAGGCGTTCTACCATTGGCTTGATAAGGCCTGAGGTGGTCTGGTCGCAGAGCACCACGATGGCAATGATGGCTACGAGGCATTTTGTTACCGATCGCCAGTCATAGTTGCGGAACATCACATAGAGGAAACTTGCATAAAAGGGTATCCATACAAATCGGCTGCTGTACATCATCATGAAATAGTCCCAATAGCTGTTGTGGAATCCGTTGAGGAACAACAATAGTTGGGTGTCAGCCTGTTCCAGTGTGTTGAGCATGTCTGTCATTCGTGTCTTTTAATTTCTTTTTTTTTTGTTGTTGTTACTTGAGAACTATTTTTAGGGGTGAGGGGGAGCATGATGACTATTTGGTACTGATGTCGTCGTACAGTTTCTGCAGGTATGCCTGTCCGCGTTTGATGTTGTAGCCGGGCTTGGCTCCCTTGTCATAGAGTACTTTCTTGCTCTTGTTGTCGAATATCAGCGAGTTTTCTTCGCTTACCACGCCAAAGGCATCGTTGACCGTGAAGAAGGCAAACTTAGGTGTGGCATCGCTCAGCATGTTCTTGCTGAAGAGGAAGTCTTTGTGCTCCACTCCCAACTGTCCTAACAGTGTGGCGGCAATGTCCTGCTGTGAACCGATGAGTTTTATCTTCATAGGATGGGCTATGGCTCCGCCAGTCAAGATGAGAGGAATCTGGTAACGGCTTCTGTCGCCATTGTCGAGATGCTCCTTGTATCCGCCTACGTGGTCGGGCACGAAGATGATGAGCGTGTTCTTCCATTTGGGCAGCTTGCGGTATCTGCGCACGATGGCACCCATCACACTGTCGGTATAGGCAAAAGCATTCAGTCGCTTGTCTTTCAGTCGGTTGTAGGGCACTTCGAAAGGCTCATGACTGCTCGATGTCTGGAAGACTCTGAACACAGGACGGCCTGTAGGTTTCTCGTGCTCGATGTCGTACATCAGCCTGTCGGCCACGATGTGGTCGTGCACTCCCCATTTGCTCAGTCGCTGCTCGATAGGGAAGTCCTGGTCTGACGTGATGTGCTGGAAGCCTTGCGAGATCAGGTAGGAGCGCTGGTTGGTGAAGTTAATGTCGCCACCATAATAGTAGGCAGTCTGGTAGTTCTTGTATTTCACCAACGACTTGGAGATAGATGGCAGGTGGCTCGACTTGTTGGGATCCTTCATGATGCTCATGGTGGGCTGTGCCGGATAACCGCTCAGAATGGCCACGAGTCCGCGGTCGGTTCTGAAGCTGTTGGCATAGAAGCGGTTAAAGAGGATGCCTTGCTGGGCTATGGAGTCGAGACATACAGCCACGTCTTTCTGTGTACCCATGGATGGAAGCAGGTCGCTTGCGAAACTTTCCATCACTACAAGCAGGATGTCGGGAGCATGCTTACGTGCCTCGTCACTGAGGATGGGGTAGGTGTTCTCGTCGCTCTGGCTCACCATCGTACGGAATATCTTGTTGGCTTCGTCTGCGTCCATATAGCGATACTGGTCTTCGAAGTCCTGCTGTCTTGTCATCGACTCGAGAAGACTGAACATCGGGTTTACCGCCGAGTGGTTGAGGTAGGATACCTGGCTGAAATAAGCAGTTCCGGTATTCGTTGTAGCCACGGTGAATCCTCCACGGATAGGGATGATGAGCAGGGCAGTCATGACGAATATAATAATAGATGTACGCGCGCGATGACAGTCGAGTCCTTCGTTTCTGTAGTCACGTCTTCCATAGCGGTCGCGCCGTGGCTTGGGCATGCGCAATATCCACCAGTTCAGTGCCGATATGGCTGCGAGAGCAAGGATGCCCAAGGCAATCTCTCCAAAAGATGCACTTGCAAAGGCGTCTGCGGGCGATGTGAAGAAATAGAAGAAAGGCATGCTGTCCAAGGGGAAGCACCAATAGGGGTAGAGTACAGCATTGAGAACAAAACAGAAGGCCGTGGCTGCTGCTATTATGCCCATATATGTGTTGAATATCGGGCGTATGAACTCCTGTCTTATCCATACGTTGGCAAGCAGGAGCAAGCCGGGCAGGAGCATGAGATAACCTGCCATTGACAGGTCAATACGAAGACCATGAAACATGACGGGCATCATTTCTGCAAATACTTCTCCCCACGACATTTGTGATGCGCCATGGGTAACAAGCATGAATAATGGTTTCTGCAGTATGAAGATGGCCATGAGCACGATGTATGTTCTCACGAACCATATTATTTGTTTCATTCCTCCGAGTTTGTTCATTCTAACCTGTTATTTTGATTTTTATGGCAAAATTACGGCTTTTATTCCACATAGGCAATTTATTTGTATATAATTAATAAAAAAAAACACAAAAAATTTGGTTTGTATCTTGATTTGCCGTATCTTTGTCACTGGTAATTTTAAAAAACAACTAACTTAATGCCATGGCTAAATATAACTTAACACCCAAAAAGGAGAAAGTAGCCCGTTATCAAACTCTTCTTAGTGATAAGCTCAAGGACAGTCTGTACGAGGGAATTTTGCGAATTATCGTAGCAGAAGGTAAATACAAAGACAAAACTTACAACACCCGTAAGTTGGCTGCCGACTTAAATACCAATGCTCGTTATATATCTGCAGTTTGTGCCACACGACTGCACAAGAACTATTCGGAATTCGTCAACGATTTCCGAATCAATGAAGCGATGTCGCTGCTTTCTGACCGTCGCTATACCAAGATGACTATCGAGGACATCAGCGAAATGGCAGGCTTCAATACCCGTCAGAGTTTTTATGCCAACTTCTATCATCGCATGGGAATGACCCCTTGTGAGTACAGAAAGCAACAGGCACAAAAGAAAAAGGAGGCAGGCGCTTAGCCTTCCTCCTGTATTATCATAGGTGATTGAACTTTCGCTGGGTTCTGAAGTTTCTTCCACTTCTCCATTTGCGGAAGCGGAATTTGTTGTTGTAGTGTGCATTTTTCCCTTGCAGTATGAGTGAGGGGTACTTGGGTTTTATTTTCTGAGCAGAGTCTTCAGGGCTTTGGTCTTAGCCTGTCGGGCCATTTTCCGCACAGCCTTGTCTCTAATTTGTCTTACCCTTTCGCGTTTCAGTTCCATGTCCTCGGCGATGTCTGCCATGGGGATGTGAGGGCAACCTATGCCGTAGAACTTGCGTATCACCTCGCGCTCGCGCTCATCGAGTGTTTCGATGGCAGCCTTGAGGTCTTCCGAAATGAGGCGGAAGTAAGTGTTCTCTTCCTCTGAAAGTGCATCCTTGTTGATCAGTATGTCGAGCAGGGTGTACTTGTTGTTGGTGCCAAGGGGCGCGTCTATAGAGAGAGGCCGACTCAGTTTCTTGTTGAGTTGTTGGTGCCCGTCTTTTGGCATTCCGTAAGAAGCAGACTGCTGTTTGATGGCCTGTTCCATGGCCTTGCGAATGAAGGGTGCGGCATAGGCAATAAATTGTGTTCCGCGCTCTGTATCATATTTTTGCGCAGCTTGCGTCATAGCCATGTATCCCTCGCTCACCAGGTCGTCGAAGTCTACACCTTTTCCCTTAAACCTATTCGCCAACGATTTTACGTAGCTCAGGTTTTCTGTGACCAATTGGTTGATATTCTTTGTTTCCATCTTTTTGTTTCTTTAGTTTGTTGGGCAAAGATACGGATAAAAAATGATTTAGGCAATTTTTTTGCAGAATAATGTTGGAAGAAATGATGGTGTAAACATCTTTTATGATTTCCGCTTTTACTCTTCATTTTTTTGCCATTTTCGGTTTCCGGCTGACTGATGTCACTTCTGCGTAAGTAGTCAACTATGAATATGACTAAAGTAAGTCAACGTAATTTATAACTAAGTAACAAGCGAGTCAACTCGTATTAAAA
>CAVACC010000039.1:0-26532 GCA_963587495.1 Clostridia bacterium | reverse complement strand
CAGAGTATTCAAATTCAATTCGTAACCTTCCTTATTCTTCCGAACCTCAACATTCCCCATTTGGGGTATAGGTTACGGATAGGTAACGTTCCTCTGTCTCATCTTGTCGTATTCCCGTCTTCGTCTGTCCTCGCCACTTTTAACCAAAATGAGGAAAGTAACTGATAACCAGTAAACTTTCCTCATTCTTCTCTCAAACACTTTTTATATGTACTTTCGGAATGCAAAAATCTATGTTCTAAACTATCGAACTTATGTTCTAAACTTTAGAACTTGTATCCTAAACTATCGAACTTATGTTCTAAACTTTAGAACATAGATTTATAAACTAACAGAAAACAATTTGTATAGTATTAAAGTAATTGCCTGTGGCTATAGAGGTGCTGAATTGTTACTGTCTTTATCAGCAACCAGCAGCTTTCTGATATTGCTTCATGAGCCATTCTTTCTGCTCGGCAATGGTCATGTGGCTGTTGTCAAGAGTAATGGCATCGTCGGCTTTCTTGAGTGGAGAAACCTCACGATGCGTGTCGATATAATCTCTTTCCTCTACATTCTTCAGAATGTCTTCGAAGTCGGCAGGCATACCTTTCTGCTTCAGTTCGTCGTATCTGCGCTGTGCTCTTACTTTGGAGTCGGCAGTAACGAAAATCTTCAACTCGGCATCAGGGAAAACTGTAGTTCCAATGTCGCGGCCATCCATCACGATGCCTTTCTCCTGTCCCATCTGTTTCTGCTGAGCAACGAGAGCCTGACGTACAAATGGAACGGCAGCGATAGGACTTACATGGTTGGAAACTTCCAAAGAGCGTATTTCTTTCTCTACGAGTTCGCCGTTGAGATAACAGTCGGGACGACCAGTCTCGTTGTTGAATTTGAAACTGATGTGGATATTGCTCATTTCTTTCTCCAGCAAATCTACCTTGACCTGATTGTCTGCGTCGAACAGCTCATGGCGCAACGCATAGAGAGTGACCGAACGGTACATGGCTCCTGTGTCTACATAGATGTAACCTATTTCCTTGGCCAGGTCCTTGGCCATAGTGCTTTTGCCACATGACGAAAAACCATCAATGGCTATTGTAATTTTCTTCATAAATCTGTGTATGTTGTTTTTGTGATATTTTCTTGAAAGAGAATAGTTGTCGGAACGTGTCAGAGGCTGTAAGCCAAATTGACAAGCAGGCTGTTGCTGCTGACGTGATATTTGCCATAAGCCAAGTTGAGATGGAAACGCTCTAAGTTGAGACCTGCACCCAAAGATAGTCCAGCTCCATGACTGC
This sequence comes from Clostridia bacterium, assembly GCA_963587495.1. Lineage (GTDB taxonomy): Bacteria > Bacteroidota > Bacteroidia > Bacteroidales > Bacteroidaceae > Prevotella. The sequence continues at coordinate 25,249 of CAVACC010000039.1, read as the reverse complement.
TTGAGGAGTCGTCGGAGCTTTGTATCTTCATCTCGCTTGCCCGTCTGAAATTGTAGCCTGCTCCAATCCAGATGTTGGAAAGCAGAATCTCGACGCCTCCTACAAGGTGCTCTTTGAAGTTGACATCCCAGTTGTTCAGGTTGACAAGTGTCAGCGAGAGGCGGAAAGGCATGTTGGGGAACTGCTTGCTCACACCCATCTGCAGGTCGATAGGCATTTTGTCGTATTCCTCATCGTAGGCTTTCAACTGTCCACCCAAGTTCTTGGCGACGGCAGAAATCGACCATTCATGATCAGGGTCGTAATAGTTGATACCCAAGTCTACGCCCATTCCTATTGAGTTGTAGTCGCCGATATAAGAGGTAATGAACTTGGCAGTGATTCCGCCGACAAAGTTCTTGCCCAACATATAGGAGAAATAGCCAGCCACAGCAATGTCTTTGGCAGAGAACTCGCCCATCTGTACATTGTTCTCGTCCACCTGTTTCATCTTTCCATAGTCAACGTATTGTGCCGATACAGCCCATGAAGCCTTGTCCTTCACTATGCGGTTGAAGGCTGCCGAAGCAGCATTGACTCCCGACATGTAGTTCATATATCCCAAGCTGATGGTCTTGTCGCTTACCGATGAGAGCAGAGCTGGATTATGGAAAATGAGGGCTTCATCATCCTCGATGAGGGTGATGTTGTCGCCACCTAAAGCTGCAGCGTGCGCACTTGCCGGCAGGCGAAGAAAGTTGTATCCCGTTTGGCTTTCCTGTGCAACAGCCATAGTTGCCGACAGTACCAAAAGGACAGAAAGAAGAAGTTTTCTCATTCCTATTATTTTATTCTTGATGCAAAGAAAATGCAAACGAGCGCAATGAAAACTTGTTTTCAGATTGCCGAGTGCCGCTTTTCTTCTGCAAAGATAATGCAAACGAGCGCAATGAAAACTTGTTTTCAAATTGCCGAGTGCAGCTTTTTCTTATTTAAAGATAATGCAAACGAGCGCAATGAAAGCTTGCTTTCAAATTGCCGAGTGCCGCTTTTTCTTCTGCAAAGATAATGCAAATCGAAGACAATACAAAAGAATAACTCCATTTTTTCTTTTTTATTGTAGTGATGCCGTCTGTTTATGTAAAGTATGTCCAATTCATGGACAATACAAAAAAAAGGAAGAATAAATTTGGCTATTACCTTTAAAAAGGCTACTTTTGCATACGATAAGAAGCCATGCTCTATATGGAAGCGATTCTGCAAAAAGTTCACACCACATCATGGCATCGGTTTCTAAAAGAAACGAATACTGTTTAGTAGAATAAAGGAATAAGGAATTGGAAATCAAGAAATCTCATAGTGCACAGTTGGAGGACAAGCGGGTAACATTCTTCTTGCTTGGGCTGTTGCTCACCCTTTCCTTTATCTTTGTAGGTCTGCAGTATACAAGTCAGCCCGACGATTACGACTTGTCGAATGATATAGAAGACCTGTCGCAAGACTTAGAGCTCTCGCTTCCTCCCGACTCCAAGGATATGGTTTCGGCAGAGGCTGCCTCGAAGCCTGCCTCCAAGGCCATTACACAAGAGGTGAGGGCAGAACAGAAAGCAGAACCGGCAACGCAGAAAATCAGCACTACAACCAGCGAGCTTGTGATAGGTGACGGAGAAGGAGCCGTCGATGGAGCCAATGTGAAGGAAGCAGCTCCCGAAACGCCAGTCGACAACACAAACTCGTCGGCACAGCCCGAGGCTCCTATCAATTTTACCGTGGTTCAGCAGATTCCCGTCTTTCCCGGAGGCTGGTCGGCATACATGCAGTGGCTTACCAAGAATCTGAAATATCCGCGTCAGGCTCAGCAGCGCAAGATACAAGGAATGGTGGTGGTTTCGTTTATCGTCAATAAAGACGGAACGGTGTCGGATGTGAAGGTGAGCACCTCGGCAGACCCCTTGCTCGACAGGGAGGCTCTGCGCGTAATGAAGATGATGCCTAAGTGGAAACCTGGTATGGACCACAACAAGGTGTGTCGCACGATGGTGGCAGTGCCTGTCGTCTTCCAGCTCTGACCCTGCATTTCTTTATTATGCTCAAGTATCCCTTTATAATACTCTGATAAAAATAATCACTCAACATTGATAGAAATAATCACTCAACCATTATAAAAAATACGAACAATTATGAAGACAGCCGACGAACTACTGACTCAGGTGAATGCCTTTTTAGATGCGCTTCCCTACGAGCGTACTCCTAAGTCGCTTTACGAACCTATCCGCTATGTCTTGTCGATGGGTGGCAAGCGCATTCGCCCCGTATTGATGCTTCTGGGCTACAATCTTTACAAGGAAGATACTGATAAAATCCTGATGAATGCCATCGCTTTGGAAACCTATCATAACTACACACTCTTGCACGACGACCTGATGGATCAGGCTGATTTGCGCCGTGGTCATGAGACGGTGCACAAGAAATGGAATGCCAATACTGCCATCCTGTCTGGCGACAGTATGCTGGTGCTGGCGTATGAGCGAATGGCACAATGCGACAGCCGTCATCTGGCAGATGTTCTTAGCCTCTTTACCACTACGGCGCTCGAGATTGGCGAGGGACAACAGTACGACATGGAGTTCGAGACCCGTGACGATGTGCGAGAAGAGGAATACATCGAGATGATTCGACTGAAGACAAGCGTCCTGTTGGCTTGTGCGCTCAAGATAGGAGCCATCCTGGCTGAAGCCCCTGCCGAGGATGCTGATAATCTGTATAAGTTTGGCGAACAGATAGGTCTGGCTTTTCAGTTACAGGATGATTATCTCGACGTTTATGGCGACTCCAAGGTCTTCGGCAAGAAGATAGGCGGCGACATCACCTCCAACAAGAAAACATTCATGCTCATCAATGCGTTCAGTCATGCCGATGAGGCACAGCGACAGGAACTGGAGAAGTGGATCAATGCCAAGTCTTTCGACCGCGAGGAGAAAATCGCTGCCGTAACACGTCTGTATAATGAGATTGGTATCGACAAGATGGCGCAAGACAAAATAGCCTACTACTTTGAGCAGAGCAAGAAATATTTAGATGCAGTCCAGGTTCCGGCAGAGCGTAAGGAAGAACTGCAGAAGTATGCCCAGCGCATGATGAAGCGAAAATATTAAACGAACAGCGAGAAGACCGAAATAAAAGAATGATAAAGATTATCGACACACATACGCATCTCGATGCCGAGGAGTTCGACGAAGACAGAGCAGAGGCTTTTGCCCGTGCCCGCGAAGCAGGAGTGGGCAAGGTGTTCCTGCCAGCTATAGACGTGAAGACTACGAAGGCTGTGCTCAGCCTCAGTAATCAATATCCCGGTTACGCCTATCCCATGATAGGACTCCATCCTGAGGAGGTGAAGGCCGACTGGAAAGAACAGCTTGCCGAACTTCGCCAAATCCTCGATGAGCACCGCGTGCAAATCAACGCAACTGTTTCCTCCTTCATTGCTATAGGCGAGGTGGGGCTTGACTATTACTGGAGCCGTGAGTTTGAGCACGAACAGTTGCAGGCTTTCGAGGAACAGGTGAAGTGGTCGGTGGAAACCCGTCTTCCCCTCATGATACATTGTCGCAAGGCGCAAAACGAGATGGTTCATCTCTTGCGTTCTTACGAGAAAGAGTTGCCGGGAGGCGTCTTCCATTGTTTCACGGGCAATCAGCGCGAGGCTGAGGAGTTGCTGTCTTTCGACCGCTTCGTGTTGGGAATTGGCGGTGTCTCCACTTTCAAGAGCAGTCATCTGCGCGAAGACCTTCCTGCTGTGGTTCCGCTTCATCGCCTTGTACTTGAGACCGACAGTCCCTATATGGCACCTGTTCCACATAGAGGAAAGCGCAACGAGAGTGCCTATGTCGTCGAAGTGATGCGCACCCTGGCAACAGCCTATCAGGTGAGCGAGGACGAATTGGCGGCGGCCACCAATGCCAATGTAAACCGCATCTTTGGCAGCAGGGTGGTGGAAGGACTGTAGTCAGTGCTGCAGTTGGCGCGGCGGAAGTAGAGTCAGTTAAAGAAACATAAAATAGGAAGCCTTTTTTGCTTATTTGCCCGAAAAGCGATACTTTTGCACACCGAAGCCCGTCAAGGTGCTCGCAGACAAAAGGAAAGGTGCTCGAGTGGCTGAAGAGGCACGCCTGGAAAGCGTGTATTCCCCTAAAGGGAATCGGGGGTTCGAATCCCCCTCTTTCCGCATATACATATATAATATAAGGTATATATGAAGACAAATCCTTTTATTGCACGTTTGGCAATATTGACATTCACTCTCGTTGCTTCTTCTATGCCATTGATGGCGCAGGAAGAATCAATGGGAATTCATCAAGCTCTTAAGACCAAGTTTGTAGAAGGCAATGCCGGCTTTATGTCGTTGGTGGCTATTGCCCTGGTGGTTGGTTTGGCGTTCTGCATTGAGCGCATACTCTATCTCAGTCTTTCAGAAATCAATGCCAAGCAGCTCATGCTCGACATCGACAACCGCATGGCTGAAGGAAAGGTGGAGGAAGCCAAGGACTTGTGCCGCAACACACGCGGACCGGTAGCCTCTATCTGTTATCAGGGACTGATGCATGTAGATGACAGTCTGGAGAATGTGGAGCGTTCGGTTGCCAGTTACGGTACGGTACAGGCAGCCAACCTCTCGAAAGGCTGCTCGTGGATAACGCTGTTTATCGCCATGGCTCCTTCGCTCGGATTCTTGGGAACGGTCATCGGTATGGTGATGGCTTTCGACCAGATACAGCAGGCTGGCGACATCAGTCCTACCATTGTGGCATCGGGAATGAAGGTGGCGCTTATCACTACCATCTTCGGTATCATCGTAGCCCTTATTCTGCAGGTGTTCTACAATTACATCCTGTCAAAGATAGAGCATATCATCAGTCAGATGGAAGAATCGTCCATCACCTTGATGGACATAATAGCCAAGTATAAGCATGAAAATCAAGCATCTTAAGAGCTGGGGCACCGAAAGGCTCTCGCAGCGACTGTTGTACATCCTGGTAGGAGTGTCGGCGGTGGTTTTCGCCTTGTTCTATCTGGTGGGCTATGACCTGCCATTCGACGAGAACCCCGACTTCAATGCCCCTCTTTTCACCGATGTGCTCATCGTGCTTATGGTGTTAGTCCTTTTGTTGGCATTGTGCATGATAGGCTTCTCGGCATGGCGAAGCCATCGTTCGGGCAGTCGTCAGGACGCTGTGGTCAATGGTGTGCCTGCCCGCAAGATAGCCCGCATCACATGGCTTTCCACTTTAGGTTTGCTCGTCATAGGCTTCGCCGTAGGTTCTTCCACTCCTATGTTGGTCAACGGCACTGATTACAACGACTGGTTCTGGCTGAAGTTGAGCGATATGTTTGTCCTTGCCTCAGTCATACTGCTGATAGCAGCCATAGGCGTAGTGCTCTTTGGCGTAACCCGTTATGTGCGTAAAGAACGAAAGAAATGAAGCGTCTGCGTAAACCACATGGAGTACCGGGACTGAATACCACCTCTACAGCCGACATTTCTTTTATGCTGTTGATATTCTTCCTTGTCACCACATCGATGGATGTGGACAAGGGGTTGCTGCGCCAGTTGCCAGCCCCAGAGCCACAGCATCAACAGCAGGTTTCGGTTGTCGACAAGGCCACACTCCTTGAGCTTCACGTCACATCCGACCATCTGTTGCTCCTGAACGACAAGCCTTTCCCTGTAGACCGACTGCAGGGTGAGGTGGTGAAATTCGTGCATCGTTTGGGCAGCCGTCATCTTATCTCAATCGAGAGTGACCGCGAGGCAAGCTATGATCTTTATTTCCAGGTTCAGAATCAGTTGATGATGGCCTATTCGCAGTTGCGTGACGAGTATGCCCGCAAGCAATATGGCAAGACCTTTGCCCTGTTGTCGAAAGCCCAGAAGGATAAGGTTCGCAACCTGTGTCCGCAGCGCATTACCGAGTCGTATGCTCATGCCCGCACCTTCCAGGACAAGAGTGTGAGTGCTGATGCCGAAGAAAAGAAAGGAGGCGAATCATGAGTATGTTCGGACGTCGTGAGCACGAGATGCCGGGACTCAACACGTCTTCGTTGCCCGACTTGATATTCACGGTATTGTTTTTCTTTATGATCGTTACCCACATGCGCCAAGTAACGCTCAAGGTGGACTATCGCGCCCCACAAGGCAAGCAGCTCACCCGACTGACCAAGAAGTCGGCCGTGTCTTACATCTATATAGGCAAACCCGTACAGGCTTTGTCGGGAGTCTCGAATGTAGAGACCGATTCAAGTGGAGTCTGCGTTCAGCTCAATGATAAGCTCGCCACACCTGCCGAGGTGATGGACTACGTGTTGGCAGAGAAGCGTCGTATGTCGGCTGAAGACCAGCGGCAGATGACTGTTTCCATCCGCGCCGACCGTCAGGTTCCCATGGGTGTAGTGATGGATGTCAAGCAGGCTTTACGACAGGCAAAAGTGCTTCGTGTTAACTATTCTGCTGTAGAAAAGAGTAAATAATATTAATTTATAATTATTTATGCGCAAAAAGTTGCGTTTTTTAAATTAATGTACTATCTTTGCACCCAAATTAAACTTAATTTATGGCAAAGCAGTTATTAGATTACCTGGACAGGCAGATATTGAAACTGATATCACAAGACGCACGCATCCCGTTCCTTGAAGTGGCACGAGCATGCAATGTGAGCGGTGCTGCCATCCATCAGAGAGTAGCCAAGTTGACAAATCTTGGCATCATCAAGGGCTCTCAGTTCATCATCGATCCTGAAAAGATAGGTTATGAGACATGTGCTTATGTAGGTCTGTATCTTAAGAATCCAGAGCAGTTCGACCACGTAGTAGACGAGCTGAGGAAGATTCCTGAGGTAGTGGAATGTCATTATACGACAGGCGGCATGGATATGTTTATCAAGATTTATGCCAGCAACAACCACCACTTGTTGGAGATCATCCATGACAAGTTGCAGCCATTGGGCTTGTCACGCAGTGAGACCATCATCTCATTCAATGCAGCTATCAACAGACAGTTGCCATTGCTTGAGATTCCTGAGAATGCTGAGGACGAGGACAACGGTGAGGAATAAAAATAACAAGCAAGAGAACATGATAGGCTTATCCCGAAAGGTGTAAGCCTATTTTTTTGTGCCTTTGTCCCTCAACCGAGTTGTTTTCTTCGTTAAAGCATAGCCACACCTTTTCACGGAAGGCTTTATCAGAGTCCACGGAAGGCTTTATCAGAGTCTGCCCACTGTGTTGGGCAACTTTGCCCATAAGGATGAGCAAAGTTGCCCAACGTTATGGGTAGACCTGCCCATCGCAGTGGGCAAGTTGCATAGTTGTACGTGATGACTTTCCCTGATTTCTGTAGATGACTGGGCTAACTCTGTGTGAATGGGCTAAGTTATTCAAAGAAAAAACATACAAAGAATCATTTATTTTCCATGATCATAAAGTAAAATCATACCATCTGCACGAGATATATTAATCACACCTACACCACCAAGACTTCCCTTTGGAAGCGAGCCGAACACAGTCCATGAACCTTGATATTCAACGACATTAAAAGGGTATTCCGTACTTATTTCCTTTTTCCCATAAATATCCATAAGGACAGCACTTCCTATTTCTGCAGCCAATTTTGGAGTGTCAATTACTCCATGAGGCATTCGCAATACTGTTTCATCGGGCAAATACAGGGAGTCGGCATAGCTTTTAAAAAGAAGCGGTTCACTATCACCTCTAATATAAATAAAAGGAATAACCCTTTGATTGTATTTTGCAGAATATGAGAGAAACAAACAAGTTGCAATAAATCCCAACAAAATGCCTATCACACCTAACAACAAATACTTTAATATTTTATTTTGTGTTGTCATACCTTACTATTTTTAATATTCGAGAATCTATTTTTTGAATATAAACTACAGCCATAGAGTCTTTGGCCATCACCTTCCAGACTCTACCACTTAATAAGCTAATTTTAAAAGGCTTTTTACTTTCAATATATTGAGGGCCATATTTCGAAGATAACAAGCTACTCGCTATCTTATAAACTGTTTCTGGATGTTGCACACACATGCGACGATGTGGTGTATTAAAAATAAATGATTTTAGTTCTTCCTTCATGTAATAATGCTCAGGAGAATAATCTCCACCCTCATAATCTTGTATGCTAACACACTTAAATTCATGTGTTTTATCTCTAATACTTGTCTTTGATAATATAACTGATATAACCATACCTAATATGATACAACCTGCAAAAAATGCTATTTCCTTTTTATTCATATGTTTTATTATTTAATCGTAATATTTTTTGTTCCTCCTGAGATCGCAACATCATAGGTATAACCAATTTTTCCTTGAGCATTGCGAACCCTAAAAATATTAGAAGCATATTCTCTGTTTTCTCGTATAGAATTATCATTATAGAAATATCCGAAGTCAATGGCTGCTGTATCTGCTGTTGGGAAAAAATCCCATGGATCCTTTCCATCCCTATCCACCATTCGTACAGGATTGTCAAAACAGAACACATACGGGCTGATATGATAATATTTCTCCGCCATTGGGTCCACACTTGTCCAACAGCCAAGTATTTGGTCATACATTCTTGCTCCATAGTCGTAGAGGCGCAGACCATGCACGAGATCCAACTCCTTGCCATTGAACTTGTAGCGCTGTAGGTCTGTGTTCTCATCGCAATGGTTGTACTCACCGAAGGTGTTGCCAAAGGGATAATAGTGATTTATCTGCAACCTATTAATCCCTGATGTTTCCTCCCTCACCACACGGTTGCTTCCCAAGTGGTCTTTCTCCACGCTGCACCATGTTAGCGTACTATCCTGGTTCAGAAGATTATTTTTATTTTCCATGATCATAAAGTAAAATCATATCATCTGCTCGAGATATATTAATTACACCAACTCAGTACTTTATTACATCATTATTTTTTGTTTGCTTTGATTTAAATAGTATTGGAACATATTCCAATGCATGTTGCTTCTTTGGAACGTAATCTGTCCACACTGTCTCATGTCGTATTTGACGTATAGAATAATCTTTATTATATAAGACTTCTAATACTAATGCTTCATCAACAACCATTCTGCTCAAAGAAGAAACATACAAAGAATCATTTATTTTTTGTATAATAATATGAATGGGCAAGTAATCATTTTTTTCTATAATAGAGTCCATATTATGCTTATTTGACAGGAATAGAAATTTCCCATATTCCCCTGTAAGATAAAATTCGTCATCATGGCGATATAAATTCCATTTTACATTCTTTTTCCCTTTTTTTTCTTTGCTATTTTCCTTGATAATTATAGAATCGCTCTTATATGTAACATCATAAGATTTAATATATAGTGATGGCATAAGGGTTATCGTTTTGCCATCACGTTTATTGCAGGACAAAAAGCATATACCTAACAACACAAAAAAGGTCGTCTTAACAAATAATCTTTTCATGCACTTATTTTTTTAATATGATAATATTTCTCTGCCATTGGGTCCACACTTGTCCAACAGCCAAGTATTTGGTCATACATTCTTGCTCCATAGTCGTAGAGGCGCAGACCATGCACGAGATCCAACTCCTTGCCATTGAACTTGTAGCGCTGTAGGTCTGTGTTCTCATCGCAATGGTTGTACTCGCCGAAGGTGTTGCCAAAGGGGTAATAGTGATTTATCTGCAACCTATTAATGCCTGGAGTCTCCTCCATCACCACACGGCTGCTTCCCAAGTGGTCTTTCTCCACGCAGCACCAAGTCAGCGTACTGACCTGGTTCAGAAGGATATAGCGACCATTGCTCAGCACGGTGGTAGGACGACCGTAAGTTTCCGAATGATATGAAGAGTGTTGCATAGGCGTTCGGTAGGTTTTATTAATATTTTAGCGCAAATATAGCAGAAATGTAGGGACGTTGTTATTGAGACATGAGTTTTTTAAGAAAGATTAAACTATATGGCTGCTGTTGTTGGCTCCTACTTAGCACCCATATGGAGAACTGATAGTTATAAATGCTATACATGTGTTATCATCCTTACAATCCAAAGAAACGGTCGCTTAATACTGGAGAAATCTTATCTGAACACATTCTGGAGATGAACGACCGGCCATTTTGCGCCAATGCGCCAAGTGGCACAAATATAGAAAATATAGAAAAAATGGTTGAAAAACGTGGGACAGGCATGTTTGTTTATGAGGAAAAATTGTACTTTTGCAACTGAAATCAAAAAGACTTCAACTGAATTTTTAAAAAAGTGTAACAGGAAACATAAGACTTGTGCTACAGAAACATAAGACTTGTGACATAGAAATTAAAAGAATCGGAAAATGAAGAAAGATAAATTGCCTCTTGTTACTGCAGCTTCCTGTTTCGATGCTGTGGTTCTGTGCGACGGAGATTATCCCTCGCATGCTGTGGCGCTGTCGATACTGCAGAATGCCAAATATCTGGTGTGCTGCGATGGTGCAGGTATGCATTACATTCTGCATGGCGGGACACCCGATGCTATTGTGGGAGATGGCGACTCGCTGCCTGATGACTTCAAGAGACGCTATGCCGACTTGGTGCATTTGGTGGACGAACAGGATGACAACGATCAGACGAAGGCCACGCGATTTTGTATGAAGCAAGGGATGAGGCGCATTGCCTACTTGGGATGCACGGGCAAGCGAGAAGACCATACGCTCTGCAACATCTCGCTGATTATGCGATATATGCGAGAGTGGGGGCTCGACGTGACGATGATTACCGACACCGGATATTTTGTTCCAGCTTCAGGGCTTCAGTCTTTCGAGACCTTTGCGCGGCAACAGGTGAGTATCTTCAACTTTGGCTGTACAAGGCTTTCAGCCAAGGGACTCAAATGGCAGCCTTATCCTTATAAGGAATGGTGGCAGGGCGGACTCAACGAGGCTTTGGGCACCGAGGTGATGATGGATGGCGACGGCGACTATCTGATGTTTTTCACCTTCGATGCCAAAGTGCCAAAACCATAAACAGAGTAGAGAAACGAAAAAAGGGGAGGCAAACCTCATCTCAAGGTCCGTCTCCCCGCTACTTATAGTTAAAAATAACCGATATTATTTGTTCAGATATTTATCTACCTGGGCAGCAATCTTTCGACCGCTTGCCATGGCTCTTACGACAAGGCTTGCACCATTGGCAGCATCGCCTGCCACAAACACATTGTCGGCAAACTCAGGCTGCTGTGGCTTCAGGAATCCCATGGCAAGGAACACAGCCTCGGCCTTGATAATCTCGGGCTTGCCTGCTTCTACCATCAGCGGACGACCGCCTTCAGGATTTGGTTTCCAGTCTATCTGTTGTACTTTGACACCTGTCAGTTTGCCGTTCTTACCTAAGAACTCGAGTGAGTTGATGTTCCAGCGGCGTGTGCAGCCTTCCTCATGACTGGATGTAGTCTTGAGAGTGCGAGGCCAGTTAGGCCATGGATTCTTAGGATCCTCAGGACCTTCTACAGGCTTAGGCATGATTTCTATCTGTGTCACGCTCTTGCAACCCTGTCGATGAGCCGTTCCAATGCAGTCGCTGCCCGTATCGCCACCACCGATGACAAGAACGTCCTTGCCCTTGCAGTTGACGAGCTCGTCCTTGCCGAACTCCATGCCTGCGAGGATGCGGTTCTGCTGAGAGAGCAGTTCGAGGGCGAAGTAAACACCCTTGAGCTCGCGTCCTGGAATCTTGAGGTCGCGTGCAGTAGGCGTACCTGTGGAAACCACATAGGCATCGAAGCCTTCGGGCAACTTGTTGACGTCGATATGCTGATTGTATTTGAACTCGATGCCTTCTTCCTCAAGAAGATGGAGACGGCGGTCGATGATGCTCTTGTTGAGCTTGAAGTTAGGAATGCCGTAACGCAGCAAGCCACCGGCGTTCTCGCGTGCCTCGAAGACAGTCACCTTATAGCCTTTATGGTTGAGCTGGTTGGCAGCGACAAGTCCGGCAGGTCCTGCACCGATGACGGCAACGGTCTTGCCGTTGCGTTCTGGTATTTCTACGCGTACATAGTCTTCTGAGAAAGCGTGCTCAACGATGGCGCATTCGTCTTCACGGTTGGTGGTAGGCTCGTGGTCCATGAGGTTGAGGATACAGGCTTTCTCGCAGAGAGCAGGACAGATGCGTCCTGTGAACTCAGGAAAGTCGTTGGTGGAGTTGAGCAGGCGGTAAGCCAGCTCCCAGTCACCCTTGTAGAGGGCATCGTTCCACTCAGGAGCCTTGTTGCCCAGCGGGCAAGCCCAGTGGCAGAAGGGCACACCGCAATCCATGCAGCGCGAAGCCTGCTGTCGGCGGTCGTTGCTGTTCAATGTTTGTTCTACCTCGCTGAAGTCGAGGATTCTATCGTGTATTGGTCTATAGCCTGCTTCCTTGCGGGGTATAGTCAAAAATGCTTTTGGATTTCCCATCTTCTTTTAAAAGTAAAAGGGTAAAAAGGTAAAAAGGTAAAAAGACATTCTTGCTTGCTACTTGCTGCCATTTACTTAAACCTAATGTTACCTTTATTATTAATTTATTTATTACTCGACATTTTGCCGAACTCAAGGCAAAGGAAAAGGGGGCTAAGGCTCTTTTTACCTTTTTACCTTTTTCCTTTTTACCTTTATTATTAATTTATTTATTACTCGACATTTTGCCGAACTCAAGGCAAAGGAAAAGGGGGCTAAGGCTCTTTTTACCTTTTTACCCTTTTACCTTTTTACCTTTATTAATAGTCTCGCTGCATATCCGCAATCTTCTGCTGCAACTTCTTTACCTGCTCCTCCTGGAGAACTCGCTTGTACTCGATTGGCACTACCTGGATGAAATCCTCTACGTAGTGGTTCCAGTCATCGAGCATGGTACGGGCGAGCTTACTGCCGGTGTAGAGATAATGCTGACGGATCAGCTCGTGCAACTCCTTGCGATAGGTGCTGTCCTCCACGAGGTTGATCTCCACCATATCCATGTTACAGAAGTAATCGAAGTTGTGGTTCTTATCCCATACGTAGGCAACACCACCACTCATACCAGCGGCGAAGTTACGGCCGGTTTCACCGAGCACTACTACTCTACCGCCCGTCATATACTCGCAGCAGTGGTCGCCAGCACCCTCAATCACGGCGATGGCACCGGAGTTACGAACACCGAAGCGCTCGCCTACCTTACCATTGATATACAACTCACCGCTTGTGGCACCATACAATCCGGTGTTACCGGCGATGATGTTATCCTCGGCAGAGAAGTTGCTGCGGATAGGAGGAAGGATGGAAATACGACCTCCTGAAAGTCCCTTGGCGAAATAGTCATTGGTCTCACCTTCGAGCTTGAAATCCACTCCCTTGACCAGGAAGGCACCGAAGCTCTGACCTGCAGAACCCTTGAACTTCACGTTCACGGTCTTGTCTGGAAGACCAGCCTCACCATATTTCTTGGCAATCATACCGCTCAGCATCACACCGGCAGCACGGTCGGTATTCTTGATGGCAAAATCGAGGTTCACTTCTTCCTGATTCTCGATGGCACGCTGTGCACCACGAATCAACTGCTGGTCGAGTACATTGTCGAGGTCATGGATCTGCTCAGTAGTATGATAGAGTGAGCAATGACCTGTCTCACGATGCAGCAAGCGAGAGAAGTCGAGCAAGTCTGCCTTCTCCTCGATGCTCTTAGCCACCTCTGGCTCTAAGGCATCAGCACCCTCGGTAGGAACAATCTCCTCATCCTTCTTGCGGACGATGAGCTCGGTATGACCGATGATATCGTTCAATGAGGTGTAACCCATCTCAGCCAGATACTCACGAACCTCCTCGGCGAGGAAGCGGAAGTAGTTGATGAGGTACTTGTAGCTGCCACGGAAGTGCGCACGGAGCTTAGGATCCTGTGTAGCAACACCCATAGGACAGGTATTCAGGTTACACTTACGCATCATGACACAACCCAAAACGATGAGGGCTGCCGTACCGAAACTGAATTCCTCTGCACCGAGCAAAGCCATCAGGATGATGTCGCGACCGCTCTTCAACTGACCATCCACCTGCAGGCGAACCTGTCCGCGAAGACCGTTCTTTACCAAAGTCTGCTGGGTTTCAGAAAGTCCGATTTCAGGAGAGATACCTGCGAAACGCATACTGGATGCAGGGCTGGCACCTGTACCACCCTCAGCACCCGAGATGACGATGAGGTCAGCCTTCGCCTTAGCCACACCGGCAGCGATGGTACCCACACCACTCTCAGCTACCAACTTCACAGAGATAGCCGCCTTAGGGTTCACATTCTTGAGGTCGAAGATGAGCTGAGCCAAATCCTCGATACTGTAGATATCGTGATGAGGTGGAGGAGAAATCAGGCTGATGCCAGGGATAGAGTGACGGGTCTTGGCGATGACCTCGTTGACCTTGAAGCCAGGCAACTGACCACCCTCACCCGGTTTAGCACCCTGTGCCACCTTGATTTGGATTTCCTCTGCATTTACCAAATATTCTGTTGTCACACCGAATCGACCGGAAGCCACCTGCTTGGTCTTGCTGGAGAGGCTGATGCCATCCTGTGTAGAATGGAATCGCTCGTTATCCTCACCACCTTCACCGGTATTGCTTCGAGCACCCAGGGCGTTCATGGCAAGTGCCATCGCCTCGTGAGCCTCCTTAGAGAGGGCACCGAAACTCATCGCACCGGTAACGAAGTGCTTCACGATTTCCTCTACAGGCTCTACCTTGTCGATAGAGATAGGATTCTTGCGGAAGGCGAAGAAGTCGCGGATGAAGATAGGCTCCTGCTTGTCGTCGACAAGATGAGTGTATTTCTTGAACAGCTGGTAGTCGCCCTTGCGGGTGGCAAGCTGCAGAGTGGCTATAGTCTCAGGATTCCAGGCATGCTTGATGCCGTCCTTGCGATAGTGGAACTGTCCCATGCTGGGCAGGAAGTCGAGCTTCTTGGTGGCGAAGGCCTTGTCGTGCAGCAGGATAGCGTCGCGGGCGATGGTCTCAAGACCAATGCCGCCGATGGTGCTTACCTCTGTGCCGAAATAGTTCTTCAGCAGGCTCTCGCTCAGACCGATGCTCTCGAAGATCTTGGCTCCGCGATAGCTGCGGATGGTGGAGATTCCCATCTTGGCCATGATCTTGAACAAGCCTTTCTTCACAGCCTTGATGTAGTTCTGTTCGGCAGTGTGATAGTCTTCCTGTATCTTGCCCTTCTTTACCAGGTCGTCGAGAATGGCATAGGTGAGGTAAGGACAGAGTGCTGATGCGCCGTAGCCCAGGAGGAGGGCGGCGTGCATCACCTCGCGAATCTCACCGCTCTCTACGATGAGGGCTGTCTGTACGCGCTTGCCGGCATCGATGAGATAGTGGTGTACGGCGCTCACGGCGAGCAGTGATGGGATGGCTGCATGAGTGGCGTCGACATCGCGGTCGCTCAGGATGATGTAGTTGTAACCGTCATCAACACTCTGGGCGGCCTGCTTGCACAGCTCGTCGAGAGCCTCGTGAAGACCTTCCTCGCCCTTGGCAGTTTCGAACACCATGTGGAGCTTCACGGTGTTGAAGCCCTTGTAGCGTATGTTCTGCAGAATGTCGAGCTGGGTGTTGGTCAGGATTGGATGTGGCAGACGAACCATCTTGCAGTTGCTCTCGTCGGGATTCAGAATGCCTGAACCCACACGTCCGATATACTCGGTGAGACTCATCACAAGGTTCTCGCGGATTGAGTCGATGGCAGGGTTGGTGACCTGTGCGAACTGCTGACGGAAGTAGTTGAAGAATATCTGTGGCTGGTCGGAGAGCACAGCCAGTGGAGTATCGTTACCCATAGAGGCTGTAGGCTCCTGTCCCTTGGTGGCCATAGGAACGATGGTTCCATCGATGTCTTCCTCGCCGAAGCCGAACTCCAGTTCCTTGCGGGTGAGGTTCTCTACGGCGTTCTCCACCTTGCGTCCGCTGCGGAGTTTCTCCAACTCGATGCGGTTGGTGTTGAGCCACTGGCGGTAAGGATGCTGGGCAGCCAGACGCTCCTTGATTTCGCCATCGTAGTATATCTTGCCTTCCTGTGTGTCGATGAGGAGGATCTTACCAGGCTGCAGACGACCTTTCTCTGCCACCTCGGAAGGATCGAAGTCCATGACGCCCACCTCGGAAGCCACTACCATCATGTCGTTCTTGGTGATGGTGTAGCGCGCAGGGCGAAGACCGTTTCTATCGAGCATACCGCCGGCATATCGTCCGTCGCTGAAGAGCAGAGCGGCAGGTCCGTCCCAAGGTTCCATCAGGATAGAGTGATACTCGTAGAAGGCCTTGAGGTCTTCAGAGATAGGATTCTTGTCGTTGAAGCTCTCTGGCACCATGACAGCCATGGCGTGAGGCAGCGACAAACCGCTCATCACGAAGAACTCGAACACGTTGTCGAGGCTGGCAGAGTCGCTCATGCCAGGCTGTACGATAGGCGATATTTCGCGAATGTCGCCCAGAGCCTCGCTGCTGAGCACACTCTCGCGTGCCTTCATCCAGCCGCGGTTGCCTCGTATGGTGTTGATCTCACCGTTGTGGCAGAGCAGACGGAAAGGCTGTGCCAGGCTCCATGTTGGGAAGGTGTTGGTAGAGAAGCGTGAGTGGACGAGTGCCAGACCGCTGGTAAAGTAATTATTGGTGAGGTCGGGATAATACTGGCGCAGCTGCAGGCTGCTCAGCATACCCTTGTATACGATGTTCGAATTGGACAACGAACAGATGTAGAAGTCGGGGTCGCTGATGCGCTTCTCGATGCGTTTGCGTACGAGGTAGAGGATGCGCTCAAAGACAGGCACCTTGTCGTCGGTGACGCCAGTAATGAACACTTGTTTGATGGCGGGTTCATTGCTCAGTGCTGCCTCTCCCAGGCACTCTGGGTTGGTAGGCACATTGCGCAGGTGCATGAGCTGCAGTCCCTCGCGCTCTATCTCCTCGATCATGATGGAGAGGATGTCCTGCTGTTTCTTTTCGTCTTTAGGCAGGAAGATGAGGCCTGTGCCATATTTGCCTTTCTCGGGCACAGGAATACCTTGAAGAAGAATAAACTCGTGCGGAATCTGGAGCATGATACCGGCACCGTCGCCCGTCTTGTTGTCGGCACCCTCAGCACCACGATGGCGCATGTTCTCGAGTACCTTCAGGGCATTGTCTACCAGCTCATGGCTCTTGTTGCCGTGGATGTTAACCACCATTCCTACGCCACACGCATCGTGCTCATAGGTTGAACTGTACAATCCTTTTTCCATTTCTTGTTCGTTTTATATTTATCGGTTATTCTATACAATGTTAAATATTGAAAGTCAAGTGATTGAATGATGAATCAGGCTTATGCCATTGAGCATTTGAATTCTTCGTTCTTCACTCTTCACTTATTTATACGCCTGTTCGTGCACTCCGGCTACAGCTCGGCCGCTGGGGTCGTTCTGGTTCTTGAATGAGGCGTCCCATGCCAGGGCTTCGGCTGTAGAGCAAGCCACACTGGGCACGCTGGGCACGCTGCGGGCAGCGCTGTCGCTGGGGAAATGCTCGGCGAAGATAGAGCGATAGTAGTATTCCTCCTTGTTCTGTGGAGGGTTGATGGGGAATCGCTCGGCGGCATGAGCCATCTGCTCGTCGCTTACTGCCGAGGCGGTGATCTGTTTCAGTGTGTCTATCCACGAATAGCCCACACCATCGGAGAACTGCTCTTTCTGTCGCCATGCCACCTCTTCGGGCAACAAGTCGGCAAAGGCATCGCGTACTACTTTCTTCTCGATGGTCTTGTCGGGACACATCTTCAGTACGGGGTTCATGCCCATGGCCACGTCGAGGAACTCCTTGTCGAGGAAAGGCACACGGCCCTCAATGCCCCATGCAGCCAGACTCTTGTTGGCTCTCAGACAGTCGTAGAGATAGAGTTTGCCGAGTTTGCGGACGGTTTCCTCGTGGAAGGCCTTGGCGTCGGGTGCTTTGTGGAAGTAGAGATAGCCGCCAAACACCTCGTCGGCTCCCTCGCCCGAAAGCACCATCTTGATGCCCATGCTTCGGATGACGCGTGCCAGCAGATACATAGGTGTAGAGGCACGCACGGTGGTGACATCGTAAGTCTCGATGAAGTAGATGACGTCGCGGATGGCATCGAGTCCTTCCTGTATGGTGTAGTTGATTTCGTGATGCACGGTTCCGATGTGCTCTGCCACCAATCGGGCTTTAGCCAGGTCGGGAGCACCCTTCAGTCCTACGGCAAAGGAGTGCAATCGTGGCCAGTAGGCTTGTGTCTCGCCTCCGTTCTCTACACGTATGGCAGAGAATTTCTCGGCAACGGCCGAGATGACCGAAGAGTCGAGTCCGCCGCTGAGCAGCACTCCGTAGGGCACGTCGCTCATCAGCTGTCGCTTCACCGAAGCCTCGAGTGCGTCGTGTATCTGGTCGACGGCAGCCTGCTCCTGTGGTGCAGCCTCTTCCAGCTGTTCGGCAGCTTTCTTGCTGTCGTCGATGTTGTATTTCTTTTGCATGGCGGCATACTCAAACCAGTCGCGTGTGTAGTAGCGCTTCATGCCTGGAGTCTTGCTGTAATAATAATGTCCTGGGAGGAAAGGCTCATAGTGGTCGCACTGTCCTTCGAGTGCCTTGAGTTCGGAAGCCACCATCACCTTGCCGTCGTTGTCGTAGCCGATATAGAGTGGAATCACGCCGATGGGGTCGCGTGCAATCAGAAACTCGTCGTGCTCTGCGTCGTAGAGGGCGAAGGCAAAGATGCCGTTCAGTTCTTCGAGCATCTGGCAGATGCGTGCGTGTACGGCATCCTCGCCCTGATAGATCAGTGTGGCGAAGTCGGTGTCGGCGCGCATCTCGCGATAGAGCGACAGAATCACCTCGCAGTCGCTGCCTGTCTGATACTGATAGTGTCCGGCAAAATGTGAGCGAATGTCCTGATGATTGTAAATTTCGCCGTTTACGGCAAGTACTTGTTTCTTGTCGGGTGAGAAGAGAGGCTGTCGACCGCTCTCTGGGTCTACGATGCTCAGGCGCTCATGTGCCAGGATGGCTGAACCACCGCAGTAGATGCCGCTCCAGTCTGGTCCGCGATGGCGGATTTTCTGACTCATGCGCAGTGCTTGCTGTCGCAGTTCGGGAGTTTGCTCCTGAATGTTGAAGATAGATACGATTCCACACATAATAGCTTTTCCTTTCTTTTACGGTTATTTATAACACTTTGATAAGTATTGGGTGCAAAATTACTACAATTTGATATAATAAGGAAAGGTTTGCTTACAATTTGTGTTAGTTTTGTATGCTTTGTTTTAATCTTGAAGCTATTATCGCTGTATTGCTTTCATATTGTAAGTATTCTACTGTTTAAACATTACAATTTGAAAGTTTGTTTGAAAAATAAGAGAAAAATCAAAGTGCTTTTAAAAAAAACAGATGCCGACAGTTCGGGGGGAACTATCGACATCTTTGCCATTGCCTTCAAAGGTGTGAAGGCTTTGTGATTTAATCAAGAAATAACTTAAAAACCCAATATGCGTTTTTCATTATGGCTGGAGAGTGAAGCCTACCACGAAGTAAGCCTTCTGCGAACTTGGGTTGGCTGCCACCTGAGCAAAGACAGGAACCGAAAAACTGTCGGTGATCTTCAAGTCCTTGGTTGCCTTTACTGCTACGTTGGTCACAGCGAATCCAGAGGCATCAGCATAAATGTCTGTGGCATAAGGTACAGCACCTAAAGTGCCCTGCCAGTCAAGACCTGCGAGGCGGAATGGTACTGTGGCTTCTACATAAGAAGAATAAGCGCGGTCGCCGTCTTTGTTCAGTCCGTCATGACCTGCAAAGTTGGTGTACCAGTTGAGTGCCACAGGACCGAAGTCATAACCTACGTTAGCCTCGAATGTATGGGCTGTCTTGTGGGCATCGTAGAGGAAGTAGCGTTCGCCCTCTGTGTCGAAATAGTAGTCTGTCACACCGATGTGGAAACCGCCTGTCTGATAAGCCAGAGTGAGGTCGAACTCCTTGTTGTCTTCCCATTTGGAGAGTCCTACGCTTCCCCATGCTGTGAGTGAGAGACCTTTATAGCTCAGTCCGAGTGTAGGCTGCAATGACACCTGTCCGCATTCCTGACCACGCCAGATGTACTGGCTTACAACATCGGCAGCTACATTTGCCTCGATCTTATCCTGTGCCTGTGCACCCGTGGCGCATGCTGCCAATGTGAGTGCCAACAATCCAATCTTCTTCAAACTTTTCATACTCATTCTTTTTTTTAGTGTTAATACTCAGTTTCTTAAGGTTGTGGCAGCTGCTCATCTTCTGTTGATTGCAGCAGCTGCCCAATCTTTATTTTTTTCTCGTATACTCCAGTTGCCACAGATTAGTTGTAGCAGCTCTCACCGTGCTCGTAGATATCGAGACCTTCTTCCTCGATTCGCTTGTCAACACGCAGACCGGCAATCTTCTTGATGCCCCAGAAGAGGATGATACCTGTTACAGCAGCCCAAATGTCGATGATGATGATACCGAAGCACTGTGCACCGAAGAATCCGAAGCCACCGCCGTAGAAGGCGCCGCCGTCGAGGGCGAAGAGACCTGTCATCACGGTACCGAAGATACCGCATACACCGTGTACTGAACTTGCACCTACAGGGTCATCAATATGAAGCTTGGTATCAATGAACTCGATAGAGAACACGAGGATGATACCTGCCAAGAGACCGATGATGGCAGCACCCAATGGGCTAACCAAGTCGCAACCTGCAGTGATGGCTACCAAACCGGCCAAGATACCGTTCAGAGTCAGTGAGAATGAAGGCTTGCCATACTTGATCCAAGAGGTGAACATGGTTCCAAGACCACCGCATACAGCTGCGAGGTTGGTTGTCAGGAACACGTGGCTGATGGCTACGCGGTTTACTTCGCCAGAAGCGGCGAGCTGAGAACCAGGGTTGAATCCGAACCATCCGAACCAGAGGACGAATACACCGAGGGCAGCAGCCATCAGGTTGTGACCAGGGATAGCAGTACTCTTGCCGTTGCGGTACTTACCCAAACGAGGGCCTAAGCAGATAGCACCTATCAAGGAAAGGACACCACCTACGCTGTGAACAATGGCAGAACCTGCGAAGTCGTGGAAGGCAGCACCAAAGGTGTTCATCATGAATGAGCCTGCGTCAGCGTTGCAAAGCCAGCCGCCACCCCATGTCCAGTGACCCTCGACAGGGTAGATAATCAATGAGATGAAGAATGAATAAACGCAGTACATGGAGAACTTGGTACGTTCTGCCATAGCTCCTGACACGATGGTGGCGCTGGTGGCGCAGAATACGGTCTCGAACATCAGGAAGCCCTCTACTGGTAAGTCGCCTTTATAGAAGGTGAGGTCGCCAAAGTTAGGCATGCCGATGAAACCAGCTCCGTCGCTGCCAAACATAAATCCGAAACCTACGAACCAGAAGAGAACGGAACCGACCATGAAGTCGACGAAGTTCTTGAACAAGATGTTCGCGGTGTTTTTACTACGGGTGAAGCCCGCCTCGCAGAGGGCAAAGCCCGGCTGCATGAAAAAGACCAACATGGCTGCCAACAGCATCCACACGGTATCTAATGAAATTCCTAAATCCTGTACACTCATAATCTTTTTACTGTTTAGTGTGTAGTGACTGTTGTCTTGTCAGGCTTGTGTCCTCACTACACAAGATTAATTAAAAACTTTAAGAAAACGTTTAATGCCCTGTCTTCGTTTGAAGTGTCTGTGTCCTTCCTTTGTTGGAACTGTTGTCCTTTGTTAGAAATGTAGTCCTTACAAGTAAACACTAAGCATTAAACTTTATACTTTAATCATTATTTCTCCTGCTCGGCATTATAGAGGGCGATGTCGCCTCGCTCGCCTGTACGGATACGGATAGTGTCCTCTACAGGGATGACAAAGATACGACCATCACCAATCTCGCCTGTGCGGGCTGCCTCCTGGATGGCATTGATAGTTTTCTCTACGTTCTTGTCGCGTACAACGATATTCAACAGTACGCGCTCGATACTGCTTGTGTCGTACATCACACCACGATAGATGCGTGCCTGTCGCATTTTACCCTCGCCACGTACATCGTAGTAAGAGAACCACTCGATGTCGGCTGCAAGCAATGCTTCCTTCACATCCTCGAACTTGGTCTTACGGATGATTGCTTCAATCTTTTTCATAACTAATCTCTCCTATTATTATAGATTTGTAACTATTTGTTCTATTTCTTTTATGAAACGATAACAATATGTATGTTTACGACTGCAAAATTACAACATTTTGATAGTTATTTGATGATAATAACTTACTTTTTGTTATAGTATTTTTCTTTTACTTTCAATAACGAACTATTTTTCTTGTTAGAGTTAGCAAAGTGAAAGTAAAACCGCCTATTTTGGTTTCATTTTAATATTTTTCATCTTTTTCTCGTTATAGGCTTCTTTTGGTGAGGTAGAAATAGGGGTGGAGTATATATAATAAGGAGTTAACTCCTCTGATTAAACTCCTTGCCTCACTTTTCGATATTTCTTTGAAAAAAAACGCCCAAAAAGTATACAGTTGAAGAAAAAAGTAGTATATTTGCCACAGGAAAATGAAAAACAACAATGGGATAGGAAAATTAAGGTAGGAGTGTAAATGGATGCAAAAACGAGATAAATCATTGAATACATAACATTTTTAACACTTAATATTCACAAGGAGATGAACACAAAACGACTGATCATACTCTCGGCACTCTGCCTCACAATGGGCGCTGCCGACGTGGCACAGGCTCAGGGATTCCTGAACAAGCTGAAGAACAAGGGTGAGCAACTGCTCAGAAACAAGACCAACAAGGTGATAGACAAGGCAACACCCGAACCCGTGAAGAAGGTGATGAGGACTGCCGACGAAGCAGAGGGAAAAGTGCGCCGTGCCAAGAACAGGGCTACGGGCAATTCGCGCTCGTCACGCAACGGTATCGCCAATTTCAACCCCAACAAGAAAACCATCACCGTGAAGTTCTGCGAGGGTGTGGGACGCAAGTTGTGGCATGGACGCGTGGGAGGAACCACGCCGGTGCCGCCTGAGAATGGACCTAAACAGGTGACATGGGTTGACGCCCTGCCAATGGTGTCGGATATAGACAACGCCCGTCTGGTTGCCGAAACCAAGATGATGGATAAGTGGGTGGCCGACGGTAAACCGTATCTTGAGCCTACCATGGTGAGAAGAGAAATGGGCGGGGCTGAGCTTACCGATCGTGTCAATGCCGTGGAGAAGGTGGTGAATTGCATCCTCTCTACTTACAAGGAAGACGAACTGGGACTCGGCGCAGCCATGGAGAGCGATCTCTTCAAGCGTGCCGTCAACTCCGACCTCTCACCGCTTTACTCCCATCTGCCTGCCGATGTGGTGAAATGGCTCAAGAGCATCGACCGCACCACCAAGACTCTCGATGTGGTGGTGTCGGAAGGCAACTCGTCGAGCGCCGTTCGCGTGCAGCAGGGCGATATGTGGTTCTGGGTGAACACTTCCACCAGGGAAGCCAAACTCGAATACCTCGACATGGATCAGTCGGTGGGTCGCGACTACACGGTGCCTGCCACTATCAACTATGCGGGTTATACGTTCCGTGTGACCGAAATCGGCGAAACTGCTTTTGGCAATCTGAAGGTGCGCTCAGTGACACTCCCTGAGGGACTGAAGACCATCGGCGCTTATGCCTTTACCCGCACACGCATCAGCTCTTTCTCCATTCCGTCTACCGTCACCGAGATAGGCAATTACGCCTTTGCTCAGAATCCTGCACTCAAGACCATTGTCGTGCCTGCTGGTGCGAAAAAACTGGGTCTTGGAATCTTCTCGCTCTGTACCAGCCTCACCTCAGCCACACTGCCCGACAACGTCGACAAGATGGGCAATACTGTCTTCTGGGGATGCTCCGCCCTCACTCAGGTGAAACTGCCTCAGAACCTCACCGAGATACCTACAGCCACCTTCCGTGACTGCAAGAGCCTTGCACGTGTCGATATTCCGGCATCGGTCACGAAGATAGGGCAGGGCGCCTTCCAGGGCTGCGGACTCACATCGATCACTTTCCCCGCTGGTCTCACTGAGATAGAGTCTGAGGCTTTCGAGGGCTGCAACCGTCTCACGGCGGTGTCGATACCAGGCAGCGCAGAGTGCAAGTTCATGTCGTTCAGGAACTGCAAGGGACTGAAGAAAGTGACCATCGGTGAGCGTTATAAATCGACTCCCTACGAGCTGAACAGCATCTTCATGGGCTGCTCGTTTGTCAATCCTCGTATGACCACAACTCCTGCCTGCGTGACCTATCAGCCATAGTGCTGAGCTGTCCCCGGAACGTGCATTTCCCGCTGCTTTGCTGTCCTCGGAAGTGCAGTTCCGTTGCTTCTCAATTCTCGTTTCGCCCGATATAGGCTTACGGTTGATCCTCAGCTGTGCCCATGTCGGGCGGAATTGTTTCCTGTCGTAATCGCAAGCCTATGTTGTAATGCAACCTGTGTTGTAATCGTCTTGTTTCTGTATGATGACAAGAGGCTACTGCAAGCAAAATCGTTTCAAGTTCTTGTACTTAGAAAAGCGAAAATGACTAATGACTAAAAAATAACAGTTAAATGATGGTTTATATGTTGTGTCCGTCCTATTGTTCCCCGATTCTGGTGGCCGGGCCTTCGTCTGCGGGAGAGGCGGATCTTAAAAAATAGTTGGGGCATTTGTTACAGCCCTTGTGTCGGGTGTCTTGTTGGTTGCCCAATGTCGTCTGTCGGCCTTGGAGTAGTGCTCTTTTTGGGTCTTAATAGATGACCGGCGTTGGTCGTCTATTGTGACCGACCTTGGTCGTAATAGATGCCCCCTGTGGAGCCCTTATAGCATTCTCGTTGGTTGACGGTGCAAAGAAAATGCAAATCGAATGCAGAATATCAAACTGCTTGAATATTTTGCTGAGATGCAGCTTTTCTTCTGCAAAGATACAACATTTTGGAGGAAAATGCAAATTTTGGGTGGAATTTGTTTGGCGGGTCCTCCGGAAAATACCTAAAACAGCTTTGTAAGTAGCACGTTTCAAGGTAGTTACATAAATTGCGTTTTTCCCCAGAATTAGATTTACTGTGTTTGGAGATAGTATGTGTTTGTCTTTACACTTCTTGCGTGTCATTAGTGTCATTAGTGTCATTTGTCATTAAGAGTTTCGAGATATTTCTTACTCTACTATAGTATATATAAA
>CAVACC010000038.1:0-26909 GCA_963587495.1 Clostridia bacterium | reverse complement strand
AGGCATAGCCAGCAGATTTACAGTCTGCCCCATTTGGCCACTCTGGTAACCACCCTTGCTTTTCAAAAGCGATTGCAAAGGTACTGCTTTTATTTCGTTCCACCAAATATTTTGGCTTCTTTTTTCCAAAAAACTTCACTTTTGCTCCTTTTTTCACCTGTACAGTTGTTTTTCTTTTCTCATTTCGTGAGATTTTTCCTACTAAAGTAAAAGCCTGGAGCAGAAAGCGGTGGTCTTTGCTAAGCCTGTCACTCTGTGGAAAAATGCAAAAAAAATGTATTTAAGAATTATAGTTCTTGCTCCTTGTAAATAAATGTTGTACCTTTGCAACCTGTATTTTTAAGCATACTATAAGTAATGATTGTAACGGTAGAATGGATGGAAAGGTGGTTTGGGGAATTCAACCAAGCCTACTTTGATGGGAAATTGCCTATGCCTCTCTTGGGATTAAGCCGCGCCAAGACGAGGTTGGGACAGTTGGCCTTTAAACGTGCCACCCGATGGGGGCGCACCAAGCTTTATGATTTCAAGATATCGATGTCTACCTATTACGACATGACCGACCGGCAGGCCAAGAGCGTGTTGCTCCACGAGATGATACACTATGTGATAGGCTATACAGGATTGCGTGACACGTCATCGCATGGAGTCGTGTTCAGGGGCATGATGGACAACCTGAACCGGAAGTATGGCTGGGATATCAGGGTCATGACCTCTACCAAGGGGTGGAAGGTGAGTGAGCAGGTAAAGGCCAAGCAGACTTTGCGAGGCCCGCAGACTTACTTGATGTTGGCGATAGAAATGCACGATGGTAAATATTACTTGTCGCGTGTCAATCCCAACTTTGCCTCGGGAATAGAGCGGAAGATTAGAACAGTTCGTGAAGTGAGACATCATCAGTGGTATACCACCCAGGAGTCTTATTTCGAAGATTATCCTCAGGTGAGAAGCCTCAGAGGCCGACGCATCTCCAAGTCCGATTATTCTAAGTTGCTCCACGTTCTGCAAGAAACAGAAATAGATGTGTAGACACCGCTTGTTCTTTGTTTTGACGGATAGAAATAATCTTCTTACTTTTGCACTCGTAATCGGGAAGCGATGGTAGAGAATGAATCGTGGAACGAAGAAATTGAAGTATAACCCTTTTAATATATAATAAGGTATGAAGAAGATTTTGATTTCGTTGATGATGGTAGTAGCTGCCATCACAATCAGTTTTGCAAAGAGTAACAATACCGATGTGACAAATGCCGTAAAGAGCATAGCCGAGCAGGTTAAGCAGGCACAATCCGGCACAGTGTATGGTGTAGTTGAAAACATTAAGCACCACATCATCGTAGCTACTCCCTTCGGAAAGTACACCATTGAGAAGAGGGATGGCGGAGTCAGCTTTATGGGAATGTCGGCAAAGCTGGTGAGTGCCAAAAATGGCGTGTATCAGGTGAAGTCATCGCTCGGTAATTTCTCGGTAAATACAAGGAAGGGGACAATAACTAAGAGATAACCGTAACAGGTTGTTTACCTTTTCGTAAGGGATGATATATAGGTATAGGGCATTGAATTGTAGCCATGGAATAGAAATGTGGAAGTGTTTTTCTCTCGGCAATGGCAGCGTTCAATGCCTTTTTTGTCCTTCGGGATAAAAAAGTGGCTAAAAGTTTGGCAGTATTAAGGATATTGCTTACTTTTGTGGTCAGAGTTGGAGCAGACGGAAAAGAACGGCTGCGATGATGACTCGAATGAATGAGCGTATTGAACGTTAGTCTTGAAATAGAAATGTGGAAATTTCAAAATTCAACTATGACGAACTGCAATACGGCTCACGCTATGGGATTATTGTATCTTTTTCTCTATAGGGGGAAGGTGTCGATATACCTTTTGGCGTGGGCTATTGTTAGTTGCTAGTTGAAAGGTCTTTCCACAACCTCTATTTCGGCGACCGAACAATAGTCCCACGCCATTTCATTGGTATTAAACAACTAACCAATTAACTTCTGGGAACAAGTTGAGGATAGAGGTGTACTTATGGTATTGGAAAAAGATATAATGTCAAGATACAATCCAACCATTTGGATAATCGTTATTGAACAATCTATTCGAATGAATAGTTTGCTTAAAAGTGTGTCCAAAAGTAAGGCTGTTGTTGCAACTCAATTGGTGAATCAATTAATAGAAACAGTTATAATGCGTAATTATGATGGTGAAGCTCCAAAGAATTGTTGTTTTATATCTGTAATAGGTTATAATCACGATGTCAAAGAGTTGTGTTCTGGTTGGTTAAAAGACCTTGATGAAAATCCTTTGTGTTGGAAAAATGTAAAGAAAAAAATATTTGATGGTGCTGGCTCTTTTTTAGATTTAGAGATGAAAATCCCAGTTTGGATAGAAGTCAAATCCGAAAGTGATGATTCTGCAAAGGAGTTAGCTTTAGATGAGGCTAAAAAGATACTATTAAAATGGATAGAGAATCAAGGAAAAACGTCTTTGCCTATTATTTTCAACATAATGTCATCGAAAAAATCTGCAAAAGATGATTTTGTAGAAGTTGGCGATAGTTGGAAATGTGAAAAATACAAGTATCTACAACTGGATATATATGTTAATGATAATATGCAATTGACAGAATTGGTTCTTTTGCCTTTTAAATTATATAGGGATGGTGGAGGTCCTGGTTTGTATACTGATGAAATTTATCGAAGATTTTATGAGTTCAATACATTAGATGCTGATGTGAATAATTTAAAAGATAGTATATCGTTGAAGTTTAAAATACTTAAACAATAATAAGTTTATAAACATTTTTAATTTTATAAGTTATGGCAAAAAATGAAAAACAATGGAGTTCTGCAACTCCTGGTCTTTTAATTATCTTAGTTGATAAATCAGGTTCTATGATGCTTAAATATAAGAATGAGCCTGTTTCAAGAACCGAGTTTGCAACTCGTGTTATAAATCGTGTTATAAATGATATTATAAAGAAGAATTTCAACGGAAAGGAACCTAAAAACCGTTGCTTTATTTCTGTAATTAGTTATTGTGCAGAAGTAAAAGAAGAGTGCTCTGGTTTCTTGACAGATTTGTATAAGTCTCCCAAAAGAATAGAGACCGTGACAAAAAAGGTAAGCGATGGGGCTGGTAGTTTGGTTGATAAAATTGTAAAAATGCCTATTTGGGTTGAGCCAACTGATACTGATACTTGGACTGATATGCGTGGTGCTTTTGTTATGGCTAAGAAGTTGGTGGAGAGCTGGATGGCAGATAAACCAGATAATCCTGCTCCTGTGATAATTAATATATCGGATGGAGTTCCTTATTATGATAATAAGTCGAATAGTGTCTGTGTAGAAGAAACCAAAGCTGTTGCAAATGAAATTATGAATATTTCTAATTCTGATGGTAATGTTTTGATTTTTAATGCAGAAATTGGAGATACTTCAAAAGAGATTGTTACTCCTTGTGATGATAATGATGTAAAAAATGGTGGACAGGGAGCCGAGTTCCTTTATGAAATTTCTAGTGTGATTCCAGAGGGATACATTGATGCTGCTCATAAAAACGAACTTCCTGTTAAACCAAATTCTCGTGGTTGTGTTTTTAGTGCAGATGCTGTTAGTTTGATAAAGTTAATTGATTTTGGATCAAGTAAAGGTCTGGGGGATAAGTAAATATGAAAGTAAGAGCTTATATAACTCATAAATTAGAAGAAAGCAATGCTGACTGTCAGGACTACTTTCGTTTAAACTCTGGTAAAAAAAAGATTGCGATATCTGATGGGGTTTCGCAGTCTATTTTTTCAGCAAAGTGGGCAGAACTGTTAGTTAAGGAGTATACGGACACTGATGTTGATGATATTTCGGAAAGTATTCCTAAATTGCAAAAAAAATGGCAGGCTTATGCAAGGCAGCAGCTTACCGAATTAGAGAGTATAGGTCAGTCAACATGGATGTTGGAGAATTGTTTGATGGAGAGTCAAGGCGCAGGCGCAACTTTTTGTGGCGTTCATTTTGACAAGGATGGAAGTTGGGATGGATATGTATTAGGAGATTCTTGTTTGTTGGAAGTATCTAATGAGAATAAAATTTTGACATTTTACCCATCCATAGAAAATGGCTTTGGTAATAGTCCTGATTATTTTGATAGCTTTAGTAAAGGAAGAGGTGGAATCTTACCAATAAATGGTAAGTTAACTGAAGGAAATAAGTTGCTGCTTGTAACTGACCCATTGGGAGAGTTCTTATATAAAAAAAAGATTGAAAATAAAGAACAAGCCTATATAGAGCAACTTTTAGCATTATCTTCTTATAATGATTTTTTAGATGTGGTGGATAGGTTACGTGCTTCCGAAGCAATGCATAATGATGATAGTACACTTATAATTGTGGAGAATGATGGAAGAGAAGAACTTTCAGTTGTAGATTCTAAGACGATAGAAGATTTGCTTACAAGTGAAAAGTTGAAGTATGGGGAAGAAACAATACAAGAAAACAAGCAAATTGCTTTGGAAAAACTTAATTCTTTAACAGATAAAGATTTACCAAAAAATGCAGAAAATGTAAAAGAAGTAGAGAACTATTAAATGCTTTAAATAAAAAAATAAAGAAATTCTTTAATATGTAGAAATATGAAATTACCAAGTTTGGAAGATTATGAAATTGCAATAGATACGGAGCAATTGATAAAAGCGGCAGAATTAAAGGGAGGACATCCCGAGAAGCATAACGACGAACTTGTTCGTTATGTGGGGGGATTTTGTGTGGTTTTTCCATTTTGTACTTTGATGAAGAAGTATGCCGTAAGATGTTGGTTTGTTAATGTTTCTGATGCAAAAGAAAGGACAAAACTTATTGCTGATGAACTGCAAAGAATCCAACTTCCATATTTTGTTGGTTTTCATTATTTGGAACAGGGATTGGCTACAAATGAAGGAATCCAACCTGTTGTTCTCATGGATTGGGTAGACGCAATGCCATTTAAGGATTATATTTCACAGCATATTAATGATTCTGTTACGCTAATTCAACTTGCTGCAAGTTTTAAAACGATGGTTGAAGATTTGCATCATTTTGGAATCTCACATGGTGATTTGCAACATGGAAATATTATGGTGAAATCTGATGGTAGTTTGGTGTTGGTAGATTATGACTCTATGTATGTGCCAGGACTCGAAGACTTTGATGATGAAATCAAGGGGTTGGAAGGTTATCAACATCCATCGAGATGGAAGATGAAGAAAATGTCAAGAAAAGCGGACTATTTTTCGGAGTTAATAATATATACGAGCCTGATGACTTTTGCGGAGATACCTTCTCTTTGGAAAGATAAAAATATAAAGGATACCGAGACTATGCTGTTTTCTGCTGATGATATAAAATCAAGGGGAAAAAGTTCAATATTTGCAATTTTAGACTCAAATACTCATCTTGCCCAATATTCTTCTGCCATAAAGAAGGAACTGATGATAGATAATATTGAGGATTTGCAGCCATTGGAAGATGTTGTTGTCTCAAATGAACAAAAAATAGTTTCTTCAGCACAAGAAAAATGGAAAAATAATGGTTATGTACCAGAAATCGTAGATTATTCTAATTCTATCTATTCGATACAAGAAAAATGGAAAGATAATGGTTATTCTGCTTGTAATAAAGAATATGATATTGATACTGATGAAATATCTCAAAAATGGAAATAAGCTATGTTCAAGTTAGATATAGAAGACATTATAACTTCGGTGACTACACCAAAATTAGTGCTTGATGGTTTAATCAAAAATGGAAGTTTTTATACTCTTCCTACTGGTGATGTAGAAATGTATACAGGAGGATTTACATTGGTGTTCCCTGTAGACGTTAAAAGAGAAAAATGGGCTTTTCGTTGTTGGTATGTTGATTTAGGGAATCTAAGAGGGCATTTTCAAATACTTTCACAAGTGTTGTCAAAGTTTGCTCTCCCATATTTCTGTAGCTTTACATATGTTGATGAAGGTATCGTAGTTGAAGGTAAGAAATATCCAACTACCAGAATGAAATGGATAGATGGGAAAAATCTTAAGGAGTATATCTGTATTCATAAGAATGACAAAAACAAACTAAAGAACTTGGCAAATAATTTTGTCAAGATGATAACTACGTTACATAAATATCATATATCTCACGGGGATTTACAGCATGGTAATATCTTGATCGATGATAATGATAACTTATTTTTGATTGACTATGATTCTGTTTATGTTCCAGAATTGCAAGGTGAGGCTGATATTATTAAAGGTTTAAAAGGGTATCAGCATCCTAAACGTGGTGACAATTTGTTGGCAAATGAAAAGGTTGATTATTTTTCTGAACTGATAATCTATCTCTCTATTCTAGCTATTGCGGAAAAATCGTCTTTAGTTGAGAAGTATCAAGTTGAAGATTCTGAGCAGTTGTTGTTTTCTTTTGAGGATTTCAAGGACTTAGAGAATTGTCAAGTTTATGCAGACTTAATGCAGTTGGGAGGTTTGTTTCCTATTCTGCTCAAGATATTGTCGGATTATCTTGATGAAGATGACATCTGTAATTTGGAACCATTTACGACACTGGTTGACAAATATGCAAAAGAGCCAAAGATAAAATCATTTAAAGCCCCTGCAGATTGTTTTGTTGTAGGACAATCTTATATATTGATGTGGGAAGTTGATGATGCTTCTAATATATATATGAATGGAAAGAAAGTTCCTGCAACGATACGTGAATATAAAGTATATCCATTGAATATAGGAAATGAAAGCTATGAGTTAAAAGTCGAAAATGGATTGAAAACGGCAGTAGCTCAGCTCTCAGTAAATGTTGTGGAGAACGTGAGGATTGAAGTCGGATTGAGCTTGAAAAAACTCAGAAAGAGTCAATCGCAAGCGTCTTTATTGCATTGGGATGTTCAAAATGCAAAGAAAGTCACTTTAGAAACAACAGATGGTGATTCTGAACTTATCCCCTTGAATGGTGAGAAAAAGTGTTCACCAAATGTTTCTACGACTTACACAATAAAGGCAATGGCTCTTGATGGCATAACGGAAGTTTCTAAGTCCGTTTCTATTGGTGTCTTTGCTGAAAGTGAAGTGTTATTTAAGGCAGATAAGACATTTACGTTTAAGGATGTGCCAGTTACTTTGAGTTGGAATGTAAAAAATGCAAAGTCTGTAAGCTTGGAAAACGAAACTGTTCCTCTTGTTGGAAAGAAAGTTGTAACAACGGATAAGGAAAAATGTTATGTATTGGAGGTGGAGGATGAATTTGGGACAAAACAAGTTCCTTTGACAATAAAGACTATACCTTTGCCTCAGATTAAGACGGTCTTGCTTCCTTTGCCAAAACTTGAGAAAACAGTACAAGTGCAGCACAACATACCTGCTCCTAAATTAGAGCTAAATGTACAAATGCAAGAATTATCAGTTGATATGCAAGGAGTAAATGTGAATTTGAATCCAGCAGCAATCAAATTTGCTAAATTAAATTCTTTGCATCCATTATCAATAAAAATAGGAAGTAGTTTGCGCTCTCGTATTAAGACAGCAATAGATATAATTACGAATAAAGTTGAACATTTAAAATTTGAAAGCGATGAAGAAAGATAGTCATAATGAATTAGAATATGTTGAATGGGGAGGCTTCTTAAATGAGTTCCTTTGGATGTGTTGTGGCGTAAACCGTAAAGTCGTGAGACAATGTCCAACGGATTATGCCAAGTATGCGGGAATGGGAGGTACAATTTTGTTTACTGCAATAATGGCGTCTTTGTCAGGAAGCTATGCGTTGTTTTCTGTTTTTGATGATGAAGTTGTTGCTATTTGTTTTGGAGTCTTTTGGGGATTGCTGATTTTCAACCTTGACAGATTTATCGTGAATACAATGTATTCAGATGGAAAGGTGACAATTAGTTGGCAAGAGATTAAGTCTGGTCTTCCTCGAATCATAATGGCAATATTTTTAGGTATAGTAATATCTACTCCTTTAGAGTTAAAAATATTTGAAGATGCTATAGATATACGAATAGAGCAGGACAAGGATAAGTTGCTGCAAGATAAAATAAGCGGTAGCGTGCAACTTCGTGACTCTATAGCTCAGAAGCGTGATGAAATAATGAACGGAGTAGCTCTTTTTGATAGTCAGATTACGACTAGCAGCACAGAAACTAATTCTTTGCTTTCTGGTATTCAGGCTTTGCAGGGAAAAATTACTCCAGTGCGTGCCAAAGTGCAGAAACTGTCAAATGAAATCCGTATGTTGGATTCTCGAATAGCCATGGCGAAAAAGAATAACGTTGGATATGCTTCGTTTTTGCAAAAAAGAAATGCTTTGCGTTCACAACGTTCGAGTTTGCAAATGCAGTTGAATAATCTAAATTCGGAAGTAAGAAGAAAAAGTGGTGAAGCAGCTGCTTCTGATAGTAGATTGAAAGATTTGATGGCAAGAAAGCAGGATGAGACTACTAAGGAAAGTGAAAGATTGCAGCATGATGTGGATTCTATCAATAATATTATCAATGAAGCAAATGTCCGTCATAAAGATTGGGATGAACGTACAATTAAAGAAAGAGGTTCTTTTAGAGATAAATTAGACGTTGAATATAAAGGGTTTCAAGCAAAAATGAGTGCATTCTCTGAATTAAAGGATGAAAGTACTTCTACTCAAATTGCATCGTTGTTTATAATGTTGCTCTTTGTCATTATAGAAACGGCTCCAACATTCTTTAAAATGATGATTGCTTCTGGACCATATGACGATATGCTTAGGGCGGAAATGTATCGAGTTAGGGTTCTTGCGGATAAACAAATTTCAGATCTGAATGATGAGGTAAATACGGAAGTGACGATTTCGACAGAGCGTAATAAGCAGAAGCTAGAGGCAGAGCTAAAAGCCAATCAAGATTTGATGAACAAAGTAGCTTTGGCTCAATCTGAAATTCTAAATGTTGCTATTGATGAGTGGAGAAAAAGTGAATTGAAAAAAGTGGCAGAGAATCCTTCTGCTTATATTCAATCAAATGTTCCAAATAATAACGAAGGTGTATCCATTAAAGCATAAAGAGATATGTCCAAAATAAAAATCCCAGGAGTATCATTCTCCTTAAATCGGGCACTCGGTATCACGCAGGCTAAACAGAAGTTTGCACGTGAGACGGGGATTCCAACCTCTAAGGCTGGATTAGAAAGAAAAGTGGGTAAGATGGTGTTGAACGCCATCTTCGGAAAAAGAAAATGATTTGATATGAGAAAGTTGAATCTTCTATCAATGTGTTTTGTGCTTATGGTTATGCTGTCTTGTAACCATAAGCCTAAGGCTTCTGTGACGGAGGTAAATGCTGACAGCCTATCTGAAACAATAAAGATTGCAGCGCCAAGTTCCAATACTAGAACTTTTGTTAATCGGAAAGACTCTGGGGATTTGGTTGTCTTCACACCGATTTATAACACTGTAGATTTGGTTTGCGGTAAGCGACCAAGCAAAGACACGGATATGTCTGTGAGCTATTGTGCTGAGGCTGCGTTTACAGGGGAATGCTTGGATTCTTTTGCGCATCGCAATGTAGCAGGAAATCATGTGGCTGGTGGCATTTTTTATAGAGGCTACGTGGCTAAAACGAATACGGGAGCTTTTGTTTGGTATCAAGGCAAATGGAAGTTCTTGTATGATAGTTATGCTGATGAACTTAAGAATGCGGAAAAGCAAGGAGGTATGGGATTTGGGCAGAATATGATAATTTACAATGAGCAGGTTATGCCTAGATTTAGAAAGGATAAGCCGTTGAATATTTATCGGGCATTATGTGAGCTAGATGGCAAGCTGTGCATTGTTGAGTCTAAGCAAGCGTTGGCTTATAGCGAATTTGTGGAAAAGTTGGCAAACTTGAAGGTTAAATATGCTCTGTACTTGGATATGGGATCAGGATGGAATTATTCGTGGTATCGTGATTCTGAAGGAACTGTCCATGAAATACATCCAATAAAGCCATGGTCTAAATATCAAACGAATTGGATAGTATTTAAGAAGTAAGCAATATAGTATGTGCCGTTTCATATAATTAGATAAAACGTTAAAACGAGGATGAATCTTTTAAAATTAGGTGTCACTTTTGTGAAGTCTTTGAGTGCTTTATTCGTTCCCGGTAAATGCCCCAAACGAATTGATAATGAGAAAATTGTCGCTGGTGAAAGCTTGGCGTCCGATTCTACACCTTCGGACATTATCGGATATCCAAAGGCTCAGCAGCAACACTATGATCTCTTGCGCTTCCTGGATGCACAGGAGTTTGCCTATACCCAGGCTTTGAGTGAACTGAAAGTAGGTAGAAAACAAAGCCATTGGATATGGTATATCTTCCCGCAACAAAAGGGACTCGGACATAGTTACAATTCAAAATACTATGGCTTGGATGGCGAGGGTGAAGCCAGAGCCTATGTTGAACATGAAATTCTGGGTGATAGACTCCGTGAATGCTGCAAGGCGCTCTTGCTCCACAAGGGTAAGGACATCAAAAATATCATGGGAAGCGGAATTGACGTGCTGAAACTCAAAACTTCTATGCGTCTCTTCAATAAAGTGAGTCCTAATGATGTGTTTGAGGATGTATTGGATGCATTCTTTTTAAATCATTCCGAATAGTCTTAATAAGAGAACATAGGTTTCCCTTAATAATATGACCAGGACATCTGAAGTTGTAACAAATAAAGGAAATAGTAGTGACAATAATATAAAGGTGATATGATGAAGAAAGTATTTTTTGCAGCATTCGTGTTGCTTATCGTGATGGGATTTGCAGCTTGTTCTAATAAACAGGTTCCTGTAAGTACAGTCAATCTTCAGTTGCAGAACTCTGTTGACAGTTTGCTCAAACAGGGAATGGGAGAGTATGGCGCTACGGAAGGTATAGCAATTGTGGTGGAGACATCGACTGGTAATCTCAGGGCGATGGTAGGGTTGAAGGAGAATAGTGGGAAACTTGTTTCAGACACCACCTTATTTTCCAAGGCTCGCGAAACATTTCTTTTCAGAAGTGCATCCCTGCTTGCTGCTCTTGAAACAGGAAATGTATCGCTGGACGATATGTTTGATACTTATGCCGGTATTGATGTTATAGTGCAGGATACCATCTATGACCATAATTGGAGAAAGGGTGGATATGGGGAACTGACTCTTCTGCAAGGACTGGCATACAATTCCAGTATTGCCATTGACAAGGCTGTAGATGTGGCTTATCAAGATAAAGATGTCTTCTTGCAAAAGCTGGAGCAAATGGGATTGGAGAAGGATTCTACTTTCAAAGGTTCCTGGCCCTTGTATGCTTTGGGTTTCCACCATATAAAGCCAGTCAATTTTGTGAGCTTCTTCAATGCCATCGCCAATGGGGGTAAAATGGTTAGTCTGAAATCGCAGGATGGTTCTGCTATCGTGGTTGACTCTATGATTGCAGAAAAGAAGAATATCGAATCAATGCAGAAGGCTTTTAGGTTCTATGTTACAAATGGCTTGGGCAAGAAGGCTGAATCAAAAATGGTCAATGTGGCTGGTACCTCTGGAATTATCCATACGGATGATGGCATCTATGCTGACTTCTGTGGCTACTTCCCCGTAGAGAAACCGAAATACACGGTATTCGTCAGCTATAAAAGACCGGAGATTCCGGTTTCCGGAGGAGGTATGGCAGGACTAACATTTAGAAAGATAGCAGAACAGATAATGAAAACTTGTAAGTAGTCAAGAATTCTTTAAAGATGATTATGTTTCATCAAAAGACAAAGAGGGTGCGTCATGAACTTATGACTCACCCTCTTTTCTGATATTTCTTAAGTTAATGCAAGGTATCATCTGTCTTTTTCTGCCTATCATTAGAAATTCCTGCAGATTATAAAAATTCTAGAATCAGAGTAATCACGTCTAAGGAAATCTATAACTTCGTACATCAGGGAAGTAGTGAAGCATCAGGGAATCGCCATCATCCCGTTATGAGCCTCTGTTGCATAATCGTGACGATAGGTAACTGCAGGTTCTTTTGAGTTTGACATTATTTTAGTCATATTGTAATCCTCCTTATTTTTGGTTACTCTAATTTGTTGCAAAATTACGATTAATATTTGAATGTATCAAAGTTTTAAAATGATATTTTGTGGGATGAATTGCAAAAACTTGGCAAAAAGTTTGGAAGATACCAGATAATTTCTTACATTTGTACTGTTTAAAGATAGGTGTTGTGAGAACAGTTCAAGATTATATAGCAATAATAAGGCAAAATAGTTCCAAAATTACTAAAGATTTTGGAATCAAGACCTTGCGCATTTTTGGTTCCGTATCACGAAATGAGCAAACAGAGCAAAGCGATTTGGATATTTGTGTAGAAACAGAAACTCCTAATCCATTTTTATTGGCCGACTTGAAAGAGTTCTTAGAGGGCTTGTTCAAGTGCTCAGTTGATGTAGTGCGTATTCACAAAAACATGAATCCTTTCTTTAAATCAAGAATTGAACGGGATGGAATCTATGCAATTCGATAAATATGTAGCATTGGATATACTTAATAGAGTGCATATTTCTATTGAGCATATAGAAGAGCGTTCACAACCTTATCATTGTGGCGATGATTTTCTGATGTCTTCTACTGGTGTAGCAATTCTTGATTCCATATGTATGCAATTTATTGCTATAGGAGAAAGTTTAAAGGGACTTGATAAGGTTACTAGAGGAGAACTCCTTACAACTCATCCTGAAATTGATTGGAAAAATGTGAAAGGGTTACGTGATATCATAGCTCATCATTATTTTGAGGTTGATGCCGATCAGATTTGGTGGATTATAGAAAATGAGTTGCAACCTTTAAAAAAGGCAATTCAGGAAATGATAGAATCTTTAAAACGGATACTTGATGAGTAATGTCAGGTAGCCGTTTTGTCATTTCGTATTTCCAGCCCCCCATCCCCATTTCATACATTTATCCCCCAACTTTCTATGCTGTTTCGGATAGATTCACTATCTTTGTCCCCCTAAAAACAACTAAAAATAAAATGTAATGAAGGAAGGATTAAAATATACTTTGGTTTCCTTAGGTGGCCTGGTCGTATTGGCTGGTGTTGGTCTGGGGATTATGTTTGTGGTGTCGCCATATAAGGTGAAGCGATGGTTGGGCATTGCTTCATCTTATTCTGATGTGTTCGTTGATAGATTGAAAGGGCAACCTTATACTCGTGGCGGATATGACGGCATTGATGTTTCGAAACACAATGGAGTTATCAAGTGGAAGGAAATAGCGAAGAACAAGCGAATCAAGTTCGTTTATATCAGAGCTACACATGGTAAGGGATATGTGGATCGACATTATCGCCGAAATATCAGACTGGCTCGTAAATATGGGTTGAAGGTGGGATCTTATCATCTGATGTCTGCCGGCTCTTCAGCAACTGCTCAGTTCCGGGATTTCCAAAAGATGGTGAAGAAGAGTGAGCAGGACTTGATTCCTGTATTGGATGTGGAGGAGAAAGGCATCCAGGGAAGATGGAAGGGACGACAGCTGCAGGATAGCATACAGGTGTTTGCTGACTTGGTGAAGAAACACTATGGCAAGTATCCTATCATCTATAGCAACGAGAGCTTCTATAATAAGGAGATGGGGGCAAAGTTCAATCGTTATTATCTCTTCATCGCCAATTATAATTCCCGACAACCCTCTATCGACGGCAGAGGAAAGTGCAATATCTGGCAGTATTCAGAAACCGGACATTTGCATGGTATTGGAGAAAGGGTAGATTTAAGCAGATTCATGAATGGTACAACCATCAAGGATTTATTGCTATAGGATTGAAATCAGCGAATCGAAGTCGGTGCAGAACTCGGTCATCTTGTGATAGAGCAGGTTGCTGCCTTGGTTGGAGAGTTCTTCGTCGGGAAGAGGTCCCGAGTTGATGGCCACGGTGAAGATATTGGCGGCAACACCTGCACGAACGCCCAAGGGCGCATTCTCCACCACGATGCCCTGCCAGGGCTTCAGGTTTCCTGCCTTCTGAAGTCCCATGAGATAAGGGTCGGGATTGGGTTTGCCCCGTTTCACGTCGTATGCCGTAACGATGTGCGACTCGTCGAGGAAGTCGCCGAAGTCGTCGAGCAACCGCAGGATGAGCGGCCGTTGTCCGCTTCCCGTCACCACGCCCACCTGCATACCGGCATTCTTGATTTTCTGCATGATGTCCTTGACCCCTGGGAAAATCTGTGCAGTAGGCATGGTGTGGAAGATCTCAGTCTTCACGTCGTACATTTTCTGAGCCTCGTCGAGCGAGATGTCGATGCCTTTCTGCTTCTTCACCATCATCTGAATGGTGTCTATGCCTCGAGCACCCTCTGTGGCGTAAGCGTCTGCTGCCGTCATGTGGATATCAAACTGCTTCATGGATTCCTGCCATGCCACGGCATGATTGGGCATGCTGTCGTACAGCACACCGTCCATATCAAAAAGAACGGCTTTAGGGTTGAACTCCCCAAAGCCGTGGTCTTTTAAGTATTTTGAAATAGCTTCTTTCATCTATTACTTCTCGTTAGCCAGGCGTTCCTGGATAGCTTTGCTCTCTGCCTCATAGCCAGGCTTGTTGAGCAATGCGAACATATTCTTCTTGTATGCCTCAACACCAGGCTGGTTGAATGGGTTCACCTCTTCTAAGAGACCGCTGATACCGCAAGCCTTCTCGAAGAAATAGATGAGCTGGCCGAGGTAGTAGGCGTTCAACTCTGGTACGTTAACCAAGATGTTAGGAACACCACCGTCTACGTGAGCCAGACGGGTACCGAGCTCTGCCATCTTGTTCACCTCGTCCACACGCTTGCCCTCAAGGAAGTTCAAACCGTCGAGGTTCTCGTCATCGTGTGGGAAGAGCAGCTTCTCGTTAGGAGTCTCCACGCTGATGACGGTCTCGAAGATAGAGCGCTCGCCCTGCTGAATCCACTGACCCATAGAGTGGAGGTCGGTAGTGAAGTCGCAGGCTGCTGGGAAGATACCCTTCTGGTCCTTGCCCTCGCTCTCGCCATAGAGCTGCTTCCACCACTCAGCGAAGTAGTGCAGCTTAGGCTGGAAGTTGCATACGATCTCGATCTTCTTGCCAGCCTGTGTGTAGAGTGCCTGACGTGTGGCAGCATAGATGGCAGCAGGGTTCTCGTCGAAAGCCACGTCCTTGCCGCAAGCCTTCTCCATGTCGGCAGCACCGGCAACGAGCTGTTTAACGTCGAAACCAGCTACGGCGATAGGCAGCAGGCCTACTGGAGTGAGTACAGAGAAGCGACCACCCACGTTGTCGGGGATGATGAAGCTCTTGTAACCCTCCTTGTCAGCGCAAGTGCGTGCAGCACCCTTCTTGGCGTCGGTAACAGCCACGATGACATCCTTAGCCTCGTCCTTGCCACGCTGGTCCTCGCACTGCTTCTTCAAGAGGCGGAAAGCCAGGGCAGTCTCGGTAGTGGTACCAGACTTAGAGATGTTGATGACACCAAATTTCTTGTCCTTCAAGTATGTAGTCAACTCGTAGAGGTAGTCCTCGCCGATGTTGTTTCCTGCGAAGAGGATGGTAGGGTTCTTCTTGTCTGCTACGAGCCATGCGAAAGAGTTTCCGAGGCCTTCGATGACGGCGCGTGCACCGAGGTAGCTACCACCGATACCTGCCACCACTACCACCTCGCACTTCTCGCGCAGTGTGTTGGCTACAGCCTGAATCTCGTCGAGGAACTCAGGAGTGATAGAAGATGGCAGATGCAACCATCCCAAGAAGTCGTTACCTTCACAAGTGCCGTTCTCAAGAGCTTCCTGAGCGGCCTTTACCTTAGGCTCGTAAGCCTTTACTGCACCTTCAGCGAGGAAGGAAGCAGCCTTTGTAATGTTTAAGCTGATACTTTTCATTTCTACTTTTATCTAAATGATTTAAATATCTAAATGAATGTGTTAAAAGTTTCTACTTGAAGACAAGCTCTTGTTCCGAAACCTGTGGATGGGGGTGTGCGTGTGTCCTTATCTGAAGGAGTCGGTCAAGAGTTTGATTTCGATTTGCGGGCTGATGCGCTCGTACAATATATTATATACGGCATCGAGAATCGGCATGTTGACGTGCATGTGGCGGTTGATTTCCTTCATGCATTTGGTGCCGAAATATCCCTCTGCGATCATCTCCATCTCTATCTGTGCGCTCTTCACGCTGTAACCCTTGCCTATCATGGTTCCGAAGGTGCGGTTGCGCGAGAAGTTGCTGTATCCCGTCACGAGCAGGTCGCCGAGGTAGACCGAGTCGTACATGCTTCGCTCAATGGGGTGCACGGAAGTGAGGAAGCGGTGCATCTCCTGCACGGCGTTCGACATGAGCACCGCCTGGAAGTTGTCGCCGTACTTCAGTCCTCCGCAGATACCGGCAGCAATGGCGTAAACGTTTTTGAGCACGGAAGAGTATTCGATGCCGATCACGTCGCTTGATGTCTTGGTCTTGATAAACTCGCTTGCCAGACAGTCGTTGGCAAAGGCCTTGGCTTTCTCGGTATCGCTGCATCCCACGGTGAGGTAGCTGAGTCTTTCGAGCGCCACTTCCTCGGCATGTGACGGTCCGCCGATGCACGCCAGGTTCTCGTAGGGCACGTCGTACACCTGATGGAAATATTCCGAGCATACGAGGTTTTCGTCGGGGACGATACCCTTGATGGCCGTGATGATGAACTTGTCGTTGATCCGGGTTTTGAGTTTCTTGAGATGATTCTTCAGGTAGGGCGATGGTGTTACGAACACGAGTGTGTCGTAGTTCTGCACTATCTTGTTGATGTCTGAGGAGAAGAATATCTCTTCGACATTGAACCGTGCTGCTATGAGATAGGCAGGGTTGTGTCCCAGTCGCTTGAAGTCCTCGATGCGGTCATCGCGACGCATATACCAACCTATGTGATGAGTATGTCCCACCACTATCTTGGCTATAGCTGTTGCCCAGCTTCCTCCGCCAATTATCGCAATTTTACCGCAATTATACACCTTATTTATTTAATGTTTAATGTTCTCAAGTTATTTTTTTCAAGAATTAGAGAATTTCAGAATTATCTCCAATTCCCTAATTCTTGAAACCCAAAAACTTGAATTTTATTTGTTTGCTGCGTCGATCCAGCCCTGGATGTCGTCAACAGAAGGCTTCTCGTATCCGAGCTTGTACTTCTTGTTGATTTCGCCAATCTTCTGCTGCAATCCCTGAGCCTTCTCGTCGCGGATGTCGGAGATGAGGTTGAAGCCAGCCTTGCGGAGCACGTATGCCCAGTCTTCTGGCACGCCGATCTCTTCCCATTCCTTGATAGAGCTCTGAGGCATCTTCTTCTCGGGCTTCATCTGTGGGAAGAAGAGCACCTCCTGGATGAAGGTCTTGCCCGTCATGAGCATGACGAGACGGTCGATACCGATGCCGATACCTGATGTAGGAGGCATACCATACTGGAGGGCACGCAGGAAGTCCTGGTCGATGATCATCGCCTCGTCGTCGCCCTTGTCTGCCAACTTCATCTGGTCGATGAAACGCTCTTCCTGGTCGATAGGGTCGTTGAGCTCAGAGTATGCGTTGGCAAGCTCCTTGCCGTTGACCATCAGCTCGAAGCGCTCGGTCAAGCCTGGCTTAGAGCGGTGCATCTTGGTGAGTGGCGACATCTCCACAGGGTAGTCGGTGATAAAGGTAGGCTGGATGAAGGTTCCCTCGCAGAACTCACCGAAGAGTTCGTCGATGAGCTTGCCCTTGCCCATGGTCTCGTCTACGTCCATGCCCTTCTCCTTGCAGAAGTTGCGAATCTCTTCCTCGCTCTTGCCGTTGCAGTCGAAGCCTGTCTTCTCCTTGATGGCGTCGAGGATAGGCAGACGGCGGTAAGGTGCCTTGAAGCTTACGATGTTGCCGTCGATCTCGCGCTCTGGCTTGCCGTTGACAGCGATACAGATGGTCTCCAAGAGTTTCTCGGTGAACGACATCATCCAGTTGTAGTCCTTGTACTGTACGTAGAGCTCCATGCAGGTGAACTCAGGGTTGTGGTTGCGGTCCATACCCTCGTTGCGGAAGTTCTTGCCGATCTCATAGACACCCTCGAAGCCGCCTACGATGAGTCGCTTCAGATAGAGCTCGGTGGCGATACGCATATACATATCCTGGTCGAGCGCATTGAAGTGGGTGATGAATGGGCGTGCCGAAGCACCACCGGCGATGCTCTGCAGGGTAGGAGTCTCCACCTCGGTGTATCCGGCATTGTCGAGCACGCTGCGCAGGGTGCGCAATACGGTGGCACGCTGCAGGAAGGTATCCTTCACGCCGTCGTTGACGATGAGGTCGACGTAGCGCTGGCGATAGCGCAGCTCTGGGTCATCGAACTTGTCGTAAGCCACGCCGTCCTTGTACTTCACGATAGGGAGTGGCTTGAGGCTCTTGGAGAGCAGGCACAGCTCCTTGGCGTGAACGGAGATCTCGCCGGTCTGTGTGCGGAAGACGAAACCCTTGACGCCGATAAAGTCACCGATGTCGAGCAATTTCTTGAATACTGTATTGTAAAGGTCCTTGTTCTCGTCGGGACAGATTTCGTCGCGTGCGATATAGACCTGTATTCTTCCTTTCGAGTCCTGCAACTCGGCGAAGCTTGCCTTGCCCATCACGCGTCGGCCCATCATACGGCCTGCGATCACTACCTGGCGTGGCTCGTCCTCGTCTTTGAACTCAGCCTTGATGTCTGTGCTGAATGCATTGGTTGGAAACTCTGCTGCTGGGTATGGGTCGATGCCCATCTCTCGCAATGTCTGAAGACACTGTCTGCGAACTATTTCCTGTTCGCTCAACTCTAAAATGTTCATATTCTATTGAGATATATCTTATTATTCGTGGTGCAAAAATACGAATAAAATTTTAACTGACGTAGTATT
Organism: Clostridia bacterium; assembly: GCA_963587495.1. Taxonomy (GTDB): domain Bacteria; phylum Bacteroidota; class Bacteroidia; order Bacteroidales; family Bacteroidaceae; genus Prevotella. The sequence goes on along the minus strand of CAVACC010000038.1, from coordinate 8,001 downwards.
TTATGCTTTTTAATATATTAATAATGTGCAAATCTGTGAAAATGATGGTTTTTCTCTTCGTTAAGTCAGAAAAAGACAGGAACTTCCTCATGTGCGGAAGTTGAGTCAGATATTGAGTGTTATGCAAAAACGCCAGTCTTGTATTCTCTGTCAAGCAACTGATATATGTAAGCAGGGCTTTCGACGTAAAGACCGGTTTCTTTGTCATTGAGCTTTTGGTATGTATCTGAATTGTAAATGAAATCTAAAGCTTGCTCAATGGATATGTTGTAATCCTGCATCAAGTATTCTGTCATTTTATCAACAGCTCTGTTTGTCAAATATTTGTTTATCTGTTCTTTTGTCATTTTTTCAATCTTTTGAGTAAGAGAATAGCTTTGCTTGTTCCAAAGAAGTATTGGTTGTTGAGATGTTTGAATTTCAATTCTTCTGCCAGTTCTTCTATCGTATAGGTACCTTCTTCGTATCGTCCAAGTAAGTAGGCAACGCCGTCGTCAGCGATTGGACCGATGACAATATCATAATTGTGCTTGAAAGGTGGGGTTGTCCTACTTCGGTTTTTGTAGATAAACTCCGCCCATTCTGCGCAAACAGAATCGAACTGGAGGACTTTAATATCAGGGGATTCTAAAAGATGTTCATCGAACTCGTATTTTTGCACAATAGGGGTGCCTCCAAACATGAGTGCTCTTTTTGCAGCCAGCTCTTCTGCCTGGCTTCTTATGTCTGTAAGGTAAAAACCTTGTCCGAAATCTTTGTAATTCCTTGTCTTTTTGATTTCTATTTCATCGAAATCAACATTAGTGCCGTGGTAGAGTATCATGCTAATGTTCCTCCATTTTTCTGACATATAACAACTAAATCGTCTACAGTATCTTCGATAGACTGAAGATGAAGGGTGTTATAGAATTGTATTAAAAAGTGGATGCCTTGAAAGTGTTTCAAGTATTGGTATGCGTTCTTGATGGGAAGATTATATCTGCTCCCCATGCATCGAATGCACGCATTTATAAAAGGAATCTTATATTTGTCTTCCATTTTGCTAACTTTTTAAAGTATACTCTTTTGCAAAAGTACGAGTTTTCTTTGTAAACTCCAAATTTATTCTTCCAAATTTGTTTTTTCTCGATAAAAGTATAAAAATACCTTATTTATTTTGTTTTATCTTTTATTTCTATTAATTTTGCATTATACTTAAAAAACAGCACAATGAACATAGATGAAATAGTAAAGAGGATAAGTAAGACCGACGGACTGTCGAAGACGCTGGGTATGAAATTCATCTCTACCCCCGAGCCCGACACCATCATGGCGACGATGAAGGTCGACGAGCGCAATCGCCAGCCCTTTGGATTCCTGAGTGGTGGCGCCTCGCTGGCGCTGGCGGAGAATGTGGCGGGCATCGGCTCGCTGGCACTCTGTCCGGGACGCATTGCCGTGGGCATCAACGTGAGCGGCACTCATGTCATCGCTGTGTCCGAGGGCGACACCGTTACCGCCTATGCCAAGTTGGTGCACAAGGGAAGAGTGTTGCACACATGGCAGGTGGACATACGCAACTCGCAGGGCGAGACCGTGTGCACCGTGCAGGTGACCAACTATGTGATCACTCCGAAGAAAGACCAACCCAAGAAGACCGAAGAATAAGATGATGACGGCTTTTGCGTACTATCGTTTTCCCCACGAGCAGCGCGCCACCTATGTGGCACAGCACGAGGGAGAGCCCGAAATCCTCTCCTCTGTGGCTCAGCTCAATGGCAGGGAAGGCTTCGTGATAGCGCCCTTCCAGCCTTCGGACGAATGCCCCGTGGTGCTGATTCATCCCGACGAGAGAAGGGTGATTCTCTTGAATGGCGGAAATAATTCCGAGGGAGGCTTAGACGAGAACGGAAGCTTGAGCGGGAAGAAACCAGATGGAGGCTTAGACGAGAATGAAGGCTTGAAGGGGAACGAAAATTCGGACGAGAAGGAAGGCTATGTCCGCGACTTCGGATGCTTTCATGAGCAGTTGCAGAGGGGAGAGTTCCGCAAGATAGTGCTGGCACGCAGGTCGGTTCAGACAACCCGTCTGTCGGCAGAGGCTCTCTTCGCCAAGGCTTGCCGTATGTATCCGCGTCTCTTCGTGGCATTGGTGTGTTCCGAGGCTTCGGGCATGTGGCTCATGGCGACGCCCGAGGTGTTGCTTCAGGGGAGTGAGGGCGAGTATCACACCATGTCGCTTGCCGGCACTCAGAAAACCGAGGCTCCCGAGGGTCTGGAGTGGCCACAGAAGGATCGGGAGGAGCAGCAGTACGTCACCGACTATATCGAGGCGTGCATCAGGACCTTCTCCGACGACTATCGTCTGCAGGGGCCCTACACGATGACGGCAGCCCATCTGTGCCATCTTCGTACCGACATCCATTTCCGTCTGTCCTGTGCCGACGTGCTGGGCGATGTGCTCGAAGCGCTCTATCCCACGCCTGCGGTATGCGGAATCCCCAAGGAGCCAGCCCGCAGGTTCATCCTGCGTCATGAGCACGAGCCGCGTCGGTATTACAGTGGTTTCGTGGGCATGCTGTCGCCCCGTTCCGATACCCATCTCTTCGTGTCGCTCCGCTGCATGCGTCTTCTGCCCGACGGCATCTGCGAGCTCTATGCCGGTGGCGGCCTCCTGAAGGAGAGCGAGATGGAGAAGGAGTGGAGGGAGACCGAGGTCAAGATGCAGACCATGATGGAGCTGGTTTGAGTTAAGGGAGATTTTTTCAGGAGTTAAGGAGTTAAGGGAGTTAAGGAGTTAAGACAACAGTCTTATTGCTTGAATTCAAACATTAAAACATTGCCCTCTAAGGCATTTGTCTTAACTCCTCAGCGACCGAAGGGAGCGATAACTCCTTAACTCCCTTAACTCCTAAAAAAGATAACTTCCCAAACATTAAACATTCATAAAAAAATGTATAGCAATATCGAGAATGTCAATATCCTGACCAGTGTACTCAAGAGCCATGGTGTAAGGCGAGTGGTGGTGTGTCCCGGAAGCAGGAACGCCCCCTTGGTTCACAATTTCAACGAGGCGGAGGGCATCACGTGCTATCCCGTCACCGACGAGCGCAGTGCCGGTTTCATGGCCTTGGGCATGTCGATGGCAGGCTCGCTGGGCTATAGTCCCGACCCCGTGGCGGTGTGCGTCACCTCGGGCTCAGCCCTGCTCAATGTCTATCCCGCCGTCGCCGAGGCCTACTATCAGAAGTTGCCCATCATCGTCATCTCTGCCGACCGCCCCGAGGCGTGGATTGGTCAGCAGGACGGGCAGACCCTTCCGCAAGCCCACGTCTTCGGACAGATGGTGAACAGGAGTGTCGACCTGCCGATGATTACACCTTATATAATAGACCACCCTGCCTCTGCCCAGATGCACGACGAGCAGGCATGGTATTGCGAGCGACAGGTCCACGAGGCCGTCATCGACTGCGTGCATCGAAAGTCGGGACCCGTACACATCAACATACACATCGCCGAACCCCTCTACGAGTTCACGCAGAAGGAGCTTCCCCGTACCCACTGGGTAGACTATGTGAGGACCGGTCTCTTCGGATGCGACTTCCACTATGGCGACCTGCTCGACTTCCTGAACGCCCGCAGGCCGATGATCATCGTGGGACAGGACTATCCAGCGACCTCGCTCCATGGCATCAAGAACATCAGCTCGTGGGCAGTGACGCTCATCGAGCCCACCGCTCTCGGCACGTCGAGCAAGGACCCCGCCTCGCACGACTTCTCCAGCAACCTCCTGTCGAGCAGCTTCGAGGAGGTGCTTGCCCGGTTGGAGCAGGGCGAGATAGAGGTGCCCGTGATGCGGCGACGCATGGTGACCTACGATGCGGAGGACCTCATGCCCGACTTCATCCTCTACGTGGGCGGCACGCTGGTGAGCAAGCGCCTCAAGGAGTTCCTGCGACGGGCTGCCCGCAGCAAGGAGCAGGGCGGAGGCGGCGCCAAGGTGTGGCGGGTGAGCAAGGACGGAGAGATGGTGGACACCTTCATGCACGTCGACCGCATCTTCCAGTGCGACCCCAACCAGTTGGCCTCTGCGATGACCGATTACGACCAGGCCTACGATGCCGATGTGAGCGACTTCAAGGACCGGTGGTTTTGGGCTCTTCGTGCTGCCAAACGTCACGCCTACGACTATGAGCCGCCCTACAGCAGCATGGCGGCAGTGAAATACTTCCAGCAGGAGTATCTTGCCCACTCCGTGCTGGGCGACACGAGCGAGTGCCGTCTCTTCTATGGCAACAGCATGCCCATCCGCCTGGCGGGCATCTACGCCTGCCAGTATGTGCATTGCTGCCGTGGCGTCAACGGCATCGAGGGCACGCTCTCTGCAGCGGCAGGTCTGTCGGTGGTGCTCTCCGAACAGCATCATCCCGACGCCAAGAGCCAGCAGAAGGTGTTCTGTGTGCTGGGCGACCTGAGCTTCTTCTACGACCAGAACGCCCTGTGGAACCGCAATATCAACGGCAGTCTGCGCATCCTCCTGCTCAACAATGGCGGAGGTGCCATCTTCGGCAAGTTCGAGGGACTGAAGGAGAGTGCCGCCCGCGAGCGTTTGGTGATGGCAGAGCACGTCACCTCGGCCTGTCACCTCTGTCAGGCTCACGGAGTGGCTTATCAGAATGCCGACGACATGGCTTCGTTGCGCGAGGGCATCGACTGGCTCATCCATACCGAGTCCGACCGCCCCATGCTCATGGAGGTGTTCACCGACATCGATGCCGACAACGAGGCGATGGAGGGATTTTTCGGGAGAATTTTCAGGAGTTAAGGGAGTTAAGGAGTTAAGACAACAGTCTTTGTGGGTGTATTCATTAAGCAGCACGCCCTGAAAGGGCAGAAGCTCTTAGCCCAGGGCAACGCCCTGGGTATAAAGGTAATCAGCAATACGCCCTGAAAGGGCAAAAGCTTTACAAATTGCCCCTGGAGTTTCAAAGCTTTTGCCCTTACAGGGCGACAAGTTTGCGAACATGATAACCCCAGGGCGTTGCCCTGGGCTAAGAGCTTCTGCCCTTTCAGGGCGTGCTGCTTATATGAGCGATAACTCCCTAAACTCCTGAACAAGCGAAACTTGAATAAACCACAAATTACAACGATATGAGAGAATGGAAAAAAATAGAAGGATTTGATTTCAAGGAAATCATCTTCGAAGAGTTTCATCACATAGCCAAGATAACCATCAACCGAGAGCGTTATCGCAATGCCTTCACACCCCTCACCACATGGGAGATGTCGCAGGCCTTCAGCTATTGTCGGGAGAGTCAGAACATACGGGTGGTCATCCTCACCGGTGCCGGCGACAAGGCCTTCTGTGCGGGAGGCGACATGCACGTCAAGGGGCGCGGAGGATACGTGGGAACCGACGGAGTGCCACGCCTCAATGTGCTCGACGTGCAGATGCAGATACGCCGTCTGCCCAAGCCCGTCATCGCCATGGTGAACGGCTATGCCATCGGTGGCGGCCATGTGCTCCACGTGATGTGCGACCTCACCATCGCCTCCGAGAATGCCATCTTCGGACAGACGGGTCCCAAGGTGGGAAGCTTCGACGCAGGCTTCGGTGCCTCTTACCTGGCACGCATGGTGGGACAGAAGAAGGCGCGCGAGATATGGTTCCTGTGCCGCCAGTACAGCGCCCGTGAGGCCGAGGAGATGGGTATGGTGAACAAGGTGGTGCCCCTCGCCGAGCTGGAGGACACCTGCGTGGAGTGGGCAGAGATCATGATGGAACGCTCGCCCTTGGCGCTGCGCATGATCAAGGCTGGACTCAATGCCGAGCTCGACGGACAGGCGGGCATACAGGAGTTGGCTGGCGATGCCACCATGCTCTATTACACCATGGACGAGGCGCAGGAGGGCGGCAAGGCCTTCCTCGAGAAGCGCAAGCCCCGCTTCGATGACTATCCGCAGTTCCCATGACAATTTTAAACGAAAAAAGGAGGGTGTGTCATAAAGTCAGTCCTTTACAGTTTTAAGGCACGGATTACACGGATTACACGGATTTTTTTAAGAGAGATGATAATCGCTTTACTTATATTAGCACTATAAATCCGTGTAATCCGTGTAATCCGTGCCTTATCTATATCCTAAGAAGCTTATGACACACCCTCTTATATGCCTTCAGGGCGTGCTGCTGACTGTTGACGTGCTGAGGAGTTCCAGTATAAATGCATATGGAACTATGCTTGCAGCAAGTAGGACATTTTTCCTTTTCCTGGTGCAGCAACTTGCCGTATGATGGTGTATTGGCGTGTATTGAAATCTAAGGAAGCTTCATCATCGCTTCCGTCGGGATTGGCAAGAAAGGTCTTGCCGCCCTCAAAATATGGCACGGAGATGCCTTTCGACCACGCCTCTAAGTAGATGCGCTCCACCTCATCGTGCACGGCATTGTTAATCTCCCTGATGGTCTTGCCGTTCGACAGACGCCAGCCTTCTATTTCTTCATATTTGCACATAAGCCTTATTTCTTTTTGATAAACCATTGCAAAAATACAAGGAATCCCTCAAACCGCCAAATGTTTTCCTCTTTTTTTCAGCAAGCCAAAACGAAAAGCCCGCGGCTCCCTGCTGTGAGGGGCTCGCGGGCTTTGGGCGAAGAGAGGATGAGAGGGGTGTTCAGAATGCCTATCCAGGCATGGTGCTTATGCCAGGGTGCAGCTGGCGAGGCCAAGCGAGGTGGCAATAGCCGTGAGAATGCTGATGGCGATCTGAATGAGGGTTTTCCAAGTGTCCTTTTTCATAGTGATAGATGTTTAAGGGTTTGTGTTTAGGTGAATGATTCTCGTTTATTGAACTTCGCAGTTCAGAAGTTAGGGGAGTTTTCGGGAAACTCCCCTTGTCGTTGCTCAGGAGTCTGTGAGCCTATTCGCCGTCGCCGCCTCCGGTGCTTTCAGAGCCGCCAGGGTTGGTGGTGCCTCCGGGGTTGGTGGTGCCTCCAGTGGTGCCGGAGCCGCCTGCGCCTCCGTTGTCGCCAGTGCCGGGCGAGTTGGTCTGAGTGTCGTCGGTGCCGAAGGCGTCGTACTCCTTGAGCTTGCACTTCTTGCTGAGCTCCGAGTTGCTCCAGGTGCGGGTGTTTCGCACGATGAGGTGCACCTTCTTGATGCTCTGAGCGCTGACGTCCTTGGCAGTCTCTTCGGCCTTTGAGGCCATGCCGATGGAGAAGAGTCCCAGGTCGCCGAGGCGGACGCTCTTGCCGTCGAGGATGAGCTCCTGCAGGCAGTCGAGTGCGTCGGTGAGCACACCGTTGATACATCCGCGGGAGTAGGGCGAGCCGTGGTCGGAGATGTGGTTGACGAAGTCTTCGAACGACAACTCTCTGTCGGTCACTACCGTGGCGTACCACTTTTCCTTACCTGCGTTTTCACCCAAGGGTGGAATGCGCTTTACCTTACGATACTTCAATGTTCCTTTTGTGTTGTTTGCCATAGTTGTAAAATTTAATGGTTAATAATTATTTTGAGGGAGTTAAGGGAGTTAAGGAGTTATCGCTCCCTTCGGTCGCTGAGGAGTTAAGACAACAGCTTTGTGGACTTGAAATTAAACATTGCCCTCTGAGGCATTTGTCTTAACTCCTTAACTCCTTAACTCCTTAACTCCTGAGAAATCTCCGTTTTTGAGTCTTTCATTTATCTGTGTGCAAAGGTACTGCTATTTTTCGTAACCGCCAAATTTCGGCGTGCGTAAACTGGCGATTTTCAGCAAAAATGCGTTCAGTAAGTTTACCCCTACGGAAAACCATAGTTTTCGGCGCCCATAAATTTAGTTTTCTTCTTCCGAAGTCATAATTTTTCCCTGGGGTCCTCATCCTTTCCACGAAGTAGGGTTGCGGAATTTTGGACTGTAAGTGTCAGTGTCAGCGCATTTCAATTTTTATCCTTCCAACCCATCACTCCGCTGACGCTGACACTTACAGTCCGATTTTCCGCACCCTATCTTTGATGAAATGAGAGAGGAAAAGTAAAGAAA
>CAVACC010000037.1:0-27090 GCA_963587495.1 Clostridia bacterium | reverse complement strand
ATCTCGTCATCCTCATCGCTCCATTCGCTCCACACATCGCAGAAGAGTTGTGGGAAGCACTCGGCGAGCAGGGCAGCGTATGCGATGCAGCATGGCCAAAGTATGATGAGCAGTATCTCAAGGAGAACGACATGCAGCTCACCATTTCCTTCAACGGCAAGGCCCGTTTCCAGATGACCTTCCCCGTAGATGCCAACAACGAGGAAATACAGAAACAAGTATTGGCCGACGAAAAGAGCCAGAAGTACCTGGAAGGATTCAACGTACTGAAGGTTATCGTCGTACCAAAGAAGATTGTCAACGTCGTATTGAAAAAGTAATATGCAAATAGCAATCAGTCCAAAAATAAAAAATGAGTTCAAGGATTATTTTTACATAACCCTTGGACTCATGTTGTATACATTCGGATGGACCCTCTTCCTGTTGCCTTATCAGATTGTGACAGGAGGCGTTACGGGTGTCGCTGCCGTCATCTACTACGGAACAGGCATCCCTATCTTCCTCTCCTATTTCATCATCAATGCCATCCTGTTGGTGGCAGCGCTGAAGATATTGGGACTCAAGTTTATGGTGAAAACCATCTACGCCATCGGCATGCTCTCGGTACTGTTGGCTTTGGCACAAGACTACCTGATGGGGCCGCATGGTGAGTTAATCCAGATATTAGGACCAGGACAGGACTTCATGTCGCTCATCATCGGCTGTTGTTTTACCGGACTCTCATTGGCCATCGTCTTTCTGCACAATGGCAGCACCGGAGGAACCGATATCATAGCCGCCATCGTCAACAAGTATCACAACATTTCGTTGGGACGAGTACTCATCTTCGTCGACCTGGTAATTGTAGGCAGTTCCTTCTTCGTCTTCAATGCCAAGCCCGACTTCACGACGATAGATGCCATCAGGAAAGTTGTGTTCGGTCTGTGTACGATGGTGATAGAGAATCTGGTACTCGACTATGTGATGAACGCCCAGCGAGAGAGTGTGCAGTTCATGATATTCAGCAAGAAGTATCAAGAGATAGCCAATGCCATCGGCACACAGATGGATCATGGAGTAACAATCCTCGACGGTCATGGCTGGTACACAGGCGACGAGATGAAGGTGCTCTGTATTCTGGCTAAGAAGAACGAGAGTGTAACTATCTTCCGCATCGTCAAAATCATCGACCCTAACGCCTTCGTAAGCCAAAGCTCCGTCATCGGTGTCTATGGAGAAGGATTCGACGAGATGAAAGTGAAGATCAAAGAAAAAGATATTCAAAAGATAAAGTAATTGAAAAGTTTGGTGTTTAGAGTTTATGCCTATCTGCTAAGTAAATAAACATTAAACACTAAACATTAAACACTAATAGAAATGAAAATAGTTTTTGCAACCAACAATCAGCACAAACTACAAGAAATACGCGACATCTTAGGCTGCCAATACGAAGTAGTATCGCTGAAAGAGATAGGCTGTGAAGCAGACATTCCCGAAACAGGCAACACCTTAGAGGAAAATGCCCTGCAGAAGGCTCAATATATCTACGACCATTACCACGTCAGTTGCTTTGCCGACGACACAGGACTGGAAGTAGAGGCCTTAGACGGAGCACCAGGAGTACACAGTGCCCGGTATGCAGAAGGAACCGACCACGACAGCGAGGCCAATATGTCAAAACTCCTACGCGAACTCAATGGAAAAGAGAACCGCAAAGCCCGTTTCCGTACCGTCATCTGCTATATAGAGAAGCAGGATGTGTGTCCCTGTGGCTGTACCAGCATCAAGAAGATCCACCAGTTCGAAGGCATCGTAAACGGCAGCATCGCCACCGAGAAGCATGGCACCGAAGGCTTTGGCTACGACCCTATATTTGTTCCCGAAGGCTACGACAAGAGCTTTGCCGAACTGGGCGAGGAAATCAAGAACGGCATCAGCCACAGAGCACGCGCAGTGGCCAAGCTGGTAGAATACATGAAGAAGAAATAATCCCCCAATCACAAGCTAAGACGCAATGATAAAAACCATCAACTCCTTCCGTTTCATACTGATTCTGATGATAGTGATGTCGCATGCCACACTTCCCATCTCCCAAGCTTGCAACGACTACTTAGGAGAATATGCTGTGGTCATATTTTTCATCATCAGCGGATTTGTATTATCACTGAGCTATGGTGAGAGATTAGTGAAAGAAGAGATGAGCAATAAAAAATTCTTTCTTTCACGCATCTTCAAACTTTATCCGCTCCACCTATTTGTATTAGCAATCATCATCCCCTTGGACTACCGCTTAGGGCTTCTCGGTCCTTGGTATCAGACCGTAGCTCACACGTTCTTACTACAGTGTTGGATACCTATCCATGAATTCATGGGAGGTCTCAATGGACCTACGTGGTTTCTATCCGACCTGATTATCTACTATTTCCTTTTCAAGTATCTATACCGATGGTTAATGCAAAGAAAAAAAGCATTACCACTGGTAATCTTTATTATCTACATGATGGCATATATCGCCCTCACAATGATAATAGAAGAAGACAAATCGGCTGACTATATTTACGCAGCTCCACCCTTTCGCATGATAGACTTCTGTTTGGGCATCTTACTCTATCGATTCTATCGTTCAGAAAAAGGAAAACAAGTTTATGCGCTCATCACCACCCAATTTAGCATATGGCAGGCACATATAGCAGATGTAGCCATCGTCCTCTTGTCGGCAGGGATGTATTACCTTTCCATCTATACTAATCCCAACTTCCGTTGTGCTGCCCTTTATTGGTTGCCAGCTGTCGTAAGCATTTTCTATTTCGTAGCTTCCGATCAGGGCAAGGGATGGCTCACCCGCCTATTACATCATAAGGCATTATTATGGTTGGGTAGCATCAGTTTTGAGATATTCATATGCCACATCCTTTGCTTTCGTATCGTGCAAAGCATCTTCATAAGGATGTTCGGTATTGATAACCACTATTGGGAGTACAAGTTAATAATAGCATTGACCCTCACCATCCTCACATCATGGATGGCAAAGAAATTTCTGGTAACACCCTGTAGTAATTACCTCAAAAAACACATCAAATGATCAACTCGCTATCGATATTGATTCCTACATATAACAATGTATGCCTTGAGCTTGTAAGAGACTTACAGGCTCAGGCATCAATATTGTCTTCCACGAATGATTTCGAATACGAGATATTGGTTGCCGATGATGGCTCAACAGACAAAAATACCATTGAGAAGAACCGCAAAATCAACGAGTTAAATAATTGCCGATATATTGAAAGAAAAGAAAATGTAGGACGATCAGCTATCCGGAATTTCTTAGCTAAAGAGGCCAAGCATCTTTGGTTACTATTTCTTGACAGTGACTTAAAGTTAGATAATTCTGATTTCATAAGAAAATATATGCTATCAAAAGGAAATGTAATAGTCGGAGGTCTAAAAATCGGCGGAAACCCTATCACACTCAAAGACAACCTACGTTACAAATATGAAAAGAAATGCGAAAAACAGCATAACTACAAGCATAGACAAAAAATAGGAAATAAAGAGTTTCGTACTACCAATTTTCTTATTTTCAAAGATATTATGATAAGGACCCCATTCGACGAGAACTTCAAATACTATGGTTATGAAGATGTTTTATTTGGTAAATCCATCTGTCAAAAAGGATATCACATTACCCATATAAACAACCCTATCTTGTTGGATGAATATGAAACAAACTATCGCTTCATTCTTAAAACGGAAGAAGCATGTAGAACATTGTATCAATTTAGAAAAGAACTAAAAGGCTATTCTAAACTCATCACTTATTCAGAACTAATTACGCGAATGATATTTGTAAAACCACTATTAAACAGACTTTTCCCATGGATTGGTTTACATATAAAATCACGTTTAACAGGCAATAAACCAAGTGTTTTGTGGTTTAACATATATAAGTTATTATATTATATACATTTAGATATATGAATAAAAAAATATTGATATTCCTTTCGTTTCTGATACTTCAGGTCACAACTATCCCAACATTTGCCGCCATCGGCGACTGGAAAGCTTACTTGGCCTATCATGATGTACAAGAGATAGAACAAGCAGGAAACCTCCTCTTTATTAAGGCCTCTAACAGCCTCTATGTATACAACCAAAACGACCAAAGTATACAGACGTTCAGCAAGGCAGACTATCTGAATGATTGTAAAATACAACGCATCGCTTACAATAAGACCGCCAAACGCCTGCTTATCATCTACAGCAACTTCAATATAGACTTGATGAATGCCAGCAATTTTGAGGTAACCAATCTCTCCGATTACTACACAGCATCAACCACAGGCGATAAAACCATAAACGACATCTATATGTATGGCAAATATGCCTATGTGAGTAACGGTTTCGGTATTGTGAAATTGAATATGGCTGATATCGAGATAACAGACACCTACAATCTCGGCTTCCCTGTCAACTGGTGCGAAATTGAAGGAAACACCATTTATGCTTATAATTCAGCAAAGGGAAAATATAGCGCATCCCTATCCAGCAACTTATTAGACAAGAACAACTGGAAGAAAGTTGGAAATTATGTTGCTAAAGCACAAGAAGATAAAAGTGAGTTAAAACAACTCGTAAGCACCCTTAATCCTGGAGGCCCGAAATACAACTACTTTGGTTTTTTAAAATACGCAAATAATCAATTATATACTTGCAATGGAAATGTGGGCGGACAAAAGAATGCCTGCATTCAAATCTTAGGGAAAGACAATTGGAACATATATCAAGATGACAATATATCCAACATTACAGGTGTGGGATATAAAGATCTCGTATGTATAGATTATGATCCTTTAGACATCAAGCATGTTTTTGCTGGAGGTAGAAATGGACTTTATGAGTTCTATGATGGAAAATTTGTTAAACACTACAACCATACCAATTCTCTTATAGAAATCGTTGGAGGATTACAGAATAATGCAGAATATGAACTTGTACAAGGTATCAAATATGACGCTTCGGGAAACCTATGGTTATTAAACAGCGAAGCTCCCAATAGTTCATTAATAGAATATAGTAAAGATCAAGAATGGATTTCTCGATCTAAACCTGAACTTATGAAATATGAATCTTACGGAGTCAAGAATAAGAGTTTTGCTACACTACAAAGCATGATGATAGACAGCCGAGGATTGCTTTGGTTTGTCAATAACCATTGGGCAAATCCTTCGTTCTTCTGCTATCAGTTTCCCACCAATAATACCGATGATGGAGCCATTAAGGCATTCACCTCTATCACCAATCAAGATGGTACGACCATCAGTAACATATTTGGTATAAGCTGCATCGCAGAAGACAAGAATAAGGACTTATGGATAGGCACCAACCAGGGCCCTTTCCTCTTAGAAAGCAATCAGATTACAGCAGACTCTCCTGTATTTACTCAGGTGAAAGTACCCCGTAACGATGGTACCAACTATGCTGACTACTTGCTGACTGGCATAAATATCTCATGCATAGCTATAGACAAAGCCAACAGAAAATGGTTTGGCACAAAAAGCAATGGAGTATATCTTATCAGCAGTGACAACTTAGAGCAATTAAATCACTTTACCACATCGAATAGCAAACTATTGTCAGACAATATAGAAGCTATCGCCATCAATGATGATACTGGAGAAGTTTATATCGGTACAGAAAACGGATTATGCTCCTACATGAGCGATTCTAATTCCAGCAACGAAGAAATGACCAAAGATAATGTTTGGGCCTATCCAAATCCTGTCAAACCAGATTATACAGGACTTATCACAATAACAGGTCTTTCTCTGAATGCCAATATAAAAATAGTCACATCTAATGGAACTTTAGTACACCAAGGGCAAAGTTCTTCTGGAATTTACCAATGGAATGGCACAGACTTGAAAGGTAAAAAAGTAGCCAGTGGTATTTATATGGTAATGACTGCAACTGAAGAAGGAGACAAAGGTGTCGTATGTAAAATCGCAATTATAAATTAATGAGAAATAAAAATCCATATATCTTAGGTATCATAATAAGTGCCCCAGTCATCCTTTGGGCAATATTACTCATATTGCCCACTTTTGATGATTGGACCACTCTATCTATGCCTAACTACGAACATGACTATCAAACATACATATTTCCTTTGGGAATGACATGGCGTCCTTTTGACGCCATCATGGGATATGTCAATGCCATAGACTACCATCTTTATCCTACACTGAACCATGTACTGATATTCATGGCACATATGGGTAGCACCTTTGTCATATACAAACTTACTGAAGTTTTAGAATTCAACAAGACATCAAGAAACATAGCAACCCTATTTTTCTATATATCTCCATGCACAATGGGAACCATCCTTAGTTGTGATGCTTTAAACCAAAGCTACTCGCATTTATGGGGAATATTATCTGTCTTTTTGTATTTAACAATAAACGGAAAGAAAAAATACATTGCATGGGTTGTTTGCACTTATATGTCTGTTCTGTCCAAAGACAATGGATTAGCATGGGCCATTGTACCACCAATCATGGCACTTACTTTTGACAAAATCGACAAGAAAACGTGCCGGAAAGAACTTGTCTTCGGTTTTGCAATAGCTCTATCATACTGTATTGTCCGATTTTCATTGCCATACACATATATTAAAAATGGCAGTTACGAGGAAGACGTAGTCAGTATTCATAGCAGAATCAAAGGACTGGTTAACTGGATTAGTTATACTTGGTTTGCTGCAGATTATATATCTATCGTAAACAAACCAAACAGAAATCTCTATATCGGTTTCTTAACGATATTTCTGTCTTGTGCGTTCATGGTTAAGATTTGGTGGAATAAAACGATTTGGCATCATAAACAAATATGGCTGCTGATTGCAGTCTTGTTCATTGTTGCTTCACCACATTTATTAATCAGCATGAGCATTATGAATGCTTATAGCTCGTTGGGCATAGCAGCCATCATCATAGGATATTTATGTCATAATTATCAAAAAACAGAGCCCCAACTTCAGACTTTATTTTTCTTATATTTGACAGCAGCTATCATCACCGACGTTCATCATTGGTATATGGCATGGCAAACATCTCTTCCCAGCAAAAGTATAGCAGAAGAAATAGTAAGAAAAACAGGGAAACCGGTTGATAAGGTATATTGTATCCTAATCCGTGACGATATGCCAAAATTTTCATCTTTCTGTGTACCGACAGAAGAAGCCATAGGATGGGGATTATCAGTTTGGGCGGTTACTGCCTACAAATGGCCTACCGAAATAAGAGACACAACCCTGGAACGTACACCAGGAGTACAGCAAGAAGCCAGAAAACTTGCACAACGCATCAAAAAGAAATATGACTGCGTTTGGATCATCAATAAAGAAAATGTGGAGGTAATCAAATGAAAAAAGTATCAATCATCATCCCCTGCTATAACGAAGAGAGCAACCTCATGAATCTCTACCAAAACTTAGCATCATTTATGAATGAGCATAGCGAATATCTATGGCAGATACTTCTCATTAATGATGGAAGCCGGGACCACACCTTTGAAATCATCAAGGATATCCGAACAAAAGACAAACGATTCTGCTACATCCATTTGTCTCGCAACTTTGGCAAGGAGAATGCCATGCTTGCAGGTTTCGACCACGTACACGGAGATTGCTGTATCATCATGGATGCGGACTTACAACATCCTATTCAGGTTATTCCCAAAATGCTGTCTCTTTGGGAACAGGGATATGACGATGTGTATGCAAAAAGGAAAAAAAGAGGAAAAGAAAGTTGGTTGAGAGAAAAACTTTCCATCACTTATTATAAGATTCTACAAAAAATCGCAAACGTAGACATTCTTCCCAACGTCGGCGACTTCCGCCTGCTTGACAAAAAATGCATCAACGCACTGAAAGAACTTCGCGAAACTCAGAGATATACTAAAGGACTATACTGCTGGATAGGATTCAACAAAAAAGAGGTAGAATTTGAACAAGGGGATAGGACAAATGGCACATCATCTTTCAACTATCGCAAGCTTTTCAATTTAGCGATAGAGGGCATCACATCCTATTCCATTGCTCCCCTGCGCATATCTACATTACTGGGGATTATCGTATCTATCTCTGCGTTTTTCTATATGTGCTACATTTTTTTCAAGACCATCATATTAGGTGAACCTGTACACGGTTTTCCTACGCTCATTATTGTCATTCTTTTCTTGGGCGGCATACAACTCCTTTCTTTGGGAATCATTGGAGAATACTTAGGGAGGATTTTTATAGAAACAAAACACAGACCCGTATATATTATTAACGAAAAAGAAGGGGTATGAAACGATTAACGACAAGACAAAAGTATCAGTTAGCATATATATCAACAATAGGAATATTATACTATATCCTATGTCATCTCGCACCCATAACGTTGTCTGATGATATATTATACAAATTTGTATGGCCCCACGACAGCGAGTCATACAACAGACCCATAGCTTCAATTCTCGACATTATAGAATCACAATACATCCACTATCAGGTAGTCAACGGAAGAAGTATAATACATTTTTTCATACAATTATTTGATGGAATAATAGGTAAAGAGGCATGCAATGTTATAAGCAGTATATTGTTTGGCTGTCTTATTTATATGACTTCAAGGATGGCATCACAAGGTAAGAACTCACTGTTTGGACTTTCCATCACATCGGCTATACTTTTTCTGCTTATACCTGGATTTCATAATGAATTCTTATTCTTTTCAGCACTATTCAACTATTTATGGGCAACAATTGCTACCATGTGTTTTATTTTTATGGTATACCATATTAAAGATAAAAGCATGTCGGTATGCATATTAGGCTTGTGTATGTCCTCGTTTTTCTTTGGTTGGTTACATGAAGGTATTACGTTTCCCATAACATTAACTCTTATCATATATTGCATCCTTAACTATCACAAACATAAGATATTCAAATCGCCCATATTCTTTTGTATGGTATTTTATGCTTTAGGAACCTTCGTTTGTTTATCTTCTCCAGGAACCATACAACGTATTGGACACCAAGACTCCTTATGGCAGTTAATGACACAAAAATTTTTTTTTGGTGGAGTTAATTTACTTCATCTACGTGTATCATATCTTATGTTGGCAGTTTCTCTCTTTTCCTTCTATAAGAAGAGAACTGTATGGAAAGAACACTTCAATCGCTATAAGTATTTTTACTTGACATGGATTTTCACATTTATACCTGTATTTGGCAGTGGAGCCACAGAAACAAGAGTGATATTCTATACAGAATTCATCGCTACGATAATCGTTATAAACTTACTTATAAGCATTCATAAATATCAAAAAGGCCTAACCATAGGCTGTAATGTCGCCATGCTTTTGATGTACGTACCCGTCTTGCACTATTCATTAAAAAACTATAAAAATGATCAATACATTCTACAACAGTTGAATACGCCCCAAGTAGAGATTGTCTCTGTGCCTCAAATAAGGCCAACCTCCAACCCTATCCTCACAAGTGTATTCGACAATTACTTACGAGAGCCCGTCAAGTTTGGGCCTTTTGAATTGGCGCAAGGATTCGTACAGAACAACCCATACATAAAGTGCATAAAGGTATTGTTCGATAAAGACAAATTATACTTTCTTCCAAAAGATATTGTAGAAAAAATGAAAAGAAATCAAATAAAAAAGACATTTTTCACCTACAATACGCATAAGGAATTAATGGTGCTGGAAATCAAGGCTAATTGTCAAATTAAAGAAATCAAACTCCTATTAAAAGACGAAGACCTCAATTCTCTTCCTTTTTACAAGAGAATCTTGGCTTACAGAGAACACTCATACATTGTACCAGAAGGCTATTATGATACCCTGTCGTATCATCAAAAAAAATATCTCGTTATTTGTTGTCCTACCAGGAACATTGCGAGAAGAATCAAGAATATTGCCTACCTTTACAAATAATCGGGGCATAAAAGCCTTACTGCGACTTTGGGTAACAAACATTTACCACATTTTAGCCAAATAAGTTTGCTATCACATTATATTTCTGTAACTTTGTAGGCATGAAACTAAGCATCATTATACCAGTCTATCACACGCAAGACACGCTGCCAAGCTGTCTTGACAGTATCTTGCAACAATCATTCACCGACTATGAGGTTATACTCGTTGACGATGGGTCGACTGATGACTGCCCTAAGATCTGCGATGCATATTCCAGACAAGATGACAGAGTCAAAGTTATCCACAAGGAAAACGGAGGGTTAAGCGATGCACGTAATACTGGAATTCTACAAGCCAAAGGAGAATATATTACTTTCATAGACAGCGATGATACGATAGCAGAAGGCACCCTTTCACTCGTCATAGAAAAAATAATCACGTATCCTGAAACAGATATTTTGGAATATCCTGTAATGGAAAGGTTAGGAAACGGTTCCAAAGAACATTTACTGTCTTTTAAAGAAATAGAATATCAAAATGCCATTGACTATTGGCTGGAAGAAAAAGCATACTACCACACTTATGCCTGGAATAAGATATATAAACGTGCTTTGTTTGAACATATATGCTTTCCTAAAGGAAAAAATTTCGAGGATGTCCTGACTATCCCATATCTCATAGGCCTTCTGCCATATCATGGGAGTTTCGTTACTCCTAACATCAGAACTACAAACGTTGGTTGCTATGAATATCGGTGGAATGCCAAAGGCATCACGGCAAATGCGACATACAAGGATTTATACAATCTGTATGATGGCCATACCCAAAGTCTTCAAGCCATTATGAACAAAATCGGGAGTCAAGAGGGACTGATTCTTAAATATAGCCTTTCCTTGCAAGAGTTCATGACTCAAATTCTTAATGTCTTGCTCGACCTCTATGAGTTATCGGGTAAATACGAAAATAATCCACCAGTTATCCACCATGTTGAAAAACTTGGTAAATCGGTGAAAATCAAAGTTTTTAAACTAAGATTACTTAACATTATAGGTTATCGTAACCTATGCAGACTCAACAAACTCGTACACAGATTATATAGAAGAAAATAATATGATTGCAAATACACAAATACCTTTAGTCAGTTTCATCATCACAACTTACAACCTGCCATTAGAATATCTCGTGGAATGTCTGAAAAGTATCCTGCAACTCTCTCTCAACTCAAGAGAAAGAGAAATCATTCTGGTAGATGATGGAAGCGATGTTTCGCTCATCAACGATTTAGTGGAATACCAAGATGACATTATCTATATACGTCAACGTAACCAAGGTCTGTCTATTGCAAGAAACACAGGACTACAAAATGCTTCTGGCAAATATATCCAGTTTGTAGACGGAGATGACTGTCTTATCCAGGTAGGATACGAGCATTGTCTGGACCTCTTGCGCTATCACAATCCTGATATTGTACATTTCACTTCTTCAAATAAAACTTTTGATAAAGAAGTTCCTTATCAGTATTCTGAACCCATAAGTGGCAGTGCTTATCTGTACAACAACAATCTTCGGGCTGCAGCTTGTTGTTATACCTTCAAGCGAGATCTCTTGCAGCAGCAACGTTTCACTCCTGGTATTCTGCATGAGGATGAAGAGTTTACTCCTATACTTTTTTTAAAGGCAGAGCGCATCATAACAACAGATACAAAAGCTTACTATTATCGTGAGAGAGAAGACTCTATTATGCATAAAACAAAAGATAAGCGTCATTATCTCAAACGACTGGCCGATACGGAGAAGGTAATTTTCCAACTACAAGAGAAATCAAATTATCTTTCTGAACCAGAGCGTATCGCCCTCAACCGACGAATAGCCCAACTCACCATGGACTATCTGTACAATACCATCGTATTGGCACAGAACTACAAACATTTAGAAAAAAGTATCAAGAGATTGCATGATAAAGGATTGTTTCCTCTTCCTGATAAAAAATATACGAAGAAATACCAGATATTTACTAAAGCCATCAATAACAAGATGACCAGAAAAATCTTGTTCTACACTCTTTTAAAATTGAAATAAGAGAAAGCCAATGATGAAAATTCTTCTTTTAGGCGAATATAGTAATGTGCATGCCACGCTTGCTGAAGGACTTCGCAAGTTGGGGCATCAAGTAACCGTGCTTTCTAATGGTGACTTCTGGAAAAATTATCCACGAGACATCGACCTGACACGCAAACCTGGAAAAATAGGAGGAATCATATATATGATGAAGTTATACACCTTGTTGCCACAACTGCGTGGATACGACATTGTGCAACTCATCAATCCTATGTTCTTAGAGTTAAAGGCTGAACGCATATTCCCCATCTATCGTTACCTTCGCCGGCACAACAAGAAAATCATCCTTGGCGGATTCGGTATGGACTATTATTGGGTCAATGTATGCTGCAAAGACAAGCCTCTGAGATACAGCGACTTCAACATAGGCAGCCAACTACGTACCAATGCTGACGCCTTGAGAGAAAGAAAAGACTGGATAGGAACAGAAAAGGAACGCCTCAACAAGATGATAGCAAAAGATTGTGATGGAATCGTTACCGGCCTATATGAATATTGGGTATGCTATCAGCCTGCTTTTCCACAGAAGACAACATTCATTCCCTTCCCTATCCGACCTTATGCCCAGCAAGCAGATATCAAAGGGCAGACACCCGATAAAGTAAAACTTTTCATCGGCATCAACAAGAACAGAAGTGAATACAAGGGAACCGACATCATGCTGAAAGCTGCACAAGACATAGCTGAGAAATACCCTGAAAAGGTGGAACTCCGCATAGCAGAAAGTGTTCCTTTTGCCGAATATATTGAGATGATGAACGGTAGCGATGCCATCCTCGATCAATTATACAGTTACACTCCTTCCATGAATCCTCTGGAGGCCATGGCAAGAGGAATCATCTGTATAGGAGGAGGAGAACCCGAAAACTACGAGATTCTGCACGAGGAACATCTGCGCCCCATCATCAATGTACTGCCCAGTTATGAGAGTGTTTACCAGCAGTTGGAACACTTCATCGAGAATCCCCAGCTGATTCCTGAACTCAAAAGACAGGGTATAGAATACATTAGCCACCATCACGACTATGTGAAGGTGGCTAAAGAATATGAAGTTTTTTATCAAAAACTACTCGCTTAACAGGTCTTTCCGTTATCGCCTTTTATGCCTGTATCTCCTTTGCTCTTCTGAAGCTGGAGGCAATGCTCCATACACCGAGAAGAATAAGAGGAATGCTGAGAATCTGTCCCATATCCATAGGCAGACCAGCCTCGAAGGCTACCTGAATCTCCTTCGTGTATTCGATGAAGAAACGGAAGAAGAAGATAAAGGTAAGACACAGGCCAAAATAAAGACCAGAGCCTACGCTCTTAGGACCCTTCTTCTTGTAGATAAAGAAGATAAGGAGGAAGATGATGAGATAGGCTATCGCCTCGTAGAGCTGTCCTGGATGGCGGGGATATTGGTCTTCCTTGACAAAGATGAAAGCCCATGGCACATCGGTCACCTTGCCGATAATCTCTGAATTCATCAGGTTGCCGATGCGGATAAAGGCGGCAGCTATGCCCGAGCAAATGCCCATATTGTCGAGCACTACCCATCCTTTTACCTTCAAGTTGCGGCAATAGAGCCAAATGGCTACAAACATACCAATCACTCCTCCATGGCTGGCCAATCCCTCATAGCCGGTAAACTTCCAACTGCCGTCAGGAAGATGGTGCATAGGAATCAGCATCTCTACAACATGATCCCACTGACTGAGAAAATACTCTGGCTGGTAGAAAAGGCAATGCCCCAAACGTGCACCCGCCAATATACCGATAAAGATATAGATGAAGAGAGGTTCAAACTTCTCATCGCCTATCTTCTGCTGTCTGTAAAGGCGCTGCATCAGCAGATAACCCAACAGCAAGCCTACAAGCCAGCAAGTGGCATAGTAACGCAATGCTATCGGACCCAAATGAAACAGAATGGGATCTGGATCCCAAACAATATAATTGAGCAGATTAGCCATCATGTCTATATTATAATAGGAGTGGTGAAAAACGCGCAGGGTTAATCACCACACATTATACATTATATATTATTATACATTGAATCTGAAGTGCATGATGTCGCCATCCTGCACAACATACTCTTTTCCTTCGATACCGAGCTTGCCTGCCTCACGTACAGCAGCCTCAGAGCCATACTTGATATAGTCGTCGTACTTGATCACCTCGGCACGAATAAATCCTTTCTCGAAATCGGTGTGGATCACACCGGCACACTGTGGAGCCTTCCAGCCCTTGTGATAGGTCCAGGCCTTCACTTCCATCTCGCCGGCTGTGATGAATGTTTCCAGATTCAGCAGGGCATAAGCCTTCTTGATGAGACGGTTCACACCACTCTCCTCCAGACCGAGCTCCTCCAAGAACATCAATTTGTCCTCGTATGTTTCGAGCGATGCGATGTCTTCCTCTGTCTTGGCTGCGATAACCATGCACTCGGCGCCTTCCTCCTTGGCCATCTCCTCTACTCTCTTGCTGTACTCATTGCCGGTCTTGGCCGAAGCCTCATCCACATTGGCTACATAGAGAACAGGCTTGGTTGTGAGAAGGAAGAGGTCGTGAGCCACTTTCTGCTCCTCTTTGCTCTCGAAAGTCACGGCACGGGCATTCTTGCCCTGCTCCAGCACTTCCTTATAAGCTTCGAGCACAGCCACCATCACCTTGGCATCCTTGTTTCCTGCTGCTGCAGTTTTCTGCTGCTTGGCAAGCTGAGACTCGATAGTTTCCAAGTCCTTGAGCTGCAACTCGGTATCGATGATACTCTTGTCCTCTAATGGATCTACGGCTGCACCACCTTCACGAACAATATTGTCATCGTCAAAACAACGTACAACATGTATGATAGCATCACACTCACGAATGTTTCCCAAGAATTTATTTCCAAGACCCTCACCCTTGCTGGCACCTTTTACCAAACCTGCGATGTCTACTATCTCGCATGTAGCAGGAACGATACGACCTGGATGAACTATCTCTGCCAATTTGTTAAGGCGCTCATCGGGTACGGTGATGACGCCCAAGTTTGGTTCGATAGTACAGAAAGGGAAATTGGCTGCCTGTGCCTTTGCACTCGACAGACAGTTGAACAATGTGGATTTTCCTACATTAGGAAGACCCACAATACCACATTTTAATGCCATTTTATCTTTAAACGTTTAAATTTCTTCGTGCAAAGGTACATTTATTTGCAGACACTACAAAATAATTCATGGTAAATAAATGAAAAATAATCATAGAGATCTTGCGTACTTCAGAAAGATTGTTGTATTTTTGCGCCTATGAAAAATAAAATCATCATCACCATATTGACTCTCTGCATCTGCAGTTGCCAGTACAAGAGTAGCCACACATCCAGCAACACGTCCCAAGGTCCTGTTGCCCAAGGAACAAAGTTGATAAGCACGACCCCTGTAAAGAATCAGGGCAAGAGTCCTCTATGCTGGGCATACGCCATGCTTGCCACGATGGAGAGCGAGCACATCATGAAGGGCGATTCGGTCAACCTGTCTGTGGCTTATATTGCCAGAATGATGCTGCAGGAGAAGGCCGTAGAATACTACTTTTCTAAAGGAACCAAGCCCATCAGCATGAGAGGCATGGCGCCCATGCTGATACATTATATAAATAAGTATGGTATAGTTCCCTACGACAGTTATGAGGACAAGAAGGATATCGACATGAGAGTTCTGTGCCGCAAGGTGGAGTTTCTGTGCCGCAATGCCATTGCCCAACAAATAGGTATAGAGAAACTGAAAAGCAGGCTCAACCGTCTTTTCGATGACGAGATGGGCTATATGCCTGCCAAGACTGTATATATGCTCGGTGCAGAATATACGCCCGAAGAGTTTGCCAACAGTGTATGCTTCCCTGGCGAATATGAGGTGCTCACCAGTTTCACACATCATCCCTTCGGCGAGAGATTTGCATTGGAAACACCCGACAACCAGACCCAAGAAGCATTTCTTAATGTGCCCATCGACCAACTGATGCAATACATCCACAACGCCATCAGCCACGGACATCCAGTTTGCTGGGAGGGAGACATCAGCGAGGAAGGTTTCCGTCATCCCCAACATGGTTTTGTAGATGTCATGCCTTCTCAGCTTCCCACCACACAGGCATCACGCCAAAGAGAGTTCGAAAGTCTGAGAACCACCGACGACCACGTGATGGAAATCATCGGCATAATCAGCAAGAACCATCGTAACTACTATGTATGCTGCAACTCCTGGGGCAAGCATTGGGGCAAAGCAGGACACATCTGTCTCTCGGAAGACTATCTGCGCCTTAAAACCATAGCTGCAGTTATCAGCAAAGAAGCACTAAAATAGCTGTTTTTGCTTGTGTGCGCACACAAATAGTTGATTTAGGTCAAAAAAATGGCGTTTTTCTTGCTTTTCCCATCAATTATTTTGGCAGTTATCTCTAATCGTCGTACCTTTGCATCGTCAATAAGACAAAAGGTTATTAGGTTTTTAGGTTAAGATTGTTAGTTGTTTAGGTTTTAGTTAGTAAATTTAAGGTAGATTAAAAAGATTGTTTATTCAAGGACAACAGGTATTAGAAAAGTAAGGTAAATAAAAGATTGTTTATTCAAGGACGACAAAACAGAGTGCGAAACTTGCGAAAGCAGAACACTTTTTGAGTTATGAAAAATTTGGGAATATAGTATTCTAAGTACGCAATTTCGACAAAGTTCGAGGTTGCGTATTTTTTTTATCATTTTATTTTGTTTAACCAACGAAAAGTCGTATTTTTGCACATAACATTAAAATAAGATATGTATTATGGCTAAACATCCCCTTTGGAATGAAGAATACTGGCTCTTGCTGCTACAATTGTATCAGAAGAAGCCCATGGGTGTAAAACCGCTCTATTCGAAAGGTATGGTAGACCTAAGCCTGGAGTTGCACATACCACCCACCTACCTGCATGAGCAGATGTTCAAGCTGAGAATGATGACACCTCGCATCACACGGCTATGGGAGAAGTATGCCAACAAGCCAGGCAAGCTGTCTCACGACATCAAGATGCTCAGAAAGATGCAGGGCTACGGCAATGCAGAGGCATTCTACCAGGGAGTGGAGCTCAACGAAACATTCGAGCGCGACTGGGAGCCGCTTGAGGCTGATGCCACCCTCACGCCCGTGAAGCTCATCATCATACTCGACCTCTACTTCCAACTCACCCCTATCACCATGGTGGCTGAGACGCCAGAGATTATCGATCTTGCCAAACTGATACATACCACACCGGAGAAGATAGCCGACGTGATGAGTATATACATGTTCTGCGACCCGTATCTCAACCGAGAAGACGTGCTCATCAGTCCTCTGCTCAACGACTGCAGTGCCATCTGGCAACGATATGGGAACGGCAATCCCGACAAACTCTATCAGCTTGCCACAGAACTGAAAATTTACTTCAAAAAACAATAAATACAACTCACACCAAGTAAAAATGGCTCAGAAACTCATTCAGACACAAGAACAGAAGCTTCAACAGCTGCAAAAGCTCTCTGCCCAGCAAATGTTGCAGGTGAAACTCTTGGAAATGCCACTTACCGAATTAGAAGACAGCATCAATGCTGAGCTGGATGACAATCCAGCCCTGGAAAGCGAGAATCCAGACGACATGCTGGCAAATGACACAAACGAAAACGATCATTTGCCGGAAGACAACGACTCGCATAACAATGACGAGGAGGACGACTACGAGGCACAGACAGAAAAGGAGGAAAGAGAAGATGCTCTCGACTCGGCACTGGAAAACATAGGACGCGACGACCTGATGCCCGACTATAATTCAGACCGAAACAACAAGCAGGATGCCGACTACGAGGAAATGGTTTACGGCGACACCACCTCCTTCTACGACAAGCTGAAGGAGCAGATGGACATGCAGATGCTCGACGATACCGAAAAGCAGATCATGGAATATCTCATCGGATCACTCGACGACGACGGCCTGTTGCGCAAAGACCTCGACAGTATTTGCGACGAACTCGCCATCTATCAGAATATAGACGTCAGCGAACAGAAGTTGGAGAAGATATTGCACATTCTGCAAACCTTCGACCCTGCCGGCATCGGAGCAAGAAACCTGCAGGAATGTCTGCTTTTACAAGTGAAACGCATGCCTAAGGGCGTGTTGCGAAAGTCGATGGAAGAAGTATTCACCGACTACTACGACGAGTTCACCAAGAAGCATTGGGACAAGATAAAGACGGGACTTGAACTGAACGACACCCAGCTCGCCACCCTGCAGGAAGAGATACGCAAACTCAACCCTAAGCCGGGAGCATCGTTAGGCGAGACCGAAGGCAGAAACCTGCAACAGATAACGCCCGACTTCATCGTCGACACCAACGACGACGGCACGGTGACATTCTCGCTCAACCGGGGCAATATGCCCGAGCTGACCGTCTCCACCTCATTTACCGACATGATAGACACCTACAAAAAGAACAAGGGAAACATGAGCCGGCAGGACAAGGAGGCATTGCTCTATGCCAAGGAGAAAGTTGACAAGGCACAAGGATTCATCGAAGCCATCAGGCAACGCCGACACACACTCATCGTCACGATGAAAGCCATCATCGAGAGACAGAAAGCCTTCTTCCTCGATGGCGACGAGGCCGACTTGAAACCTATGATTCTCAAGGATATAGAAGAACGTACAGGGCTCGACAAAAGTACCATATCGCGTGTCAGCAACATGAAATACGCCCAGACAAAATGGGGAACCTTCCCACTGAAGTTCTTCTTTACAGACAGTTACACCACCGAAGACGGCGAGGAAATGTCGACCCGTAAAATCAAGTTGGCTCTGAAAGAACTGATAGAGCACGAAGACAAGAAAAAACCTCTCAGCGACGATGCCCTTTCCAAGGTGCTGAAAGAAAAAGGGTTCCCTGTAGCCCGCCGCACGGTAGCCAAATACAGAGAGCAGTTGGGCATTCCTGTTGCAAGGCTTAGAAAATAGATGCAAGGCTTAGAAAACAAAAGATTGTTATGAAAGAAAAGAATATCATATTGACAGCACGCATCATGAGCATGCTTTTCACTCCGTTCTATCTGCCCTTGGTAGGACTTGTGGCATTGTTTCTGTTCAGTTACATGTCGCTCCTGCCTTTGGCTTATAAGCTGCCCATGCTGCTCACCGTCTACTTGTTTACCATTCTTCTGCCTTCGGTACTTATCCATATCTACCGCCGATACCAGGGATGGAGCACTACCGAACTGGGCAAGAAAGAGCGACGCATCGTGCCCTACATCATCTCCATCGTGTGCTACTTTGGGTGCTTTTTCCTGATGGAATACCGCAACACTCCCCGTGTCATCAGCATCATCTTAGTGGCTGCTTTGATTATACAGATGGTGTGTGCCTTCATCAATATATGGTGGAAAATATCCACCCATACAGCAGCCATAGGCGGTGTGGCAGGAGCCTTACTGGCTTATTCTATCAGTTTCTCGTTCAACCCCATCTGGTGGCTCTGTCTGGTACTCATCCTGGCAGGCATGGTAGGTACAGCACGAATGATACTGCGCCAACACAGCCTGTCGCAGGTTGTAACAGGATTCTTCATCGGACTCGTCTGCGCCTTCCTCATCATCTGAGGAAAACGAACTGTCAGCAGGAATCATAGAAAACGAATTCAGTAAAATTATAAATATAAGAAAACAATGAAACCATTAGTTAGCATTATCATGGGCAGTACAAGCGACCTGCCTGTTATGGAAAAAGCATGTAACTGGTTGAACGACAACCAAATTCCTTTCGAGGTAAATGCCCTCTCAGCACATCGTACCCCCGATGCAGTAGAGTCATTTGCCAAGGGAGCCAAGGCTCGTGGTGTGAAAGTCATCATCGCAGCTGCCGGCATGGCTGCAGCCCTGCCTGGAGTTATTGCCGCATCTACTCCGCTTCCTGTCATCGGTGTGCCTATCAAGGGTATGCTCGATGGTCTTGATGCCATGCTCAGTATTATCCAGATGCCTCCTGGAATCCCTGTAGCTACTGTCGGAGTCAATGCTGCTCAAAATGCAGCCATCCTTGCTGCCGAGATGATTGCTCTCTGCGATGAGGAAGTGGCTCAGAAGGTAGAGGCATGGAAGGCTGGCCTTGGTGCCAAGATTGAGAAAGCCAACAAAGACTTGGCAGAAGTGAAGTTTGAGTACAAGTGTAACTAATATGGTAGACTTATTCAATTACACTCGCCGTGCCTCTTCTGTGGCACATATCGGATCACTCGACTTAGGCGGCGACAATCCCGTGCGCATCCAGTCGATGACCACCACCAACACCAATGATACCGAGGCTTGCGTACGTCAGGCTGAGGAAATCATCAAGGCTGGTGGTGAGTTGGTACGCTTTACCACGCAAGGTTCCCGGGAGGCTGAGAACATGAAGAACATCAATGCCGGCATTCGTGCCGACGGCTATCAGACTCCGCTTGTAGCTGATGTTCACTTCAATCCTAACGTTGCCGACGTTGCTGCCCTCTACTGCGAGAAGGTGCGTGTCAACCCTGGCAACTATGTTGATCCTGCCCGCAAGTTCATCAAGCAGGAATATACCGACGAGGAATATGCTCACGAACTGCAGAAGATAGAAGACCGATTCGTTCCATTCCTCAATATCTGCAAGGAGAATCATACTGCCATCCGCATCGGTGTGAACCATGGCTCGCTCTCCGACCGCATCCGCAACCGCTATGGCGATACTCCCGAAGGCATCGTAGAAAGTTGTATGGAGTTCCTCCGCATCTGCAAGAAAGAGAATTTCCACGATGTGGTCATCAGCATCAAGTCATCCAATACCGTGGTGATGGTTCGCTCTATGCGCCTCTTGGTCAGCGAGATGGAGAAGGAAGGCATGAGCTATCCGCTGCATTTGGGCGTTACTGAGGCTGGTGAAGGCGAGGACGGAAGAATCAAGAGTGCTGTGGGCATCGGTGCCCTTCTGGCTGATGGTATCGGCGATACCGTGCGTGTAAGTCTGAGCGAGGAACCTGCTGCAGAGATTCCTGTAGCCCGCCATCTGGTGGATTATATCGGAAAGAAGCAGGGTCAGCTGCTGATTCCTGGCGAGGCTTGCCCCCAGTTCGACTGGCTCCGTCCTGTGCGCAGAGAGACTCAGGCTGTAGGCAATATTGGCGGAAATCAGGTTCCTGTAGTCATCAGCAACCGTATCAATGGCGAGAGCACGATTTGCGACAATGAGGATGCCAAACCCGACTATATATATATAGGTGGAAAGAAGCCTCAGCAGTTTGTGCCTGGCCAGAGCTACATCGTAGATTATAATGTCTACGAGACCCTGAACAGCAAACCAGACACCACGGGTGCCAAGCTCTATCCTATCTTCCCTGCCATGGCTATGCCGCTCATCGCCAGCATCAGGGCTGACATCAAGTTCCTCACCTTGCAGTTTGGTACTCCTGCCGAGGAATACATCGCTTGCCTGAAGAATCATCCGGAGGTGGTAGTCATCTGCGTGAGCAATCACCAGAACCGACTTGGCGACCAGCGTGCCCTGGTTCACGAAATGATGAATGCAGGATTGAAGAACCCTGTCGTCTTCGCAGAGATGTATCAGCACAGCAAGGAGGAGAAGAGCGACTTCCAGTTGGAAGCCGCAGCCGATATGGGAGCCTTGATGATAGACGGTCTGACCGACGGCATCTGGCTGATGAATGACGGAGACATACCATCCCAGACTGTCGATGAGACGGCTTTCGGTATTCTCCAGGCTGCCCGCTTGCGTACCAGCAAGACCGAGTATATCAGTTGTCCTGGTTGTGGCCGTACGCTCTACGACCTGCGCGAAACCATTGCCCAGATCAAGGAGGCCACCAAGCATCTGAAGGGCTTGAAGATTGGTATCATGGGCTGCATCGTGAATGGTCCAGGCGAAATGGCAGATGCCGACTATGGTTATGTAGGTGCCGGTCCTAACCGCGTGAGCCTCTATCGCAAGCAGGTTTGCATAGAGAAGAATATTCCTCAGGAAGTAGCGGTGGAGCATCTGCTTGCCCTCATTGATGGGGATAGGAAATGAGTCCACAGCATCATCAACCTAAGAACTGATGTCCCCAGATTCTTTTAGAATTTACCGTTGAGCATGTGCTCATACGTAAAAAGTTTTTTATGAAAAAAGTGTCAAAGTATCATCATTTGGCTGAACATAGAGATAAATATCTGACATATAATAAGATAGAAGAATGATACATTTTGAAATATCTTACAAGAAGTATCATAGAAGTATCATAAATCTGATAGAAGTATCATAAAAAAACGTCATCTAAGTATCAAAAAATCGTCATGAGGCATTATGCATAAAAGCAAAGCCGCTGATCTGCAAGGAGTGCCCAAAAATCGTCCGACTTTTGGGCACTCTGTGCACACCGCATGGGCAATAAATGCCCATCCCTTGGTCTGTCGATGCCCATCCCTTGGTCTGTCGATGCCCATCCCTTGGTCCCTGAGTGCCCATCCCTTGGTCTGTCGATGCCCATCCCTTGGTCCCTGAGTGCCCATCGCTTGGTCCCCGAGTACCCATTTGACGGGCAAGAAATAATCGTATTTTTCTTATGACGCATTTCCATATTTCTTAAATTTCTTATTCGTTATGCAAACGAAGATCATTCCCAAGCAAGTAACTTTAGTTAAAGTTCAATAATAAATATCACTTTAATTATCAGACATTTGGAAATATCTTTGAAAAAGATTATCTTTGTGCAAGATATTTCTAATGCAAAGCTTATGGAATTTAAGAAACTCATAGATAGAGAGGCCGAATTAGAGCGAATGAATGAAGCCCTTCATAGAGAAGATACTCAGTTTGTCGTTATTTATGGTAGGCGTAGAATCGGTAAGTCAGAGCTTATTAAACGCATCGTCAAAGCACGGCATAAGGCGATTTACTTTTTGAGCGACACATCGTCAGAGACAATTCAACGTGTAGCTTTTTCCAAAGTTGCAGCTTCTGTAATAGATGGTTTTGACAAGGTGATTTACCCAGATTGGGAAACTTTGTTTAGAAGTTTCAACAATCAGCTCTCAGAGCGTATATTGGTCTGCTTGGATGAGTTCCCTTATTTGGTGAAAAGTTGTGATGTACTTCCCTCCATCATTCAAAAACTCCTGAATGAGAAAATATTGAAGTTTGATTTGATATTGTGTGGTTCTTCGCAGCAGTTGATGCATGGGTATGTACTCAACCGACAGTCACCCCTCTATGGTCTTGCCAATGAAATTATCAAGATGCAGCCTATTCCTGCCCAATATATCAGTATGGCTATGGAATGTGATGCTGTGCAAGCCGTGGAGGAATATGCTATTTGGGGAGGAGTGCCTCGTTATTGGGAATTGCGTAGGGATTATCCTGATAAGGAAACGGCCATTCGTAAGGTATTGCTTGATCCGCAGGGACCTTTGATAGAAGAACCTCAACGCCTACTTCGTGATGATATGAGGGATACGGTGCAGGCATCTACTTTGTTGACTATTATAGGCAATGGTGCCAACAAATTGTCTGAAATTGCAACGAGGGCAGGTAAAGACAGTAGCACGATTTCTGAACCTTTAAGCAAGTTGCGAGAACTTGGCTATGTCAGCCGAGAGGTTCCTTTTGGTGAGAGTCCTAAGAAAAGTAAGAAGGGAATTTATCATATCAATGATTCTCTTTTACGTTTTCACTATCAGTTTATTGTGCCTTATCGTTCAATTTTGGAATTGGGAAGAATGGATATGGTGATGCAAGTGGTTCAAGCTCAACTTCCACAATTTATAGGTCAATGCTGGGAATTACTTTGTCGAGAATATGTTAGTGGAAATATTATAGATGGCATAGCCTACAATGTCGCATCTCGTTGGTGGGGTAAGATATTTCCGCCAGAATATAAGGATGGTAAGATGGTTGAGTTGGATGTTGTGGCAGAGTCTATTGATAAGAAGCATATCTTGGTAGGAGAATGTAAATGGACGCACGATGAAGATGCCGACAGGCTCATGGATGTTTTGGAGCAGAAAGCTAAATACTTGCCTTTTATTAAGAAAGGGCAGGAAGTTCATCTTGTGCTATTCTTAAAGGAGTCTCCAACTCATTGTGTAAAGGGTATGCGAGTATTCCTGCCAAGTGATGTAATGAAGGCATAGTTGGTATAGGAGCAACCGATAGCGTGCGAAAATATGCTTAAAAACATCAACTTTCGCACACTATCAGCTGTTTTTACTCCAAAATGATGACATTTGCGGATTCATTATCCATATTAGGCATGGTCAAACCGACTGGTGCTCCAATGTAGGTTGGCTCACAAACCACAAACTTTCTTCCGTTCAGGCAGATAAATCGGAAATGAGGCAGAAAAGCCCTACTTTGTCATAAAATCCTAATGTTTTTGATTACTTCATCACATTTTTCCTGCTTTTGAAGGGACAATATCCAATGCGCCTATCACTTCCTCATAGATTTCTCGGCATTTGCTTTCCGCCATCTTGTTTTTCACACCTACCGTTATCATATCATCCAATGTCGGATGACCTGTGCCATTTACCGATGTCGCATGTTCACCATTATACCCTTCTGTGCATCGAGTCAAGTCGTAAGCAGGGGCAAGGTGCCAATGCCACTTGCCGTCATTCCTTCGCTCTACCATAAAACTAAAGTTCTTGCAATGATCATCCTTGTTGTCCATCAAGTAGTTGAAGACCATACGACGGAACATTTCCTCTACATCCTCCCGACTTTGGGTAAGATAACCAGTAAGTGCCAAGAGGTTGAGATAGTCGAGCACAGGATTGGAGAGCGAGATGGAGAGTAAGCCTCCTGCCGTAGCCGTATGAATACGGTCACCCTTTGAAGAAATATCAAAACGCCGACTTGCGAAATACTTGCCATTCACCAACTTAAAGTCTGGCACATGGATGCCACACCTCCTTGCCAATTCGTTGTATCGGTATTCTTGCATACCCATATCACTTGGGTCGTAGGTATGACGAAACTTCACCAACCAATGTCCTTCGCTATCACTAAAGACCGCCTTCGGGCGACAACCACCACTATTACCACTTTTATACAAAAGAAGACCTGCATCTGTATCTTGCTGTTCCCTCAACACCTCCAAAGCTTTGGTTTGTAACAAGTCAAAGTCCATGGATTCCTCTTTCGTTTGTATGAAGGTCATAGGTTCGTAAGTCAATGCCCCCATTCCTTCGTTTCCTATAAGGCTCAATCTATCCAAAGCAGAAAGCTCGAAATCATTGATACCTTCTTTCTGCAAAGCCTTATGCAACAGGTATCTGCCATAACCATCAGGCAGGCTGTCCTCGAAGATACCAAAGTTTCCATGGAAAGGAGTAGGCTTAGCAACAAACAGACCTGGTTTGAGAGGCAATTCCAAGGGAGATATGCTAAAACCAGTGGTAATCCATTGTTTGTCGTACTCAAAAGTACACACCTTTCCATCGATACTCAATGCCAAAGTGCCGACCGTCTCTTGATGATACTTAACAATCAAAGATTCTATTCTTTTCATAGCCGATGTGCTTTTTTCTTGTTAGCATTCCGCTTAATCTGTTGCAGTTCCTCCATCGTCGAATACTTAGGTTGTGAGAATATATGCCTTATCTCTGACGTATATTCCAAAGCCATAGCGATGCCTATCAAGTTTTTGAGCGAAATCAAACCCTTCTGTTCAAAACGCGTGATATTGCTGACTGCCACACCCGACTTATCCGCCACTTGTTCACGTGTCATATTTTTCTCTATCCTTCGTTTTCTAAAGTCTTTCGCCATCTCCTTGGCAATCTCATCGGGATTGTCATGGAGATAGTTGTCCAATATTGCTAATATATTATTTGTTTCTTGCATAAACCGATAGATAATAACAAGATATTATCAGTTGCAAAGATAGTATTTTCTGATAAAAAGTAATACTATCTTTAAGAAACTTTTAGAAAAAAATCAAGTTTCGCACATCAGTTACATTTTCAGCCACAACCCCATCAATTGATCATCTATATAATAAGTAGCTTGCGAGGTAGAAACCAAGTGATATTCCAACAGTTTTTTGATGGCGCTCTGTACGCTACTTGCTGAACGGCAGGAATGCCTGCTTGCTTCTCCAAGGACATTCTACAGAACAGGTGACCAAGCCCAAACCAGGTAAAAAGTGACATTAAATTCGTTTTCAATGAACTTTTAACACTTAATATGTGGACAACTCCTGAAATGAAAGCATCAAGCGAGTGCTTGTACCCAACCGATGTATTCTTGATTAGTTGTGGCATGGGATGCAAGCGAATCTCCGTTCTTTCATCGTCAACATTCGCTACATCGACTTATTTTTCTGCAAAGCAAGGGGATAATTCTTGCATAGCACCTGTTGCAACTATTGCATATCCACATCTCCTCCCGACAAAATAATCTTCAACATCTATACCTCCAGCAAGCACCCTATCTTCGTTAGGGAAATGCGAGAGATAGATGCCTTCTTCGATGAATTGAATCCAGACATCAAGGTTATTTGGGGCCTTTCAGATGATGACAGTCTGGATGAGGATGCCAAAGTCACCATCTTGGCAACAGGTCTCAACAACAAGCTGGCAGACGAAATTCAGGACAATCCTGTCACTACCACCAAGGATAAAGATGATTACCAGAAAATTATCGACAAACTTTATCATCCGATACGTGACAATTTCCAATTTCAAAAGAAGGAAGATTCCCCAAAAGAAGAGATTCCAACAAATCCATCAACCAATGAATCCACAAACATCCCTGATGAGCCAGCCCCACTCTTCCCTGAAGCTCCGATAGAAGAATCTCCAGTCATAGAAGAAGAGCCCATAGAGCCTGTCGTCCAGCAAGAGCCACCAACCTTGGCGAAGAGGATAAGAGACAGACTGAAGAAAATTGCCGAAGATTTAGACATCATCACGGAAGATGAATAGCCTTTGCTGATGCAATAGAGTAGATGTGGGGAGTTACCCCCAGCACCTCTCATTGCACCGTACGTACG
>CAVACC010000036.1:0-27227 GCA_963587495.1 Clostridia bacterium | reverse complement strand
CCGTCATCAAGGCCATCAAGCAGGGCAAGGACAACGTCGACATCAGCAAGCCTGCCTCTCCTTCTACTGGCGGCACTACCGAAGGCAGCGGCTCACAGAATGGCGGTAGCGGCTCTCAGACTGGTGGTAACACCGACAACACTCAGGGCGGCGGCTCACAGACCGAAGGCGGCGGCACTGGTGACGGAGAATAATTTTTAGTCAAGAGTATTTTAGAGTCAAGAATTAGAGAATTAGAGAAATAACGTTTATCGCGCGTAGCGGATAGGTAATTAGAGAAAAATTCTTAAATTCTCAAATTCTTGACAAAAAAATCTTCCTGACAAAAACAAAAATATTCTTGACAAAAATAAATCTTTCTTGATAAATACTTAGATTGATGAAAACGTTCTATGACTCGCTTATTAGTCATTAGTCATTTTCGATTTCGGATGTACTAAAAACAAAACAGGTGATACAATCTAATGATCATATCACCTGCTTTGCATCATGATGAGAGTGATTCCGTTGGGGTTCGAACCCAAGACCCACAGCTTAGAAGGCTGTTGCTCTAATCCAACTGAGCTACGGAACCATACTCTGTTTCTTAATGCGGATGCAAAATTACTGCTTTTTTTGCAATCTACCAAATATTTTCGGGATTATTTGCTATTATTGCTGTCTGCTAAGTGTTTATCACTCAACTTTGTCTCGTTGAAAGGGGCATGGAAGCCGATAAAAACTTATTGCTTGAGATATTCCTCGGCACGGGTGTCGCCCAATTCCTGTGCCTTCTTGAGGTTCTCGATGCTTTCCTGTTTCAGCCCCTTCTCGCGCTGCAGCAGTCCCAAGAGCAGATAGCCGTCGGCATATTCGGGAGCCAGGTTGATGCAGGCCTTGGCGGCGCTGATGCCCTCGTCAATACGCTTGACGCGAAGGTCGAGACTTGCCCATTCTGCAAAGTAGGTTGGCTCCTTGGGAGCCAGATAGCAGGTGCGGGCTATGTCCAACAGCGCCTGCTGCCACATACGCAACTTCGTCTCGCACTTGTAGCGGGCATAGAAGAAGGTGGGGTCTACGGTATGGGTCAGGGAGTCGTACTGGTTGTAGTCGGGCAGCGCCTTGCGGTATTCGCCCTTGCGGTCGAAGAACTGTGCACGTGCCAG
Organism: Clostridia bacterium; assembly: GCA_963587495.1. Classification (GTDB taxonomy): domain Bacteria; phylum Bacteroidota; class Bacteroidia; order Bacteroidales; family Bacteroidaceae; genus Prevotella. The sequence continues at coordinate 26,082 of CAVACC010000036.1, read as the reverse complement.
ATAGTAGGGGGCTGCCAGACCAGTCTTCTGTCCTACGGCGATGGCGCTGTCGAGCAATACCTCTATCTCGCCTGCGGGTGCATTGAGCTGTGCTTTCGACTGGGCTGCCTCGTAATAGAGTTCGCCACTGACGATATTGGTCTTGGTGAGGTCGAGGAACATGCTGAGTGCCTGTTGATAGTCGCCCTTGAAATAGCTGTACTGTGCCTCCTGATGCTTGTAGGCAGGAAGGGCGTTGACACTGTATGCCTTGCGAATCATCTCTATGGCCTTGTCGATGTTCCAAGCGGAATAGATGGAGTCGCCCTTGTACACAGTCTTCTGATAGATGATGTCGGCATAAGCCGAGTAAGCCTCGTCCTTCTTGGCTGCCTTCTTGATGCATTCCTCCATCAACTTTGATGACTCCTCGTATTTAGCCTCGTTGGAGAGCCGGGATGCCTTTTCCTTGTATCCATAGGCAGAGGCAGGGAACTTGCCGATAAACTCGTCCACATACTTGTCGTAGTCGGTGGAAGCTATCTGTCCCTTTTTCAGTGTCATCATCATGACAGCCTCCTGCTCGGTGTCGGGCAGGGCTGTGCGGATGCCTGTCTCGCGGAGTGCGGCGTCGAGGGTGGAGAGTCCTGTCACCTTGAGCTGCTTGGCGTACTGTGCGTCGATGGCTGTCACCGATCCGTTGCTGTGCATCAGTCCGATAACCTGTCCGTCCTTGTTGGCAAAGGGACAGCCGATGGCATTCTCGGGCACTGTGGTGGTGAAGATGTAGTAGTTGTAGGTGTTGTTGAATGTCTCTACGCTGCTGATTTCCTCCTGCTGGAAGGCTGGCTTCTTAATGGAGTAGGGCACGAGCCACACTTTGCTTCCTGCCGGTGTGGTGCTGTTCGCCAGGGTGGCGGCGGCTGTGGATGCCTTGATTCTGAACTTAGCCACATCATACAGCTCGTCGGCACCAAGGATGGCGTCTACGTCTGTAGAGCGTCCGCTGGCATCCACGATAGTGGCCTTGGTGGCTCCGATGAATGGTTTGAAGGTACTGATGGCTGTTCCCTTATTGTCAATAAACACGCCCTGTGTCGAGGCGATGATATGTCCGTCTTTGTTGAATGTGGTCAGTGTGAAGACGCTCTTTGCCATCTTCTGTACTGGCCCTGGTTGTGCCATGATGCCTGATATGCTTATGATCATGGCAGCAATGATGATGTACAGTCTTTTCATATTCCTATTTGATGTATATACTTTCTTATGTTCGGAAGTTATAGAAGTTAAAGAAGTTATCACTCCCTGCGGTTGTTAGAAGTTATAGCCAACAGCCTTGGAGGGAATGTTTAATGTTTTATGTTTAATGTTTGATTTCGTGCCCACTAAGCATTTATTTGCGATAGCTTCTGAGCAGTTCCTGCGCATTGGCGAGGGCGGCCTCAGTGATGTCGCTTCCACTCAGCATCTGTGCTATCTCGCTGACTCTTTGCTCCTCGGTGAGTTCCGTCATGTGGGAACGTGTGCCCTGTGGGGTTTCCTCCTTCAGCACCTTGTAGTGGTGTCTGCCCATGGCGGCAATCTGTGGCAGGTGGGTGATGGAGATGACCTGTCGGTCGAGTTCGCCCATCTCTGCCATGATCTGTGCCATCTTCTCGGCTATCTTTCCGCTTACACCTGTGTCGATCTCGTCGAAGATGATGGTAGGCAACTTGACGGCTCCGCTGATCATCGCCTTGAGTGAGAGCATCACACGGGCTATCTCGCCACCCGAAGCCACCTGACTGACGGGTTGCAGAGGTGTGCTCTTGTTGGCGCTGAAGAGGAAGTTGACCTTGTCGGCACCGTCGGATGATAGTGGCTTGGCGGTAAAGCTGATCTCGAAACGCACGTTGGGAATGCCCAACGGCACGAGTCTTTTCTGCATCTCGGTCTCTATCTTCCTGGCTGTCTTGGTGCGTAGCTCGGTGAGCTTCTTGGCAGCCTGTCCCGCCTTGGAAAGCCAATGTTCGGCCTCTTGCTGCAGGGCTGCAAGCTCCTCGTCGCTGTTGCCGATGTGGTCGAGTTGCTGCTTGATGTTGTCCCTGATTTCAATCAGGCCGCTGATGTCCTGCACGTGGAACTTCTGCTGCAGCGAGTAGATGGTGTCGAGCCGGCTGTTGATCTCGTCGAGCCTTGCCGGTTCGAAGTCGACGCGGTCGACGTTGGAGCCTATCTCCTGAGCGATGTCCTTCAGTTCGATGTAGCTGCTGTCGAGTCTTTCGGCAGCCTCTGCTATGGCAGGATAGACCTCCTTGATGGATGCGAGCTGCTGGCAGGTGGACTTCAGTCTTTCGAGTATGCTTCCGTCCTCATTGGTCAGCGTGTTGTCGGCATCGTAGAGGGCTGTCTTGATGTCCTCGGCATGGGTCAGCGTCTCGGCTTCCTGCTCCAGCGCTTCCTGTTCGCCTTCCACTAACTGGGCATGGTCGAGTTCCTTGAACTGGAATCTGAGGAACTCTTCGTTCTCACGGCTCCGGGCTATCTCTTCCTCCATCTTGGCGAGTCGCTGCTGTGCCTGGCGATACTGGTTGTATGTGGCCCTGTAGTCGCCCAGCAACTTGCTGTCCTGAGCGATGATGTCAACCACGTTGAGCTGGAAATCCTCTTTCTGCAGCAGCAGGTTCTGATGCTGTGAGTGGATGTCGACCAGGCTTTCTCCCAGCTCTCTCATCAAGCTGAGCGCCACGGGTGTGTCGTTGATGAAGGCACGACTTTTGCCTGCGGCAGTCAGCTCGCGGCGGATGATGGTGTCTTCGGCATCATAGTCGATGTCGTGCTCAGTGAAGAAGTTCTGCATGTCGTATCTCGACAGGTCGAAGTGTGCCTCGATGGTGCATCTGTCGCATCCGGCCTTGATGGCCTTGGTGTCGGCTCTGTTGCCGAGCAGCAGACCGATGGCGCCCAGGATGATGCTCTTGCCTGCACCCGTCTCGCCAGTGATGACCGAGAAGCCTGGATGCAGCTGGATGTCGAGTTCGTCGATGAGTGTAAAGTTCTTGATGTATAGCTGTTTGAGCATATTGTCGGTTTCTTTATTGCTTTATTTTGTCCCATTGGGCGTTCTGCGAAGGGTTGATGTTGAAGAGCAGTTCGTAGATGCTCTCTTTCTCCTTCTGTGTGCCCTTGCCCTTGTAGATGTTCGCCAACTCGTCTTTCTTGTAGTCGGTCCATATCTGTGGCAGCAGACTGAGCGGTTTGTTCTCCTTTGCTTTCTTCAGATTGGCCTCGAGCGTGGTCGTGATCTCCGTGCGTCCACGTTCGGCATTGTTGGCCATCTCGTCGAGTCCCTTGCGGTAGTAGTCGTACTGCATCTGTCGGAAGGGCTGCATTCCTCCGTCGAGATAGTCGGCTATGATGGCGTATCTGTTTCTGTTGTCGTCGAAGGCTTTCCAGCCCGGATACGACAGGTTTTGTGCATTGTTGGTGAGGTTCATGCATCTTTGCAGCACATCCTCGCCTCCCATGGGCGCAAAGGTGTCGAGGTCGAGTCCGATGATGAGGTAGGCATAATAGGCAAAGAGAGCTGTGAGCTGGTTGTCGAGATTCTCCTCGTTGAAGTCGAGCTGGTCGAACTGTGCAAAGTTGAACGTGAAGTTCTCGTCCACATTATTATATATAGTAGTGGTGTAGGCGGCATTGTATACGGGTCGGTTGGCCTGTATCAGCGCTTTGCACGTGAAGAGGTTCTGGTCTTTGGCGTATTTTGTCACCGTGATGTTGAAGTTGCAGTTGATGCGCTCGTTTTTCTGAAACTGCAGATGGGTCCATTGCCGGTCGTTGACAAACTGCTCGAGTGTCTGTTGCAGGTTGTCGAATACGGCATTGTCCGTGCCCTGTATCTGAGCATGGTTGATGGTGATTTTGGCTTGCAGTTCCTGTGCCTGGAGGCCGTAACTACAGCATGCCAGCCAGCTCGTCAATGATATCGCGAGCCACTTCAGTCTTCGGCTTTTTCTCATATTCTTTCTTGCCTTTCTCGGATATGATTGTTATCTGGTTGTCGTCGGTGCGGAAGGTGGTGCCGGCATTGCGTGTGGAGTTCAGCACGATGAAGTCGGCATTCTTCTTCCTGCGTTTCTTCTCGGCATTGGCTTCCTCGTCGTTGGTTTCCAGGGCAAAAGCCACGATGCGCTGGCGGCTCTGCTTCATCTGTCCTATGGCTGCTGCGATGTCGTGGGTGGGAGCAAGGGTGAGCACCAGGTCGTCCTTCTCGCGCTTGATCTTCCTGTCGGCAACAACGGCTGGACGGAAGTCGGCTACTGCCGCGCAGAGGATGGCTGCATCACAGCCGGTAAACTCATGGGTGGCTGCCTCGTACATCTCCTCGCAGCTTTCCACATCGATGCGCTTGATGTCATTGGCGCATTGCAGCGCCACAGGACCGGCTATCAGCGTGACGTGGGCGCCTCGCTTTCTGCATTCCTCGGCAAGGGCGAATCCCATCTTGCCCGATGAGTAGTTGCCGATAAACCTTACGGGGTCTATCTTCTCGTAGGTAGGACCGGCAGTGATCATGATGTTCTTGCCACTGAGGTCCTGCTGCTGTTGTTCATCGAAGTAACGGTCCAGGCTGTCGACGATGATCTCGGGTTCCTCCATGCGTCCCTTGCCCTCCAGTCCGCTTGCCAGGAATCCGGAGGCTGGTTCGATGATTCTGTTGCCATAGCTCAGGAGTGTCTGCATGTTGTGCTGGGTGGACGGATGCCTGTACATGTCGAGGTCCATGGCTGGAGCGATAAAGACGGGTGCCTTCATCGACAGATAGGTAGTGATGAGCATGTTGTCGGCGATGCCGTTTGCCATCTTTCCCATTGTGGCAGCCGTACAGGGAGCTATGAGCATGGCGTCAGCCCAGAGGCCGAGGTCGACATGCGAGTTCCATGTGCCGTCTCTCTGCGAGAAGAACTCGCTGACAACGGGTTTGTGGGTAAGGGCAGAGAGTGTGATGGGAGTGATGAACTCCTTGCCGGCAGGTGTGATGACAACCTGTACCTCAGCTCCCCGCTTGATGAGGCCTCTTATGATGAGGCAAGATTTGTAGGCAGCTATCGAGCCTGTGATGCCCAGTACTATTTTCTTTCCTTTAAGACTCATTTTTCTGATTTGAACATTTGATGGTTGAACCTTCGCTGGAAGGAATCTTTCTTAACTTCTTGAAAAACAACATATCCAGCGAAAGTTGAGAACGTGACTTTATCTTTTGTTGAACTCCCTCAGACGGATGCGGGTAAGCACCTGCTTGGTGTTGTAAGTAAAGTCGCTGCCCAATACCCAAGTATAATAGCCTGGGTCTTTGTGCAGGATTTCTGCCACGTCCCAGCCTTTGTATTTGCCAAAGTTGAACACCTCATGCTTGCGTGGATTTCCTTGTTCGTCGGTAAGCACGTTGCCCTGAGCATCTTTCAGCTCCTGCCAGATGATTCGGCCGGCAAAGTCTACGTTGTCGTTCTGCATGGAGAACTTGGCCAGCTCGTCCATGTCGTTGTTGAGCACACGCTCTGGCTCTTCCTGTACTCCGGGAGCATACTTGTCCAGCTCGCCCATGAGCACGCGGTAAGTAGCCTCGGTGTCCTGGTCGGCACGATGGGCCTCAAAGTCTTCCTCCATCTTTCGGCCGCAGTAGAACTTGTAGGCGGCAGCAAGATTGCGGCGTTCCATCTTCATAAAGATGGTCTGCGCATCTATCAGGCGGCACTTGCTGAAGTCGAAGTCGATGCCTGCACGCAGAAATTCCTCGGCGAGCATGGGCACGTCGAAACGGTTGGAGTTGTAGCCTGCAAAGTCGCATCCCTCAAACTCCTTCTGCAAGTTGGCAGCCAACTGCTTGAATGTAGGTGCGTTTTTCACATCCTCGTCGCTGATGCCGGTAAGGGCGACGACTTCTTCGGGAATAGGCATTCCGGGGTTTACGTAGAGATTCTTGCGAGTCTCGCTACCGTCGGGCATGACCTTGATATACGACATCTGGATGATACGGTCTTTAACCATATCAAGCCCCGTAGTCTCCAGGTCGAAGACTACTAAGGGCTTTTTAAGATTTAATTTCATTATATGTTTTTATTATTTTAGTCGTTGAGCAACATTGGCATTATCAGCATCAGTACGTCCTCGTTTTCAGGCTGCTCGGCTGGAACGATGATTCCGGCACGGCTTGGGTCTGCCAACATGATGACAACCTGGTCGCTGCTGAGATTGCTCAGAACCTCCATGAGGCTACTGCCCTTGAAACCGATGCTCATAGGTGCACCGGTGTACTCGCAAGAGAGCTGCTCCTTGGCTGATGTGGCGAAGTCGATATCCTCGGAAGATACTTCGAAGCGGCCATTCTCCATGTGCAGACGAACCAACTGGCTGCTCTCGCTGGCGAAGGGGAGCACACGGCGCAATGCGCTGAGAAGGGCACGGCGGTCTACTGTGGTCTGACTTGGATTGTCGGTAGGAATCACCGAGTTGTAGTTAGGATATCTTCCGTCTATCAGTCGGCAGTTCAGTACTCCGTCGTTGTATTTGATTTCGGCATTTCTGTCGTCGAACTTGATCAGCACGTCACCGCCGTCCTTGGTAAGGATGTTCTTCAGCAGGTTGGCTGGCTTCTTGGGAAGATTGAACGAAGCTGGAGTCTCGCTCGTGATAGAGAAGTTCTTGTTGCGTACCAACTTATGGCCGTCGCTTGCCACAATGGCGAGTGCGTCCGGGGTTAAATCGAAGTACACACCGTTCATGATAGGTCTCAGCTCGTCGTTAGCTGTGGCGAACAGGCTTCTTGAGATGTTGTCGATCAGGACGGTGGCAGGTATCATGATAGAATTGGCTGCATCGGTCATGCTCTGTGTGCGAGGATAGTCCTCAGCACTCTGCGCTGTGAAATTGTACAAACCGTTCTGGTAAACGATTTTCACGGCATAGCTGTCGGTATCCACGTCAAGGGTGAGAGGCTGCTCGGGCAACTCTTTCAGCGCGTCGAGAATCACCTTGTTGGGGATGCAGAATTCGCCTTCTCCCTCACTTTCAGTCAGGTCGATGACGCTTTTGATTACGTTGTCACTGTCGCTTGCTGTGATGGTCATCACATTGTTAGCAACCTGGAAAAGGAAGCAATCGAGGATGGGCAAGGAGTTCTTGCTGCTGATTACTTTCGCAAGCATGTTGAGCCTGCTGCTCAGGGCAGAGCTTGATAAAACAAATCTCATGAGTGTTTATAATTTTGTTTATGTTCTACATTTCTTTTCTTACTGACCACAAAAATACAAAAAATATCGATGACGTACAAAAAAATCGATAAAAAGTTTCAGTTTATGAACTATTTTTAGTAATTTCGCAGTCTAAAGAGAAAACTTTCTTCATCTTTCACCTCTGTTGTGAGTTGCGGGTGTGAATAGTTTCTCGGGAGGAAAGTTTAAGTATCATTATTCAAACATTATTATAATATGGAATTACAAGGAAAGGTTATTGCCGTTTTGCCTGAAAGAAGCGGTGTCTCTGCAAGAGGTGAGTGGAAGTCACAGTCGTTTGTCATCGAAACTCATGAGCAGTATCCCAAGAAGTTGGTCTTCGATGTCTTCGGAGCTGAGCGCTTGGCACAGTTTAATATTCAGAGCGGTGAAGAGATCTTGGTGTCCTTCGATATTGACGCTCACGAATATAATGGCCGTTGGTTCAACAATATTCGTGCCTGGAATGTTCAGCACGTAGATCCTAATACTGTTGCTGCCATGGCTGGCGGAATGCAGCCAGCTGGTGCTCCGTTCCCACCAGCAGGTGCTCCTGTAGCTGCTGCTCCTGCAGCAGGTGCCACTGCTCCTTTCCCTCCAGCTTCTGCTGCTCCTGCTGCATCTGCTGAGACAGGAAGTGCAGACGATCTTCCATTCTAAAAAGTAATGAGTCCACTTGATAAAGTCGAAAATCGTATTTCTTAGTCTTTGTAACTTATTGACAAGCAATAGCTGATTTTCGTAAAAATGACTTTTTCAAGTGGACTCAGTTGATTTAATAATTGCGAGCTTCTATCTGGAAGTAGCTCTGTGGATGGTTGCAGACAGGGCAAACCTCAGGAGCCTGCTTGCCAACTACGATATGCCCGCAGTTGGAGCACTGCCAGATGCAGTCGCCATCGCGTGAGAACACCATCTTGTCCTCTACGTTTTTCAGCAATTTGCGATAGCGCTCCTCGTGGTGCTTTTCTATCTCTGCCACCATCTCAAACTTGGCAGCGATTTCTTCGAATCCTTCAGCATGAGCCTCTTCTGCCATGCGCTTGTACATGTCGGTCCACTCGCTGTTCTCACCCTCGGCTGCTGCCAAGAGGTTCTCGGCTGTGCTCTTTATCTCGCCGCCCATGAGGTACTTAAACCATAGTTTGGCGTGTTCCTTCTCGTTGGCTGCTGTCTCCTCAAAGATGTTGGCTATCTGCACAAATCCGTCCTTCTTGGCCTTGCTGGCAAAGTAGGTGTACTTGTTGCGGGCCTGCGATTCACCTGCGAATGCTTCCCACAAATTCTTCTCGGTCTTGGTTCCTTTTAGTTCTTTCATGATGTCTTTGTTTTTAATGTTAATAATTTTGAGTTATATTGCTAATAATCTTAGACTTGTATCTTACAACTTACAATTGCAAAGATATTGGAATTGTTCCAAAATTGCAAGCCAATCGATGATTTTTTTGCTTTCAGTTATGAAAGTTTAACAATACAAACCCTATCGTGTGGGAAGTTAAGAGAAGTTAGCGGAAGTCTCAGTCTTTCAGAATCTTCCTGCTTTCGAAGAACTGGCGTGAGGCAAGGAAGAAGAGGAGTACAGAAACGGCATTCTCGGCAGCTACCATCCAGAAGGTGGCTGTGTATCCAAAGTGTTCGGCAACGATGCCTCCCAACAGACATCCTATGCCGAAGCCAAGGTCCCATCCCGTAAGAATGCTGCTGTTGGCAGTGCCTCGCTGGTCGTGTCGTGCCACATGGACAAACATGTTGAGGAAGGCAGGGTAGAGATGGCCGTTGCCCAGTCCGATAAGGATGGCGGAGAGATAATATGCCACAGGATGGGGAATGGCCACAAAGATGGTGAAGCCAACGAGTGATATGAGCATTCCCTCGGCTGCATTCTGTGTTAACTTGCCTTGGCTGAGGGCTTTACGGCCCTGCAGACGAGAACAAAAAAGACCCATAGAGAGGAGGGCGAAATAAGTGCCTGTTCCTCCTGTGATGGACAGAACCTCCTTGCTGTAGATGGCGAGATAGTTGCTCAATACGCCCCAGCAGAAGCCAAACATGGCGATATTGATGGCGAGGAGCCATGCACGGGTGAGGAAGAAGCGGTCGAGTGACAGTTTCTCTTTGTTGCGTATGATGTCTTTTTCGGGCAACCGGATAGTCCAGGCGATGAGCACAGCACTTATCGCTACGACGAAAGCTATCCAGAAGAGTATCATGTAGCTGTCTACCATGTTGTGCAGATAGATGCCGATGGATGGAGCTATTGCCATGGCGAAGTTGTTGCTGAGACCGTAAAGTCCGATGCCTTCGTTTCGCCGGCTGGAAGGCAGCACGTCGATGGCGCAGGTGCTGTTGGCTACGGTGACGGCTCCGAAAGGTCCGCCATGCAATGTTCGGCAAATGGCAAACATGAGGATTGTGCCTGCTGCTATGTATCCGGCAAAGAAGACGGCAAAGCCCGAAAGGCACAGCATGAGCACTTTCTTGCGCGAGAAACTGTCTACCACATAGCCGCAAAATGGGCGCACGATAAGGGCTGCCACAGTGTAGCCGCTCAGCACGATGCCTATGGTGTCTTTGGTGGCTCCGAAGGTCTCGCTCAGATAGAGGGGCAGGAGCGGGGTGAGGAGGTAGAAGGCGAAGTACAACAGAAAGTTTGTCGTCATCACCTTGATGTAATTGACATTCCAGAGTTTCTCTTTGCTGTTCATTGTTGTTATAGATTAGACTTTTGTTCTTCGAGCCAGGCATCGATAATCTGTCGGGCGATGGAGAGTTTTTCGGGAATGGTGGGCAGGTTGTCCTTGGTAAACCACTTGCCGCGTGAGAGTTCTTCTTTCTGCAGATGGATTTCACCATCCACATAGTCGGCGGTGAAGCCAACCATCAAGCCGCTGGGATAGGGCCAGGGCTGAGAACCGAAATACTTCAGGTGGTTGATGGTGAGTCCTGTCTCTTCCATCACCTCGCGGTGTACGGCTTGCTCAAGGGTTTCGCCTGTCTCGACAAAGCCGGCCACCAGTCCATAGAAGTCGCTCTTGAAGTTGCGGGCATGCACCAAAAGGACTTCCTCTCCCCTGCGTATGAGGACGATGATGGCTGTGGCGAGCGAGGGCCATACCGACTTGCCGCATTGAGTGCATTTCTTGCTGATATCGGTCGACATCTTCATGGGGGCTCCACATATTCCGCAGAACTGTGTGTTCTGGTCCCAGTAGATGAGCTCATGACATTTTCCTGCCTTGAGGTACAGGTCTCTGCTCAGTTTGTAGTAACTGGGACGGAGTCCGCACATCTCATAGTTGGGATTGTCTGTGACGGGGGTGTCGATGGTGAAAGCCTTTACTTCGGTTCCATCTTCCATAGGACTGATGTTGAGGACATGAGTCCAGGGCTTGAGTTCTATCGGACTCTCTTCAGAGCAGGGAATGGTGTAGCTTCCATCTGCCTGTTTCTGCAGCAAGAGGTCGGTCTTGCAAAATATAAACCAATAGGTCATTTTTCTTTATGTATTTTATGTTGAGTTTCTTTCTTTGAACTTTAGTTCAGAAGTTGTTCGTTTGGGGAAGTTGTTCTTTTTGGGGAAGTTAGAGAAGTTAGAGAAGTTATCACTCCCTTCGGTCGTTCAGAAGTTAAAGCCAACAGCTTTAATTCTTAATGTTTAATGTTTAGTTTCAAGTCCACTAAAGCATTTGTCTTAACTCCTTAACTTCTTAACTTCTTAACTCCTCGAGTGAGTTTATTTCTTTTTGAAGAGCAGTTCAAAGTCACGCTTAGCAGCAGGCTTTACCCATTCTTCGGGAATGAATCGCCAGTTGTTGTTGGGCTTGGCGTCTACGGTGCCCATTTTCTCTATTTCCTGCATCAGATAGTAGCGCTGGTCGCGCTCGCTTCGCCAGATGATACGTGATTCAAGACTGTCCTTAGGAATGCCTGCGCCACGTGTGAGCAGCTCTCCTCCGCCATTTCCCCGATAACTGTTTACAGCCACCTTGTACCATTTGTTCTCATCGAAAGGTTCGCCGTTGCTCATGCCAAGGATGCGTACTTTTTCTCCATCGGGCTTGGTGACGTCCACTTCGTAGTCGATGCCTGCAGCGCTGTCGAAGTTGAACGAGAAATTCTTGAAGCCTAATCGCTGTTGGTCGCCCTGAGTCTGCTGGTCGAGCAAAAGAAGATGGTCGTCGGGACTCTTCATCGTGTTGACCCACAGGTCGTAGCTCATCTCCAAGTGGCGGCGTATCTCCTTGCCAGTGAGGCGCATCACGTAGAGTTGGTTCTCGTATTTATAGAGCTTGAACATATCGCTCACGCGGATAGGGCCTGCCTGTATAGAGGAATTGAACTGCAGAGGAGCGTTGAAGGCAATATCGGCTTGAGTAATCTGCAACTCCAGATTGAGGATGAAGTCGTTGAAGGCGCTGCTTCCGAAGTAGGAGTCGCGGCTGTAGATGGTGTTCTTGAATGTGCCAATCTGCTTGCTTACATACTTGTCTACCTCGGCTATCTGTGGTTCGAAGACCTTCAGCATCTTCTCATCGACAGGACAATCTGTCACATCGGCTATTTTTCCCTCCACACTCTTGTTCTGCAGGATGTGAAGTTTCTTGCCATGCAACAGGTGCTCGTCTATGGTTACCGTAATCTCTGCGTCTGCCACACTCATGGCATTGTTGGCAGGATCGAGGCAAACCACCTGCTTACCGGCTACATTGGTGATGGTTTCGGCATGGCGTGTGTGGTCGTGACCAAAGAGCACCAAGTCGAACCCTGGAACCTCGCGTGCCACCTTCATAGAGGCGTCCTCGTCGTATTCGGCAGTCTGGATGCCTCCTTCCTTACCGCTATGGAAGAGTCCTATCACTACATCGGGCTGTTCGTTTTGCTGTATGTATTCCATCCACTGGCGTGCGCTCGTCACCATGTTTTCGAAGCGCATGCCGCTCCATAGGTTCTCGGTGAGCCAGTTGGGTATGGCTGGAGTGATCATGCCCAAGATGGCGATTCTTATTCCCTCACGTTCCAGTATGACATAGGGTTTGACGTAAGGCTTGCCGGTCTTGGTATTGATGATATTGGCTCCTAAGACAGGGCATTTCAGCTCGCTCACCCACTTGTCGTAGACGGCATGTCCAGTCTCTACATCATGGTTGCCGAAGGTTTCGGCATCATATTTCATGTAATTGAGTACATCAGAAGCCACGTTGCGTGACTTTGTGTTGATGTAGTTGTAATAGTAGCATGTGGGTTGTCCCTGCAGCAGGTCGCCATTGTCGAGCAAGATGAGCCGGTCGTTGTATTCCTGTCGCAGCGAGTCGACATACGATGACACCCTTGCCAGTGAGCCCGCCTTGGGCTTGCGGTTGATGAAGTCGTATGGGAAGAAACAGCCGTGAACGTCGCTGGTTTCTACAACTCTGATTTTAATGGTTTTCTGTTGTGCCATAGCTTGAGAATTGAATGTGAGCGCCAGGAACAGCGCTGTCAGAATTTGTTTCATAATCTGCCATTTTTTGTTTTACAGTGCAAAATTACAAAAAAGAAGTCAAACAGGCATACTTTTTGTTAGAGAAAAGTTATTAAAATAAATATGGAGGACAGAAGAATATGGCATTCGTAGATTATTACAAGATTTTGGGTGTTGACAAGAATATACCACAGAATGATGTGCGCGCAGCTTATCGCAAGCGTGCCAAACAGTTTCATCCCGACCTGCATCCTAATGACCCTAAGGCAAAGGCTAAGTTCCAGGCGCTCAATGAGGCATACGATGTGATTTCCGATCCTGACAAGCGAGCCAAATACGACAAGTATGGTGAGCAGTGGAAGAATGCTGCAGCCTACGAGCAGGCTGGTGGGGCAGGAGGCTTCGGAGGCTTTGGCGGAGCAGGAGGCTCAGGAGGAGGAAATCCTTTCGAGGGCTTCGACTTCAGCAACTTTGGTTCGGGCGGCAGTGGATTCAGCAGTTTCTTCGAGAACCTGTTTGGCGGTGGCGCTCGTCGCCGTTCTGGAGGTGCTGGCTTTGATGGTTTTGGTGGCGGAACAGAGTATGGTTCGCAGAATATGCGTCAAAGCACGGGAGAAATGCAGATGAACGTAAACATTGATATGTATACGGCCTTGCTGGGCGGCGAGGGTATTATCAGATTGAGCAATGGTTCGAAAATCAAACTCAAGATAAAGCCTGGAACGCAGAACGGCACCAAGGTTCGTGTTCGTGGAAAAGGTTGCGACCGTGGCGACGGAACATTTGGCGATCTGATGATTACATACAACGTAAAGTTGCCAACCACGCTGAATGACAGACAGAAAGAGTTGTTGCGCCAAATGAAAGAGGCACAATAAGAAGACAAAGAGTGTATCGTAAGCAGTGTTCAGCTTGTGGTACACTCTTTTCTTTTTGTGGAAAACGAAATATCAAACTTGTGACAAAGACTTGATTTCGAACGTGTGACAAAGGAAATTGCAAACGTGCTACTTGAGTTAAATTTGCTTAATCTATTTTGCTGTTTGCCGGAAAATATATAACTTTGGAGGTCAAACAAACTGAAAAATATGAATTACAAGATACGGATAGCAGCATGGATGTTGTTTTTTATACCCCTGTCGGCAGGAGCGCAGAAGATTTCATTAGGCTCCTGCACCACCAAGGACGGAGGCCAGTATAAAGGCGAAATGGTCAGTGGTAAGCCACAGGGAAAGGGTGCCACTGTGTTCCCCAATGGCGATACCTATGAGGGCAATTACCTCAAAGGCAAGCGAGAGGGTTACGGCGTTTATACTTTCTCTGACGGCGAGAAGTATGAAGGTCAGTGGATGCAGGACCAGCAGCACGGCAAGGGTACTTTCTATTTCCAGAACAATAATAAATACGTAGGACTCTGGTTCCGCGACTACCAGCACGGGCATGGCATCATGTACTATTACAATGGTGACAAATATGACGGCGACTGGTATAAGGACAAGCGACAGGGCAGAGGAACCTATACCTATGCCGGAGGGGCATATTATCGTGGACAGTGGATGAACGACATGAAGAATGGTACCGGTTTCTTCAACTGGGGAGACGGAACCACCTACGAAGGCAGTTGGGTGGACAATCAACGCTCTGGGAAGGGAACCTTCAAATATGCCGACGGCGACATATATGTAGGCGACTGGAAAGACGACATACAGGATGGAAAAGGAATATATAAGTTCCATAATGGTGACGTCTACGAAGGCGATTATGTACAGGGCGAGCGTACGGGTGAAGGCATCTTCCGCTCAGCCAATGGCTCAAAGTACACAGGACAGTTCAACGACGGACAGCGCTCGGGACAGGGAACCTTTGTGTGGAAGAATGGCGACATGTATGTAGGTTCATGGATGGACGATGTACAGAACGGAAGAGGCAAACTGACAAAGAAGAATGGCGATGTCTTCGAGGGTGACTTCAAAAAGGGATTGGTAGACGGCGAGGTGATAATTCACTACGCCAATGGAAATCGCTTCAAGGGAGTGTATCGTGGAGGACGCCGTGAAGGCTTCTGTATTGAGGAGACGAAAGACGGAAAGCGCTTTGAGGGAACTTATCGTGCCGACAGGCGTGATGGAAAGTTTGTAGAGAAAGACCGTAACGGACAGGTTACTGCAAAAGGCTATTACGAGAACGGAAAGCGATTTGAGGAATAAAATCAGAAAGACTTCACCTTTAATAGATGAGTCGACGCTGTCATCATAGATGAGTCGATGGTGTCACCATAGACGAGTCGAATGAGTATCATAGTAAGGCGGAAATGCCTATCTATATATTATATATATAATAAGGTGTAGCCCTCCAAGGCTGTAGGCTATAACTTCTAACGACCGTAGGAAGAGATAGATTCTTTAACTTCTATAGCTTTTGAACCCAGCGGAAGTTGAGTAAAATAATAACAAGCAAATATCAGACACAAAATAGTAACTTTCAATATTTTAAACGATATGGTAGTAGATACATTAGACAATCTGGAGAAATATGTTTCTCTGAATCCTCTTTTCGAGGAAGTAGTGAAGTTCATCAAGGAAAATGATCTGAACAAGTTGGAGGCAGGCAAGCACTTCATCAAGGATAAAGACTTGTTTGTAAACATCACCACAGCTCACGGCAAGACTGCTGACGAGGCTGTTTTTGAGACACACAAGAATATGCTCGACATACAGATACCACTTGACAATAACGAGACTTATGGATATCTGCCTCTTGCCGACCTGCCAGAAGCAGAGTACAACGCAGAGAAGGATGTCACAAAATATCCAGGAGCAAAGGCAGAGACTTATGTAAACTGCAAGCCAGGCGAGTTTGCCATCTTTTGGCCACAGGACGGTCATCAGCCATGCATCGGTGAAGGTGATATTCACAAAGCTATATTCAAGGTGAAGGCTTAGTTGCTCGCAACAATTTTCTTTTAACCTTCAACTTTCAACTTTAAATAATCTATTATGGCAACAAAGAAGACTACCACTCCTGTCAAAGGAGTAAAGGCAAAAACAAAAAAGACTGTACAGCCCAAGCATATCGGACTGGTGAAGAACGACCCCTATCTGGAACCCTATGAGGGTGCCATACGAGGCAGGCACGAACATGCTTTGTGGAAGTTGGGACAGCTGACACAGAATGGCAAGAAGACACTCAACGACTTCGCCAATGGCTACGACTATTTCGGGCTGCACAAAACAGCCCGTGGATGGGTGTTCCGTGAGTGGGCTCCCAATGCTACTGAGATATATCTGATAGGCGAGTTCAACGACTGGAAGGAATGCCCCAAGTACAAGGCAAAGCGTATCAGCGGTACAGGCAACTGGGAACTGAAACTATCAGAGAAAGCCATCAAGCATGGTGACCTTTACAAGATGAAGGTTCACTGGCAGGGTGGAGAAGGTGAGCGAATTCCTGCATGGGCGCAGCGTGTGGTACAGGACGAGCAGACCAAGATATTCTCGGCTCAGGTTTGGAATCCTGAGCCTTACACCTGGAAGAAAAAGTCTTTCAGACCTAACACATCGCCTCTGCTTATTTACGAATGCCACATCGGTATGGGACAGGATGCAGAAAAGGTGGGAACTTATACAGAGTTTAAGGAGAAGGTTCTGCCACGCATCATTGCCGATGGTTATAACTGTATACAGATCATGGCCATTCAGGAACATCCTTACTATGGTTCCTTTGGCTATCATGTGAGCAGTTTTTTTGCTGCCAGCAGTCGTTTCGGAACTCCCGAGGAGCTGAAGTCACTCATCGATACTGCCCATCAGAACGGAATTGCTGTCATCATGGATATCGTGCACTCGCATGCAGTAAAGAATGAGGTTGAGGGATTGGGCAATCTGGCTGGCGACCCAAACCAATACTTCTATCCTGGCGACCGGCATGAGCATCCGGCATGGGACAGCTTGTGCTTCGATTATGGAAAGGATGAGGTAATACACTTCCTGTTGAGCAACTGTAAGTACTGGCTCGAAGAATTCCACTTCGACGGATTCCGTTTTGACGGAGTGACTTCCATGCTCTATTATTCGCACGGACTCGGAGAGGCCTTTATGGGATATGGCGACTATTTCAACGGACACGAGGATGACAACGCCATCTGTTATCTTACCCTCGCCAATCTGCTGATTCACGAGGTGAACAAGCATGCCATTACCATTGCCGAAGAGGTGAGCGGAATGCCAGGACTGGCAGCAAAGTTTACAGATGGAGGTTATGGCTTCGATTACCGAATGGCGATGAACATCCCAGACTACTGGATAAAGACCATCAAGGAACTGCCCGATGAGGCTTGGAAACCAAGCAGCATCTTTTGGGAAGTGAAGAACCGCCGTGCTGACGAAAAGACAATATCCTATTGCGAGAGCCACGACCAAGCTTTGGTGGGCGACAAGACCATTATCTTCAGACTCATCGATGCTGACATGTACTGGCATTTCAAGAAGGGAGATGAAAACGACATGGCACATCGAGGAATTGCCCTGCATAAGATGATAAGACTCGTGACAGCTTCTACCATCAATGGAGGCTATCTCAACTTCATGGGCAACGAGTTCGGACATCCTGAGTGGATTGATTTCCCTCGTGAGGGCAACGGATGGAGTTACAAGTATGCACGCAGGCAGTGGAACCTGGTCGACAATAAGGAACTGTGCTACTGCTACTTGGGTGATTTTGATAAGGCAATGATCAAAACCATCAAAAGTGAGAAAAACTTCAATAAGACACCGGTGCAGGAGATATGGCACAACGACGGCGACCAGGTGTTGGCATATATGAGAGGTGACCTTCTTTTTGTGTTCAACTTCTCGCCAACGCGCTCGTTTACAGACTATGGTTTTCTTGTACCAACAGGTGCTTACAGCATAGTGCTTGATACCGACAACAAGGAGTTTGGAGGAAATGGGCTCAATGATGATTCCATGACTCATCTCACAACCTACGATCCTCTTTATGTGGGCGACCGTAAGGAGTGGCTCAAGCTCTATCTGCCTGCACGCTCGGCCTTGGTGTTGAAGAAAAATTAAGATAGAAATTTGAAAAGAATGAGAAATAAAAAGAATAGCATGGTGGAGATGCGCTTCACCATGGCTATTGTCTTTATATCGTTTACATACCTTTACCTGGATTGTTTTCAGGATGATGTGTTGGCAGTAGCACAATATGTGCTTTCGAAAGGAATGACGACCTACAGCTATGTACTGGCACCCATTCTCCTTACGTTGGCATTGTTTCTACTGCAGATGGGTGTGTGTACCCTTACACAGGTAAAGCGTCGATTCCATGCCTTGACTTATTTCCCATCGATGCTGATGCTTACAGTATTGACCGATATTCCGGTCGACTTTGATGAGCATCATAGTTTGGGAGCCTGGTGGTGGATAATCCCTTTGCTGCTCGCGCTATGGGGGACAGGCATGTGGGTGGCAAGACAGGTGGAACCTTTCGAGCCTTTGCCTCATAATGAAGGTTGGTTTACAAAACTCACTTGGCAAAACTTGTTGCAGCTTTTGGTTATGATGCTGCTCACCATTCTCGTGGCCAACAACGACAGGGTGTTCCATGAGCGCATGAAGATGGAACGGTTCATGAAAGAAGGCAAGTATGATCAGGCTTTGAAGGTGGGACACAAGTCGCAGGACACCGACTCTTCGCTGACCATGTTGCGTATAGCTTGTCTGCATCGCTGCGGAAGCATGGGAGAGCATCTGTTCGAATATCCGCTCATGGGAGGAAGCAAGGCGATGATTCCTGATGGTGTTACTGTCAAGGCAATGATGTGGCAAACGCCACGCTGGATGAGACAAAACAAGACCGCAGGAAACAAACTGCGTATGCCTAAGGACTATCTGTTGTGCGGATTGTTGCTCGACAAGAATCTCGACCGCTTTGTGGCAGAGATAAAACGCACCTATATTGCCGACAGTATTCCTTTGCCAAAACACTATAAAGAGGCTCTTGTGCTCTATGTGCACAGGCGTACTCATCCTATGGTAGTGCTGCACGATGATGTGATGGAGGCCGACTTCCAGGACTATCAGGCTTTGGAACATAAGTTTGCTGATGCTATGCAGACGCAGGCTGCCCTGCGAGATACATATGGAAATACATATTGGTATTATTATCAGTATGGCAATAGGTAAGTAATTAGAACTAAATATTTGATGAGAAGATTGACAATATTGAGAAGATTGATAAGACTCAAGAAGTTCGTATGTATACTGTGTCTGCTGACAGGTATGGCATGGCTCTATGTGCAGCCTGTGCAGGCACAGAAGAAGGAGATTGCTGCAGCTAAAGATTTGGTCAAGGCCGGGAAAAACCTCGACCAAGCACAGCAGAATATGGAAAAATTGTTGCTCGATTCTGCCAACCGTGCCAACCGTAAGATATGGGCTGTGCTCTACGATGCCGTGAGGAAACAATATGAGCAGGGCAATGAGCAGTTGTATCTGAAACAGAAATATGATACGGCGAAATTGTTCAGTCTGACTCGTCAGCTTTTTGTAATAGCCGAGGGAATCGACTCGGTAGAAAGCATACCCAACCGTAAAGGAAAGGTGGAGATAGAATCAAGGAAGGGACATGCCGAATATCTCAACCAGATACGTCCCAACCTATACAATGGCGGTAGTTGGTTTGTGCGTAAGCAGAACTATGCCGAGGCTTACAGGTTCTTCGACAAATATATCTCGTGCGCGCATATTCCTCTCTTCGAAGGTTACGATTATCAGCAGCATGACAAATATCTGCCTTCAGCGGCTTACTGGGCTGTGTATTGTGGATACAAGATGAAGAATCCCAAGGCAACACTTCATCACTCTTATGAAGCCCTGAAAGATACGGCTCACTACGACTATATGCTCCAGTTCTTGGCAGAGACCTATAAACTGGAGAAAGATACGGTCCGTTATCTGCAGACTCTTGAGGAAGGATTCGAGCATGCACCTAAGTTCCCGTTCTTCTTCCCACGACTCATTGAGTATTATACGAAGCAGAACCAACTTGATTCGGCAATGGCTGTAGTAGACAAGGCTTTGCTGGTTGATGCTGAGAGCGGACTATATCTTTTCACTAAAAGCACAATTTTGCTTAATCAGGGAAAAAACAAAGAAAGCCTTGAGTTGAGTAACAAACTGATACAGCGCAATGACAGTATCTCAGAGGTGTATTACAATGCCGGATTGGCTTACTTCAATATGGCAGTGGAACTCGACAAAAATACACATCTGTCGCGCAAACGCCATCAGGAGATAACTGACTATTACCAAAAAGCTTTGCCCTATTTAGAGAAATTTCGTAAAATGGAGCCTGGCGCTCAGGAGAAATGGGCTTTGCCCCTGTATACAATTTACCTTAATCTGAACAAGGGAAAGGAGTTTGATGAAATCGACCGGCTAATGAAAGCGAAGGGATGATGCCATCATTTATTTCATTCAACACATAAGAATATATAAAATGAAATCAATATTAGATAAAATGGGGATAACCCCCAATGCCATGCAGCAAGATGCGATGCATGCCTTGTTGCGAAGTGACAAAGATGTGGTGGTGCTTTCGCCTACGGGAAGTGGAAAGACCCTGGCCTATCTCTTGCCCCTTACCCAACTGGTGGATGCTGCCGATGATATGCCGCAGGCCATCGTGGTCACACCAGGAAGAGAACTTGCCCTGCAGTCGGCAACCGTTCTCAAGGATATGGGAAGTGGCCTGCGTGCCATGGCTTGCTATGGAGGCAGAATGACGATGGATGAACATAGGGTGATGCGTCAGGTAAGACCGCAGATCATTTTCGGCACACCAGGACGTCTCAACGATCATCTGGATAAAGGAAACCTTTCTGCTGAGCATGTCAAGTATCTCGTTATTGATGAGTTTGACAAATGTTTGGAGATGGGATTTCAGGACGAGATGAGCAGGCTCTTGCAATCCTTGCCTCATCTGGAACGGCGTGTCCTGCTTTCTGCTACAGAGGCAGAGGCTATCCCGCAGTTTGTGCATATGGGAAGGGTAGAGAAGGTTGACTATCGCGTGGATGACGAGCAGGTTCCCGAACGTGTACATATATATAAGGTAAGGAGTGAACAGAAAGATAAGCTTGAGGCTTTGTCGAAATTGCTTCGCAGTTTTGGGGATGAAAGCAGTATCGTGTTCCTCAACTATCGCGACAGTGTGGAGCGTACAGACCAGTTCTTGCGTCAGGAAGGCTTTTCTACCTCCTGCTTCCATGGAGGTATGGAACAGAAAATGCGTGAGGATGCGCTTTACAAGTTCAGCAATGGCAGTGCCTACATTTTTGTAAGCACCGATTTGGCTTCGCGTGGACTTGATATTCCTAATATCGACAATATCGTTCACTATCATCTTCCCGAGAGCGAGGACGGATACATACACCGTGTGGGAAGAACTGCACGATGGGAGTCGAAAGGTAAAGCCTATTTCCTATTGGGACCTACAGAAAGCATTCCTGAGTATGTTGATGCTGAGGTGGAAGATTATGAGATTCCGGCCGAACTGCCAGCGCCTGCTCTTCCACGAATGGCAACACTCTATATCGGTAAAGGTAAGAAAGACAAGATTAGCAAGGGCGATATTGTAGGTTTCCTCTGTAAAAAAGGAGGCCTTACGACTACAGAGATTGGAAAGATAGACGTAAAAGAAAGATATGCCTATGTGGCTGTGGCACGTCCACGCCTCAGACAGGTGCTCCGACAAGTAGCTGGTGAGAAGATTAAAGGCATCAGGACAGTTGTAGAAGAAGTGAGGTAAACTGCATGAATATGCATGCTTTTTTAGAAATGGAGTGATAAATTGTTAGTTTTTTGCTCAAAATGCTAAAAATGTGCAGAAATATTTGGTAGTTTCAAATATTAATTGTAATTTCGCCGATGTATTTTTCCAATAAAGGAGAACATTACACTAAAACTTAAATAAACAACAGATGAAGAAGTACAATTTTAATGCAGGTCCATCAATGCTTCCACGCGAAGTCATTGAGAACACAGCTAAGCAGATTTTGGATTTTAATGGTTCTGGTCTTTCATTGATGGAAATCAGCCACCGTGCAAAAGATTTCCAGCCAGTTGTTGACGAGGCAGTCTCCCTTTTCAAGGAACTTCTCGACATTCCTGAAGGCTATTCTGTAATCTTCCTTGGTGGTGGTGCCTCGTTACAGTTTATGCAGATTCCTGCTAACTTCCTCATCAAGAAGGCTGCCTACGTTAATTCTGGTACTTGGGCCAAGAAGGCGATGAAAGAGGCTAAGCATTTTGGTGAGGTCGTTGAGATCGCATCATCGTCCGAGGCCAACTTCAGCTATTATCCACAGTTTGAGAACAATGTTCCTGCTGATGCAGATTATTTGCACATCACTTCCAACAATACTATTTATGGTACTGAGTTGCGTCGTGATCCTGATGTTGCAGTTCCACTGATTGCGGATATGAGTTCTGATATCATGAGTCGTCCTGTAGACGTTTCCAAGTATACTGCTATCTATGCTGGTGCACAGAAGAATCTTTCTATGGCGGGTGTTACTGTGATAGTTGTCAAGGATGATATGTTGGGTAAGGCTCCACGTGAATTGCCTACAATGATTGACTATCGTACTCATGTAGACAAGGGAAGTATGTTCAACACTCCTCCTGTAGTTCCTATCTATTCTTTGATGGAGAATCTTCGCTGGTTGAAGAAGAATGGTGGTGTGGAGGCTGCAGACAAGCGTGCTCATGAGCGTGCAGAGGTCTTGTATGCTGAAATTGACCGCAACAAGTTGTTCAAGGGTACTGTGGAAGAAGCTTCTCGTTCTTTGATGAACATCTGTTTCGTAATGAACGATGAGTATGCTGAGTTGGAGAAGCCTTTCTTCGAGTTTGCTACCGAACGTGGTATGGTGGGCATCAAGGGTCACCGTTCAGTGGGTGGTTTCCGTGCAAGTTGCTACAACGCCATGACTATGGAGGGTGTCAACGCACTCGTCAAGGCCATGCAGGATTTTGAGGCACAACATTAATCTAAGTGGAAAATAGATGGTAGGATGTTGCTGTTAGGCAAACTGTCAGATTACAGCATCCTACCTCCTCTTTTATATCTTTATATTCGACTTTCGAATTTTATTATTCAATTATTATTATGAAAGTTTTAGTTGCAACAGAAAAACCTTTTGCAGCAGCTGCTGTAGAGGGTATCAAGAAAGAAATAGAAGGAGCCGGCAATGAGTTGGTTCTGCTTGAAAAATATACAGAGAAAGCGCAACTTCTCGATGCAGTGAAAGACGTAGATGCAATGATCATCCGTTCAGACAAGGCTGATGTCGAGGTTCTCGAGGCTGCTAAGAATCTGAAGATTGTTGTTCGTGCAGGTGCTGGTTATGATAATATCGACCTGGCTGCAGCTACTGCCCATCATGTAGTAGCAGAGAACACTCCTGGTCAGAACTCTAATGCGGTGGCAGAGCTTGTTTTTGGCTTGCTCGTTTTTGCCGTTCGTAACTTCTATAATGGAAAGGCCGGCTCTGAGTTGAAGGGTAAGAAATTAGGTATCCTTGCTTTTGGTAATGTAGGCCGAAACGTAGCACGTATCGCTAAGGGCTTTGGTATGGAAGTGGCTGCTTATGATGCTTTCTGTCCTGCCGACGTAATAGAGGCTGCTGGTGTTCATGCAGTAAAGAGCCAGGATGAGTTGTTCCAGACTTGCGATATTGTGTCGCTTCATATTCCTGCAACTCCTGAAACCATCAAGAGTATCGACTATAAGACAGTGAATCAGTTGCCAAAGGGTGGTATTCTTATCAATACAGCCCGCAAGGAAGTAATCAATGAACCAGAACTGTTGAAACTTCTTGCTGAGCGTGAGGACTTGAAGTTTATCACAGACATCAAGCCTGATGCTGATGCCGACTTTGCACAGTTTGAAGGTCGTTATTTCTCTACACCTAAGAAGATGGGAGCGCAGACTGCTGAGGCAAATATCAATGCTGGTATTGCTGCTGCCAAGCAAATCAATGCCTTCTTCAAGGACGGCTGCACAAAGTTCCAGGTAAACAAGTAAACTGATATAGAACTTTGAGATTTGAACACAGAGCAGGATGATTACTTTTTTGTAAGGTTGTCATCATGGTTCTTGGTCAAGTCTCAAAGTTTTTTGCGTTTTATAGGATATAAACATTTATGATGTAAGCCCATCTCTTGGGTCTGATGACCGATTGGGTTTCAATATTCAAAACCTCAAAGAAAACTATTATGGCAATTATTAAACCTTTCAAGGGAGTGAGACCTCCTAAGGATCTTGTAGAACAGGTGGAGTCTCGTCCATACGATGTCCTCAATTCTGAGGAAGCCCGTGAAGAGGCTGGTGATAATGAGAAGAGTCTTTATCATATCATCAAACCAGAAATCAACTTCGAACCTGGTACCTCTGAGTATGATCCGCGCGTCTATGAAAGTGCGGCTGAAAACTTCAAAAAGTTTCAGGAAAACGGCTGGCTGAAGCAGGATGACAAGGAACAGTATTATATCTATGCGCAGACGATGAACGGCAAGACTCAATATGGTCTGGTCGTTGGTGCCTATGTGAACGATTATCTTACTGGTGTCATCAAGAAGCATGAACTTACCCGTCGCGACAAGGAGGAAGACCGCATGAAGCATGTGCGTGTATGCGATGCCAATATCGAACCCGTGTTCTTTGCTTATCCCGACAACGCAGTTCTCAATGAGATATTGATGCGCTATGCTGCTACTACACCCGAATATGATTTCATAGCTCCGATCGACGGTTTCCGTCATCAGTTCTGGGTGGTAGGCGACGACAAGGATATTGCTACTATTACGTCTGAGTTTGCCAAGATGCCAAGTCTTTATATTGCCGACGGACATCATCGTTCTGCTGCAGCCGCACTCGTTGGTGCAGAAAAGGCAAAACAGAACCCTAACCATACCGGTAAAGAAGAGTACAACTACTTCATGGCAGTTTGTTTCCAGGCCAGTCAATTGACCATTCTCGACTACAATCGTGTCGTGAAAGACCTGAATGGTCTTACTTCAGATCAGTTCCTTGACAAGTTGACCGAGAACTTCGAGGTCATAGAGATTGATGCCGTCAATGTCAATGTGTCGGGCGAGGAAGATGGAATACCTTGTTATGAGAAGATGCCAGTCGAGGAGGCTATTGATAAATTTGGATTGGATGTTCTCAAGCCTGCTGCTCTTCACTCTTTCCTCTTATATCTGGACGGAAAGTGGTATGGACTCTTTGCCAAGCCTGGAACCTATGATGACAGCGATCCTATCGGTGTGCTGGATGTTGATATTTCTTCCCGATTGATTCTTGACGAGATATTGGGCATCAAGGATTTGCGTTCCGACAAGCGTATTGATTTCGTTGGAGGTCTTCGCGGTTTAGGTGAGTTGAAGCGTCGTGTAGACAGTGGTGAGATGCGTATGGCTCTTGCCTTACATCCTGTCACAATGCAACAGATTATGGATATTGCTGACAGTGGAAAGATTATGCCACCTAAGGCTACATGGTTCGAGCCTAAATTGCGCAGCGGACTCATTATTCACAAACTCAAATAAGAATACGAATTTCAACATTTGTACGGTGATTGACGAATATAAGACTATAACAAATAAAATAGGCGAGGGGACTTACTCTGAAAAACGGAGTAAGTTCCTCGCTTTTTCACATCATGTGGAAACGCTTGATGAGGTGAAGGAGATTGTTGCCTCTTACCGCAAGAAGTATTACGATGCCCGACATGTATGTTATGCTTATATGCTTGGGGCTGAGAGGACAGAGTTTCGTGCCAATGATGATGGCGAGCCCAGCAGTACGGCAGGCAAACCTATCTTGGGGCAGATCAACAGCAACGACCTTACAGATATCTTGATTATTGTGGTGCGATATTATGGTGGTGTCAACCTTGGAACCGGTGGACTCATTGTGGCTTACAAGGCAGCTGCTGCCTTGGCCATCGAAGACTCCGTACAAGAGACAAGACAGGTGGAAGAACTGGTGAAGTATGATTTCCCTTATGTGATGATGAATGATGTGATGCGGGTTGTCAAGGAAATGCAACCCCGTATTGTGAGTCAGGAATATGACAATACCTGCTCTATCACTCTCTCCATCCGTAAATCGGAAGCAGAAACACTAAGAGGAAGACTCAAGAAACTGTCGTTTGAATAGTGTTTTTGCAAAAATTCCATTTGATGAAATTCTTCACAAAAAGAGTGGGTGTGTCATAAGCTTCTTAGGATATAGATAAGGCACGGATTACACGGATTTATAGTGCTAATATAAGTAAAGCGATTTTCATCTCTCTTAAAAAAATCCGTGTAATCCGTG
>CAVACC010000035.1:0-27290 GCA_963587495.1 Clostridia bacterium | reverse complement strand
GCCGAAAAGACAGGCACAGGAGACAAACATCATCGAAGCCGTTACCCAGCCATTGTGCGACAGGAAGAAGGTGGCAAGCAAGGCAGCCGCTGCCAAGAACTGAAGATAACAGGTAAAGCGGCCTGGCTTGAAGCGGTCTGCCAGCAATGCACTCACCTGGTTGCCCACTACCATTCCCAAACCGGCAAGGATCATCAGCAACGAAATACTCGATGCATGGAATCCACTGTTCATCTGCAAGAGTGGAGAGATGTAGCTGAACCAACAGAGAATACCGCCATTGCCCAAGAAGGTGGCGGCGATGATAAGCCAGGGAGCCAGATGGCGCATGAATCGGAACT
The DNA here is from genome assembly GCA_963587495.1 of Clostridia bacterium. Lineage (GTDB taxonomy): Bacteria > Bacteroidota > Bacteroidia > Bacteroidales > Bacteroidaceae > Prevotella. The sequence goes on along the minus strand of CAVACC010000035.1, from coordinate 26,949 downwards.
GCGCCTTCATACCCTTATTGGGCAATGCCTCCACATCGGGCACCCACTTGTGAATCATATAGAGCGTGATGATGCCCAACACCACCGACATCACAAAAGGTACTCGCCAGGAGATGGTGTGACTCAGGTAGGTACCCAACGGAACACCCATCAGGTTGGCAAAAGGCATACCGGCACACATCATCGCCACCGCCTTGGTGCCCTTGCCCTCTTTCGCCATCTTCACCGCCACAATGGTGGCTGTTCCAAAATAGGCGCCATGAGGCAGTCCCTGTATGAACCGGGCACAAAGCAACAGCCAATAGCTTGGTGCCATCGTGGCAATGACGGCTCCGAGGACCACCAACGACACAAGAAACAAAAGTATATTCTTCGGGCGATACTTATGCATCAATATCAGCGAGAATGCTCCGGCACATACTCCTAATGCATAGACCGAGATGAGATGACCAGCCTGAGGGATGGACACATTCATACTGTGTGCCACATCGGTGAGGATTCCCTCGATAATAAATTCGGCGACACCAAGGGTAAACGTACCCAAGGCAAGTGCAAACAGTCCTTTTTTCATACACGTATTATCCTAATCTTTTTATCTTAAGTTTGTTTTCAGGGTGCAAAAATACAAAAATCTTTGCACATATAATTGATAAGGAGGCAAAAGACTTTGCTTTTTCAAGATTTATTATTATTTTTGCACCCATATTATAGGAAGAGTGATGCAGCTGATGCTCGTGAACTCTCCCGAAAAACTGAATGCCTATGCTGAACATTGCACAATATTTCCCGATAACCGACCCTACGCTGATCTTCTTCGTCGTGATGATCATCATCCTCTTTGCGCCTATCATCATGGGTAAGCTCCGCATTCCACACATCATCGGTATGGTATTGGCGGGAGTGCTCATAGGCAAGTACGGGCTCAACATCCTGGAGCGCGACTCTTCCTTTGAGTTGTTTGGCAAGGTGGGTCTGTACTACATCATGTTTCTGGCTGCCCTCGAGATGGACATGGAGGGCATGAAGAAGGCGAAGGCGAGACTGCTCACTTATGGTCTGCTGACGTGCTTTGTTCCTTTCGGACTCACCTATTGGATGAGCGTCACCCTCTTGGACTATTCCACCAAAGCCTCATTCCTGCTGAGCTGCATCATGGCCTCGAATACGCTCATTGCCTACCCCATCGTGTCGCGTTACGGACTGCAACAGAAGCCGAGCGTCACACTGAGTGTGGGGTCGAGCATGATCTCCCTGCTCATCGCCTTAGTGATGCTGGCAGGTCTTGTGGCTTCGTTCACCGAGCACGACGGCGTACTCTTCTGGGTACTCTTTGCAGCCAAGTTTGCCGCTTACTGCAGCGTGATGATATTCCTCATTCCCCGCCTCACCCGATGGTTCCTTCGCCGATACAGCGATGCCGTGATGCAGTTTATCTTTGTCATGGCCATGCTCTTCATGAGTGCCGCCCTCTCGCAGATGGTAGGCATCGAGGGAGTCTTTGGTGCCTTCTTTGCGGGCCTTATATTAAATAGGTATATACCTCATGTGTCGCCTCTGATGAACCGGCTCGAGTTTATCGGCAACGCCCTCTTCATTCCCTACTTCCTGATAGGAGTGGGCATGCTGATCAATGTGGGACTGCTCTTCCAGGGCGGTCATATTCTCTGGGTGGTGCTGTGCATCGTGTTCTTTGGCACCCTGGGCAAGGCCATTGCCGCCTATGCTGCCTGTTTTGGCTTCCGCCTGCCCCTGTCTTCGGGTCACATGATGTTCGGTCTTACCTCTGCCCATGCTGCAGGCAGTATCGCCATGGTGATGGTGGGAATGAACATTCTTGTAGGCAAGAATACCTATCTTGTCGATGACGACATGCTCAACGGTGTGGTGATCATGATACTGTGCACCTGTATCATCTCCTCGCTGCTAACCGACTGGTCTTCGCGCATGATAGTACTAAGAGACAAGGAGCTGCCGGAGGCTGAGGACGAGAAGAGCGCCAACGATGAGAAGATACTCATCCCCGTGCGCTATCCCGAATATGCCGACAACCTGATGAGCCTCGCCTTCTTGGTGAGAAACCAGAAGCTGAACCGCGGTTTGGTTTGCCTCAACGTGGTGTATGAGGACAAAGACATGCGCTACAACCAGGAGCAAGGCAAGCGGCTGCTCGAACATTGCAGCCAGATAGCAGCAGCCACCGATGTGCTCACGCAGACCCAGGTCAGAATAGCTGCCAACATCGCCAATGGCATCAAGCACGCCTTCAACGAGTTTCAGTGTTCCGAGATCATCATCGGCATGCACATGCATCCGGAGCGCTCACCTAAGTTCTGGGGCGAGTTCCATCAGAGTCTGTTCAATGGGCTCAGCCGCCAGATCATCATGGCACGCATCCGCCAGCCGCTCAACACCATACGCCGCATACAGGTGGCTGTTCCCTCAAGAGCTGAGTTTGAGCCAGGTTTCTACCGCTGGGTAGAACGTCTGTCGCGCATGGCACGCAACCTCGACTGCCGCATACAGTTCCATGGCCGTATGGAGGCACTTTCGCTCATCAACGAGTTTATCAAGAACCGCTATCCCGAGGTCCGTTCCGACTATACGCTCATGAACCATTGGAACGAGATGCCCCAGATAGCCTCGCAGATAGCTCCCGACCACATGTTTGTGGTGGTAACAGCCCGTAAGGGAACCGTCTCTCACAAGACCGCCCTTGAGCGTCTGCCCGAAGAGCTGACCCGTTTCTTCTCCGGCACCAATCTGATGATCATCTTCCCCGACCAGCATGGTGATGCCTCTGGCGAGCATCTCACCTTTGCAGAGCCTCAGCATCAGGAGGAAGAGAGTGCCTACGAGATGATGAGCCGCTGGCTGAAACGGCATTTCAAGTTTTAGGGCTTTTCGAGAACCGGAAACACTATAATCAATTATCAACATACATTAATTTTTTAACAAGATGAAGAAAACATTCACCAAATCAGTCATCGCAGTCACAGTGGGTGCCTTGACTCTCAGTTCATGCATCGGCTCTTTCGGCCTTACCAACTCAGTACTCAGCTGGAACAAGCGAGCTACAGGCAACAAGTTTGTCAATGAGCTTATCTTTATCCTCATCTCTCCAGCCTATGCTGTATGTTCTGTAGCCGACCTCCTCGTGCTCAACTCCATCGAGTTCTGGACAGGCGAGAAGGTGATCGGACAGGTGGGAACCACCAAGGACGTGATGGGTAAGGACGGACGTATGTATGCTGTCAAGACTTTGAAGAATGGTTACGAGATAACCGACCCCGACGGCGAGAAGTCTTACTTCGTATTCAACAAGAAGAACAAGAGCTGGTCGTACAGCAAGGACGGCGACATTCACGAGCTGTTCAGCTTCAATGAGGACGGCAGCATCCAGGCCTGTCTGCCAAGTGGCGCAAAGATGAATGTCACTGCCGACGAGAATGGCTTGTACCAGCTCCGCATGGCGATGAACGATGGCTTCTACTATGCTTTCAACAAGTAAGCCGTTCATCATTTTCTGAAATTCAGTTTAACATCAACACATAGGGTGTCGCATTGCCTCATTCATGGGGAATGCGACACCCTATGCACGTTTTGTACTATACAAAAAGCCTCTTTTGTGCTATTCAAAGCCTTTTTTGTACAATTCATTATGATGATTTTTTTGTAAATTTGCAACCGAAGACACCTGTGTGTTTCAGCCTGATACTGACAGAGATTTCCCATCACAATATAAACCAATAAAAACCGAAACAATATGAAGAATTTTACATCAGTCCTTCGGTCGCATAGCGGTGCTGTGCAGGCACGAATCCCGTCACTTCGGTCTGTGACGAAACAGAAGTCTACTCCTCCTTTCTGCAAGGTTTGCAGATGGCTCATGGTGCTGCTTGTCTTGACGATAAGTATGCCTGTGTTACTAAATAACGTGAGTTCGACGAATTAGAATAACGTTATTTAACGAAATTATAAACCAATTAGTTAAACTCTATTATGAAACAACTATCTACCAAAATTCTCCATTCACCCACCCCGTCTGGGTACAAACGAGTGAAGGCTTTTGCCATCCTCTGTGTACTTATGTTTATGGGATTAAGTGTTCATGCTACAGTAGTGCCCGACAAATATCTAACCGTTAAATATCTTCGCTACGATGCGAGCGCCAAGACTTATTATTGGGAAGTGCATTACGCTACTTCAGGTAATGCAGATTTCCCTGAAGTACTTGAGTTTCCAACCAGACTTGTTGATGAAAACGATGAAGACAAAAAGTCGTATGCAATAAGGGATGTGAGAATTATCCTTAAGGAAAAAACGAAAAAGGTAATCTTTCACTCAGGACTCAAAGAGACGTCTGTTTCTTATGAAAGCAATTCGCCTATTGAAAGCATTGAGTATTTAGGTGCCAATACGATTGCATACATTTATCTGAAAAACTGCAAAACGATAAAAGAAGCAACATTGCCTAAGACGCTTTTGAGGGATGGCTTTATCAATTGCACCGCATTAGAAAAGGTAACCTTTTTAGAGGGGTGTGCCGAAATTCCATCTCTGTGGTTTGCAAGCTGTTCGGCATTGAAAACCATCGTTTGGCCTTCGACAATGAAGAAGATAGGTAATGCCGCTTTTGAGTATGCGGGCCTTGAAACATTAACCCTTCCTGAAGGGTTCAACTCGTTAGGAGAAAGGTGTTTTAAAAATAGCAAACTGGTAAACGTAGTGCTGCCAAACAGCCTCACAGAGATACCAAGGGAAGCTTTTTATAATTGTAGGCGACTGCAGACGGTGCAAATGTCAGACAACGTCACCTCTATTGGTGTTAGTGCTTTTGACAATTGTGCCTATCTTACAACCATGAATATGCCGTTGTCTATTGAAACCATTGGCAATAGTGCCTTCAGCGGATGTGAAACATGGAAATATGAGGGCGAGATGAAGACCCCCAACCTTAAGAGCATAGGTCATAGCGTCTTTTACCTATGTAGTAGTCTGAACTGCGACTACACCGTGCCTCATCTATGGGACAAGTTGCCCAATTCTATCTTCAGATGTTCTGGATTTAAGTCGCTCACCCTTTCTGAGGGCATCACCAGTATTGAGCACAGCGCATTTTTGAACAGTAATACACAAACCTACAACCTTCCGAAGTCGCTTAAGGAGATAGGTACCAGCGCGTTCCGCGAAGCTTATGTAAAAGAAGTAAACTTTGCTCCTGGCACCTCGCTTGAAAAGATTGACAAATATACGTTTGAGAAGTGTATAAAGCTGGAAAACGTTAACAACATTCCGAGCGACCTCAAGGTGATTGAAGAGTATGCTTTTAATGGCTGCTACAACCTGAAGGCACTCCGTTTGCCTGAGGGCCTCACCACCATTGGAAACAACGCGTTCTATGGTTGTAAGGCGTTGGAGAGCATGAACCTACCAAAGTCGCTCACCACCCTTGGCACGAGTGCATTTTATCAGTGCAAAATGTGGGACGGCGAGATCTCGCTACCGCTGATTACTGATGTGCCGAATGCTGCGTTCGGGGCTTGCCAAAAGTTGCGCAAGATATCGTTTGGACCCCAATTGAAGTCGATCGGCTATTCGGCTCTGTCCGGATGTCAAGCACTTACTGAACTAAATCTGCCCAACAGTCTTGAAACCATCGGAAGTGGCGCATTTTCCGGCTGTTGTAATCTGACCGAGGTGGTAATACCTGAGAGCGTGACAAGTATAGATGCAGAGCTTTTCGAGAGTTGTTCTGCGCTAAAGAAGGTGACGTTGCCCAGCAGTCTGACAGATATACCTGACAAGTTGTTTTACGCTTGTGATGTGCTGAACGATATCGTTATTCCTACAAGCGTTAAGACAATGGGCAGAGGGGTGTTCAGTGGTTGTAAAGCGTTGGAGCGCATGACCATTGGCGATGGCGTGACCATTGGCAGCAATCTGTTTTCTGACTGTGAATCGCTAAAGGAGGTTAAGTTGCCAGCAACGCTCACCACCATACCCGAATATACATTTTATAAATGTGTATCGCTGAAACAGGTGGAATTTCCCGCTGGGCTGATGTCGATTGAAAGAGATGCCTTTGAAGGCTCTGGAATAGAAGAGGTGGTGTTGCCCGAAACCGTGACCAATATAGCAGGTAGCTTTGCTGATTGTAAGGGCCTCAAACGTTTCGTGTTCCCCAAGAACCTGGAGACCATTGAAAACAGTATGTTTAGAAACTGCGAACTGCTGGCTGACATCACTCTTCCCACTAATGTGAAGACGATAGGCTCTTACGCCTTTGCGGGCACGCTCTTCGACAAGAGTGAGCTTCCCGCCACCGTAAACTCTCTTGGCTACAATGCTTTTGAAAACTGCAAACAGCTAAAAGAGATGTTTATACCTGAGGGTGTGACCAGCATACCCGAAGAGCTGTTCATGTCTTGTACAAGTTTGACGCGCGTGGTGTTGCCTTCTACTGTCAAACAGTTTTATGGCGGAAACACGTTCAAAGATTGTCCGCTCACCGATATTGTGTGCCACGCGCCTACGGCTCCCGAAGCCGAAAATTATGTTTTTGATGCTAAACATTATAGCTCCACCCGACTGATTGTGCCCGAGGGTTCAAACTACAACGACAAGTACCCATGGAGCCGCTTCAACCAAAAGACGGAGGGCGAGGGATTCATCACACTCAACAACCCTGTGTTCTCGAAAGAAAGTTGCACCTACACAGAACCCATCACGGTAACGATAACCAACCCCAACGCCTCTGGCACACTCTACTACAAGCTGGTGCCCGAAGGCACTGCAAAGGATGAAGTGGAATATGCTGTATTCACTGAACCGCTGAAACTCAGCGAGCAGTCGGCAACAATATATGCCTACATCGTGGACGGCATAAACAGCAGCGAGTATGCGAAGCAGGTCTACACCTATGAGCCTCCAGTTGTCAAGAAGGTGGTGCTCTACGTATGCGGCAGACTGGTAGACGAGAAGAACGCCTATGATATATTTGGCGACAAAACCGTGAGCTACGACCCGAAGAGCGAGGTGCTGACACTCACCTGGGCTAATATCGATGCAACCAAGTTCAAGGCATCCAATATCATCAACGGAAGCGGCGGCGACCTGACCATCCGCGTAGTAGGCCATTGCACGCTGAAAGCTCCTGGCACTCCTATCATGTATGGTCATCAATTAGGCGTACCTGGAGGAAGCAACCTGACCATCGTGGGCGACGAGAACAGCATACTGACCCTCGAGACTACGAATGAGGAAAAGGGTGGATACGCCTGCGGAATAAACATGTACTGCGGAAGCCTGACCATCGACAACTGCACCGTGGTGGCATCAGGAGGTACTCACGGTTTATACACGAAGACAGGACCAGAGGACGGTCTTACCCTCAGAGGCGAGCATGCCCTGCTCAACCTCACCGGTACAGAATCTGCCATGGATAACGTTTATTGGTTAGACCTCGACAAGATGCTGAGGATTCTCGAGCCTGAGGGTGCTTATTTTATGGAAGGTTCCATCTGGCTGGGCAAGGAGAAGCAAACCCACGTAGTGATAGGAGCACCTCGTACTGACGACAATGTAGAGGTACCCGAGATAAGAGAAGACTATCAGACCAACTTCTCTTCCGACCTGGTAGACCAGAATACAGGAGAGGCTCTGAACGTTGAAAATGTAGTAATCAACAATGTCTACTACAATCTGCCTGCAGCAAATGATGACGGATTTGACGCCAAGGAACAGTGTCTCATCCTCAACACCTCTATGGATTACTACACGATGAACAACCGTATTCCTGCCGATGCCACCGTAACGGCAGACTTCGGAAACTGGTACAACGGACTGATTATCGTAGTAAACGGAAAGGGAACTATCGATATCGACTATCAGACAGAAGGCGGTTCACAACTGGCCGTGAAGATAGGTGAGGAAGAGGCCAAGTACTATGCTGCCGACATGCAAGACAAAGTGCAGGTTTCTTATGATGTGGCAACACCACAGTATGTGTACATCTATAACAGCCAGTACACGGGTGACGAGAAGAAGGCTCCTGCAAGGGCTCGCGCCATGGCAGGCAAGAGCTGGCTGAAGATTTACGGCATGAAGATTACGCCACAGGAACCAACAGGCATCCGCAACATCTTCGTCGACAGCGAAGGACGCCCTGTAACGGTGTACGACATGAACGGACGAAAGGTGAATTACCCTGGGAAGGGAGTGTATATTGTGAATGGAAAGAAGATCATGAAGCGTCAGTAAAGATCTTCTTCTGAATGTAGCAGCAGCGCCCCAAAAAGCGCTGCTGCTTTTGTTTTATCTCAACTTTCGAAGGGCAGAAGTCGGAATAATCGTTTTTTCTGTGATTTTTTTTCATTTTTCAAAATAATAATGTATCTTTGCAGACATAATGACTGCAAAAATGAAGAAAATACTACTAATTGTCCTTTTGCTCACACACCTATGCCCCCCCATCAGAGCTGCCAAGGACACGAATATAGACAGTCTGCTGCTCATCACCGAGCAGCACGACCAAGCACGCCTCGTTTCTGCAGCCAACCAACTGATGAATCTCTTCTATGAGGAGAAGACGAGCGACCAGTCGCTTCGCTTCCTACACAGCACTCCTGCTGATACCATCCGTATGTACACCTGGTACTGGGCTTCAGAACATTTTCTGGCACACAACGACTATACGCAGAGCCTCAAGTACAGTCTGCTTGCCCTGCCCCTCTGTCGGCAGAGTAAGAACAGGCAATTGTTAGGCGACTGTCTGTCGGTTGCAGCCATCGCACAGGAAGAAACGCGCTATCAACTCCACGTCAAAGCCTTCACCCTCATTGTTATGACGCTGATAGCAGCTGCTGCCATCATAATAAGACGTAGTAGAAGAAGAAAGCACAGACTGGCTGACACCCCTATCTCAGAACCTAACTCCGCTGAAGATACAGGACAATCTCAATCTTCTTCCTCAACAAAGGGCGTTCATGAACCAGACGAGAAATTCGTGCAAGACCTTCGCTGCGAGATAGAACAGCGCCTGCCTGCTGGTATGATCAGTCTGGAAGAACTGGCCTCTGCCATGTATATGTCGCGTGGACAACTCAACCGCCGCGTCAAAGCCCTGACGGGTCTTACCACCTCCAGCTACATCCTGAGTCTTCGTCTCGACATGGCTTGCAAGTTGTTGCTACAATTCCCCGACAAGCCTATCAACGAAGTGGCACAGCAATGCGGCTTCGACAACTTCTCGTATTTCAACCGCCTGTTCAAGCGCGAGAAGGGCGTCACCCCATCCGAATACAAAGGTTCCTGCTAAAATTGTGGCAAACAAGTAGCATTTTACATATTATCCTTTAGTTATTCTGGTAGAAATGCTTTATTTGAGCTCCATTTAATCATATAAAAGTTAAAAAGACTATCCGAGAGAACTTTTAACATTATAAACGAGGAAAAATTCAAAACAAATACCTATATTTGCAGAAAAAATACAAAACAAACATCGAAATGATACTCAAAATTGAATTTGAAAACTTCTTTTCCATTAGAGATCAAGTTAGAATAGACTTCCGAGCAGCTAATATAAATACAGCACTCGCTCGTGAACTGGGACACAACGTCATGGACTGGAACGGCGTTCCAGTATTGAAGTCTGTCGGTCTGTTTGGTCCGAATGCCTCAGGTAAGTCCAATATACTAAAGGCCATAGATTTCTGCTGTAGAATGATATTGAACTCACACCTGTACAATGAAGGGACTGTTTTCAATTTTGAACCATTCAAATTTGATGGATGGCAAAATAAGACAAGCAAATTTATGATTGATTTTGTTTGCGAGGGCATAGAGTACGAATATTCTTTTGAACTAACTAAGACAAAAGTCATTTCAGAAAGTCTTTACCATTACCCTTTGGGCAGGAGAGCAAAAGTTTTCTTGCGTGCAGCTGATGGCAAGTATAGTTTTGGCTCTGGTGCCATCAATAAACCATCAGATGTCGTATTGAACACCAGTGACAAGAACCTCTTCTTGAGCAGGGCCAGTTTGATGAACAGGGAGATTGCCCAAAAACTTTACCGCTACTTCTTGAATCAATTCTTGTTGGGACTTGTAAATGTCAATGAAATCTTGGTTCTTGATAGTTTCAATACTTATAAGAAAGTCATTTTAAAAGCTCTTGAAATCTGTGATACCGACATAACAGACATAGAAGCCAGAAAGGAACAAGTTCCTGCACCTATAGCAATACCAGGACAGGGAGACTTGTCGTTCAAACTGATCGATGTATTGAAGTTCAAAACTATCCATCGAAACCAAAAAGACGTAATGTTTGACTTGGATTTGGAAGAGTCTAACGGTACAAGAAAACTTTTCCAGATACTGATCCGTCTGCTTGACGTTGTAAAAAACAGGAAGGGTATTATGATGGATGAATTTGACATGGGGCTTCATACCCGATTGGCAGACTTTATCCTTGACTTGATTCATGCATCGGAAGGCAGCCAACTGCTATTCTCATCCCATAATACTAATCTAATTGATGTCAAAAGATTAAGAAGGGATCAGATAGTCTTTGTCAATAAATCAGAAGATGGAGCTACAGAAGTATATTCCCTGTATGACTTCAAAGACTTCCGTGAAAATATGGATGCAGAAAAGGGTTATATACAAGGGCGCTTCGATGCTGTACCATATGTTGACTCTTCAGTAGATAGCATCAAACAATTATTGGAGGGATAATTATGGCAAGCAGAAGAGAAAAATCACCTGATAAGCGAATGCGCAAAATAGCCCTCGTCATTTGCGAGGGAGAAACAGAGGTAGGCTATCTTAATCTTATCAAGAAATGGTACAAATCTCCTGTACGTATCATTTCACACATAGAAGGAACAAGAATAACCCAAGCTCTTGTTGACAAGCATACAAGAGAACTCAAAATATCTTCATATGATAAAGTTGACACGTTCCTTATGTATGACATGGATGTTCCAGTTATCAACGAAAAGCTGATGTCATGCAAAGCTGAACTACTGCTAAGCAATCCATGTTTTGAGATATGGCTACTGCTTCATGCAAAAGATCAGAGGTCTGCATTAAGTACGGACGCAGTTCTTAAGGAACTGAAGAGAAGTGCTCCTGTGTGGCACAACTATAATAAGTCCGTCTATACAGATACACAAAAGACTTTTCTCAGAGAACACCTTGAAGATGCTGTCAATAGAGCAAAGTCACTCAAAGAATATCAAAATCCATCATGCAGAATTTATAAGTTATTGGAAATCATAGATAATAAATCATAACGTACATCAAAAAATATGGCAGCTACACAAAGCGCATATTTATACTGCATATTCTTGCAGGAATTGCTGAAAAAGAAAAAAATAACTGGGAAAAAATAGAAAACTAACTGAGCAAATATTTTTTCCCAGTTAGGAGAAAATATTTGCTCAACTATCGCTTATATATTACTGAATATTTATGCGCAGGCTTCCTGCTGACAATTTTCCACTTTTCACCTTCAACTCCACCTTGCCTGCCTGACGACGGGAACGGAGAACGATACAGGCAGCACCCTCGTAAAGACTTCGGGAGGCATGGCTGGTCAACTGCTTGTCGCCTACAGGCAACTCTGCCGAAGCCATATCGCCGTTGCCTACCGCCACGATATCTGCCTCACCCTTCAAATCTATCTGCAACAACTGATGGGCATTCAGCACCCTGCGACCCTTGCGGTCGGTTGCCGTGACTCTGACAAACTGCAGATCCTTGCCATCGGCTTGCCAGCAACGAGACTCCGGTTCCAGCCTGAGCGCCACAGCCTCTCCGGTAGTGGCAAGCTGATGACGCGCCACTACCTTTCCTGCCATCCTTGCCACAGCCACCAATGTGCCAGGCTCATAAGGCACAGCATCCCAGCGTATGCGGTTGCGCAACTTGGGATCAGCGTCATTCTTTCTTACTCCCAGACTTCTGCCGTTGAGCTGCAGTTCCACCTCGTCGGCATTCGTATAGGTATAGAGTGAGAGCTGCTCGCCCTGGGGTCGGTTCCAGTTTTCAGACAACCGCTGGGTTGCCACATTGATGCCGTTCCACTGCGTATCGACACCAGCCTTCTCGATGATTCCGATATGTACGAGCGGCTCTTCAGAGAACATACTCTTCACGAAGTAGGCATCGGGCTTGGGAAGCATGGTCATATCGAACACTCCCTTGTTCCATCCCTTCAGCGGCCAGCCCAAACTCTCGCCTAAGTAGTCGACCGCACCCCAGTAGGCAAGTCCCATCACCTTGTCGAGTTCCATCTCAAAGAAGTTGGGTCCCATGGCTTCTGTACTCGCCTCACTCTGATAGAATATCTTTTCGGGATAACGCTTCATGTCGCCGGGGAAGTACATATAACGGTAATTATATGAGTTGACCTCTGTGGCAACAGCCAGGTCGGCAGGCAACGAGTCGGTATCGATATTGCGATAACGTGGATGCATAGCCACCGTGGTGAGACGGGTATGGTCATAGCGATGCAGCAGTTGGCGCATCAGTCTGTAGAGGGTTACTCCCCAGTCGTTGAAGGGCATGTCAGCATGATGCTGCAGCTCGTTGCCCAGGCTCCAGAGAACGACGGAGGGATGATTGCGGTCGCGCTTCACCCACTCGGGTATGTTCTTCTGCCAAAGGCTCAGGAAGTCTGCCCTGCCTCCGGTAAACTGCGAGTTCCATTTATCATACAGCTCATCGACCACCAAGATGCCATACTGGTCGCACAGACGCAACAGGTCCTCGCTGTAAGGATTATGAGATGTACGAATATGATTGAAGCCAAAGCGCTTCATGGTGAGCAACTGCTGCTCGATGGCACGAGGATAGGCTGCTGCACCAAGGGCTCCCAAGGTGTGATGATTGGCATAACCCTTGAGCAGCACTTTCTGTCCGTTGAGCAGGAGTCCGTGCTGGGGCGACAGTTCTATGGTACGCATACCGAAATGCTCGCGTGTTTTGTCAGCCACTCTTCCTTCCTTGTCGTAGAGCGTCACCTCGACAGTATAGAGATAAGGACGGTCGCACGACCACAGCTGGGCGTCTTCCAGCGTGATGACAGGCAGTTCATACTCGCGGTCGCGCCACTTGGCATTGAAAGGCATGTCGGTTTTCTGCTGCGCCACTACTCTGCCTTCCATATCGAGGATTTTCACCTCTATGGGCATCGAGCCTAAATTCTCACCTTTCTGTTTCTTCTGACGGTTCACTATCTCTGCCCTGATGCTCACCTCGCGGTTGTTGCGAGTGGTGATATAGAGCGGATGACGAGGGAAATAGAGTTGGTCGTTGGTGACAATAAGATGGACATCACGGAAGAGTCCGCCGCCCGTATACCATCGCGAATTATTGGCAGCACGCGTATCTGCCCTCACTGCAATCTCGTTCTTCTCGCCATAACGAAGCAACGGGCTCACGTCGATATCAAATCCCAAATAGCCATAGTCGGTTGCCGCTACATGCTGTCCGTTCACATAGACATCGCCCACAAGCATAATACCTCCGAAGTCGAGCATCACCCGTCTTCCTTTCCATTCTTCGTGCGGTGTCAGTTCGTATCGATACCAGCCAATACCCATCTCCTTGAATCCTCTTGCGCTGAGTCGGCTTTTCACATTATTGGCAGCATCCTTGCTGTTGGCACGTTCGTCTGCCCCCGGCGCCACCCAGGGCTGATAGAGCAGGAAGTCGTGGGGCAGGTTGACAAGCTCGCATCCCCGCATAGCCTCATCCAAGAGGCTGTGATTCTGTATGTTGTCAGATGGTTGGCTGATACCTTTTATATCACCGCGATGGAACTGCCATCCCCAGTTGATATCTATTGTATCCCGCACGGAAGCCTGTGCTTCCGTACTGCTCATCACAGCCCAGCCTGCCATGAGCAGCATGAGCCAATAGTTCTTGTTTGTCTTCATCCTCGTAATTGATTAGTTTTTAATAATAGCTTACAAAAATACTCATTTTTCGCCAATCCAACATAGCCAAGAATCATAAAAAAAAATAATTATAAGGAATAATGAAGTAATAAACGAGAGTTTTGCTCCAAAGATGTTACTTTTCCAAATATTTTATGTAATTTTGCCTACTAAATAAAGACAACAATGATAGACATCAAAGGAATAACCAAGAGCTTCGGCTCGCTGCAGGTTCTCAAAGGTATCGACCTGCATATCAATAAAGGTGAGGTGGTAAGCATCGTAGGCCCCAGTGGCGCAGGCAAGACCACCCTGCTACAGATCATTGGCACACTCGACCGTCCTGATGAGGGAAGCGTTGTGGTAGACGGTATTGACGTGAGCAAACTGTCACAGCGGAAGTTGAGCGACTTCCGTAACCAGCACATCGGTTTCGTATTCCAGTTTCATCAGTTACTGCCGGAGTTTACCGCTCTCGAAAACATCATGATCCCAGCTTTCATTGCAGGCAAGAGCCGCAAGGAAGCCAAGGCAAGGGCTGAAGAACTGCTCGAATTTATGGGGCTGAGCGAGAGAGCTCATCACAAACCAGCAGAACTGTCGGGAGGAGAGAAGCAACGCGTGGCTGTGGCAAGAGCTTTGGTAAACCATCCTGCTGTAATCCTTGCTGATGAGCCATCGGGCAGCCTCGACTCACACAACAAGGCTGAACTGCATCAGCTCTTCTTCGATCTGCGCGACAAGTTCGGACAAACCTTTGTCATTGTCACACACGACGAGGGACTTGCCTCTATTACCGACCGAACCATACACCTGAAGGACGGTATGGTAGAAAAGAACGAAAACGTAGAGAAAGAAGACGTAGAGGACGAAGACGTGAAGAGCGAAGAATAAAAACAACCTACAGATAAAACAAAGAACACATATATGAGCAACAAGATAAAATTAGGCGATTTCAACAACCTGAGAGTGGTGAAAAGAGTAGACTTCGGCATTTACCTTGACGGAGGTGACGAAGGAGAAATCCTTCTCCCTACCCGTTATGTACCCGAAGAGGTGAGCATCGGCGACGAGCTTGAGGTGTTTATCTACCTCGACCAAGACGAGCGACTCATCGCTACCACCGAGAAGCCACTTGCCAAAGTGGGCGACTTCGCTTACCTCGAAGTGAAATGGGTGAACGAATATGGTGCCTTCTTGGGATGGGGACTGATGAAAGACCTCTTCTGTCCCTTCCGTGAGCAGAAGAAGCGCATGGTTTTGGGCCAGTCATACATCGTTCACGTACATATTGACGAGGAGAGCTATCGCATCGTAGCTTCTGCCAAGGTGGAGCGATATCTGTCGGAGGAACATCCTCACTATCGTCATGGCGACGAAGTGGACTTGCTGATCTGGCAGAAGACAGACCTCGGCTTCAAGGTCATCATCGACAACCAGTACCCGGGTCTGCTCTATCAGGACCAGATATTCCAGTACATTCATACTGGCGACAGAATGAAAGGCTATATCGGAAGAGTGCGCCCTGACGGAAAGATTGATGTGAGTCTGCAGAAAACAGGACAGCAGCAAACTGCCGACTTTGCCGAAACACTCTACCAGTATCTGCTCGATAATGACGGTGCCTGCGACTTAGGCGACAAGAGCGAGGCTGACGATATCTACGAACGCTTCCATGTCAGCAAAAAGGTATTCAAGCGTGCCATTGGCGACCTCTACAAAAAACGACTCATCACCGTGAGTCCTATGAGTATCAGACTTTTAAAGGTAAAAGAGTAAAAAGGTAAAAAGGTAAAAGGGTAAAAAGGTAAAAAGGTAAAAAGCCCTAAAATAACAACCCACTTGTTTTGGATTTCCAAGACAGGTGGGTTGATATTTTTTACTCAACTTTCGCAAATAGGGAAGTTAAAGAATTTAAAGAAGCAACTATGCTACTCCACTTTCTTCAATGCTCTCATAGCATTGAGGACAGCAAGAACCGTTACGCCTACATCGGCGAAGACAGCCATCCACATGGTACCTAAACCCATGGTGGCAAGCAACAAGACTGCTACTTTGACTCCTATGGCAAAGGCTACATTCTGATGGGCTATGCGGATGGTGCGACGGGCAATGTGAACAGCAAGAGGAACCTTTCGAGGCTCATCGTCCATCAATACCACATCAGCAGCCTCGATGGCAGCATCACATCCCAAGGCACCCATGGCTATTCCTACATCTGCCCTCTTTAATACGGGCGCATCGTTGATGCCATCACCTACATAAGCCAAAGTCCTGTCTGATGGCTTTTGCTTCAACAGTTGTTCTACATGAACCAACTTGTCGGCAGGCATCAGCTCGGCTTTATATTCATCGAGACCCAACTGTCGGGCTATGCGCTCGCCCACTTCCTGACGGTCACCAGTAAGCATCACCGTCTTGACGATGCCCTCACGGCGCAACTGGGCTATAGCCTCGGCACTGCTTTCTTTTACTCGATCGCCTACCACTACAGGCGCTCCCTCATCGGCCTGTACCAATACCTCGCCATGAGTCAGCGTTCCAGTCTTATCAAACACCACTATGCCCACCTTGGCAAGGACATCCATATAACTGCTTCCCTTGATGAGAATACCTGCACGGGAGGCTCCGCCAATGCCGCCGAAGAAAGTAAGCGGCACACTGATAACCAATGCACAAGGACAGGATACCACAAGGAAGATTAGCGCACGGTTGAGCCATAGAGGCAACAGTTGCATAAAACCACCCTCGCCAAAGAGCTGCACACCCAAGCCCAAAGCGCCCAAGAGAGGCGGAACTACAGCCAAGACCAAGGCTGCCAGCACAACTACTGGAGTATAAATGCGGGCAAAGCGGGTGATGAAAGACTCACTGCGCGACTTGCTTGCACCGGCACCCTCTACCAAGGCTATGATGCGAGAGGCTGTACTCTCGCCAAAGGTCTTGGTGGTCAGCAAACGCAATTCTCCCTTCACATTGATGCTGCCCGAATAAACTTCATCGCCCTCTTTTACCTCACGAGGTACACTCTCGCCAGTAAGGGCAGAAGTGTCAAGAAGCGCAGAACCACTGACGACCTTACCGTCAAGAGGCACTTTCTCTCCTCGTTTTACCAGAACCGTCTCGCCTATTTGTACCGTTTCGGGGGCTACAGTCTCTACCTCTTCTCCACGGCTGACGTGAGCCACATCAGGACGGATGGTCATCAGATGTGAGATACTGTCGTGACTCTTTCCCTCGGCATAGCCCTCGAAGAGTTCACCCACCTGGAAGAAAAGCATGACGAAAACAGCCTCAGCAAACTCAGTCTCCTCGCCCGGAAAGAAACCGATGCAGAAGGCTCCTATGGTGGCAATGGTCATCAGGAAATGCTCATTGAACACCTGTCCATGAGCAATACCCTCGGCAGCCTCGCCCAAGGTGTCATGACCTATCAGCAGATAGGGAACAAGATAAACCAGGAGCAGCTGCCAGGTGGAAAGAGCGCAGGTCTTCTCAACGAAGTAAGCTCCTATAAGCAATAATACTGTGACCGAAATGAGCAGAAGGCGCTTGCCAAGACTGCCATGCTCATGTTCATGATGATGATGCTCGTGATGATGCTCACAGCCACAACCGTGAGAACCTTGAGCACAACCACAACTGTGATGATGATGATTTGATTCCATATTGATAAGATACTTTAGTTATATTATATTTCTGTTCTTTTTCGGATGCAAAAATACAAAAAGGCTTCTGCAACCTGGTTGCAAAAGCCTTTTCTATATAAAATATCTTCTATTGAACTTGCGAAAGTTGATCCTTATATATATAATAAGGTGTCAGTCTATCTTTGGAGCATCAATACCACTGCACGGCGTTGGAATAACCGCTTCGCTTATCGTACTTCAAAGCATCAGTAAGCGTAGAAGCGTTACAACGGAACGTGAAGTTATAGCTGGTATAAGGAGCCAGCACCACCGAACAACTCATATTGAAACAGTGGAGGTCGCGCTGCAGAGAAGCTGTTGTCATACTCATGGCCTTGTTCTCGAAGTCGTAGCCAGAAGAGAAACTGATGTTCCAGCCATCACTGATGCGCACGTTACCACTGAAGTTGAGAGTCTGGGTAAACTTGTATGGATAGCGCATGGTGCTCTCGTTGAACTTTTCGCGGCGAGTATCCTCACGCATGGTGATACCGTAACCCACAGAAAGCGACCAAGGCATACTGAAAGCCATGTAACCGTCGTCATCGGTCTTGGCCTTTCCGCCTTTCTTCTTGGCTCCATGCTTTCCGGCCTCCATATCATCGTCGATATTGGTTTCGATATTGGTATCTACACCCTCATCGTCATCCCTGTTGCGGGAGTTTTCGCTGTCGCTGTCATCTCCTCCTCCGAAAAGCTTCTTCAACTTTTCAGGCGTAAGCGTGAAAGAGAAGTTCTGCGACATACCCTGGAAACGTCCGAAACGTCCCTTGCCCCACTCTGTATGGGTTCCCACATAAGGATTACCCTGTTCGTCAAGTTCATAGGCATAGGTGGCAAAGACAGCATGCATACTGTAAGTATAGTTCTTCCACCATTTCAGACGCAAGTCGATACCGAGGTCACTCCAAGGCCGCACCTTGGCTGCCGTATTGTAACTCATATTGATATCGAAAGCATCGATAAGACTTATCTTTTTAAATCCAGTGGAATCTTTGTCGCTCTTGACCTTCATCTCGAGGTTGTTGCCCAACGTGAAGGAGATGCTTCCCTGCTTACCCTTGCCCGGCACTCCAAAGAGCGAGTTTTGATAAGGCGAGTAGCTGACGAGCGATACATTTCCATTGGCATCTGTCTTCTGGTAAGTATCCCAGTATCCATAGCGAGAAGCACCAAAGTCTGGCGCATAGCTGAAGCTTACTGTTGGCGAAAGCACGTGGCGAATAGCCTGAATCTTGTCACCGAAGAGCTTGCGGTTGGGCACCCAGAAACCATAAAGTTTGGTAGAGGCACTGATGCTCATGTTCCAGTTGTACACATTGTGGAAACCATAGGTCGTATCAGCCACCTCGACCTGCTTCTGCTCGTCCCACGACTTCGTGACCTTATTAGTGTACATACGGTCGGTAAAGTTGAAGTTAGGACTGATGTTGATATACTTGAAGAGCGTGAAGTTGGCACTTACCGGAATGCGATGCTCCCATCCGTTGCGCCAGTCTTTGATAAGATTGCTCTTGAAAAGCAGGTCCTCCTTAGTGGAGATGGAGTTGCTCACATGTCCTGTATAGCTCAGGGCTATCTTCTCATACCATCGCTCGTCACCCACCATCTTCTTGCGACGGAATGGATAGAAACGCGCTATGTTGATATTAAGGTCGGGCAGAGTGACAGCCAACGAAGAGTCGCGCATGTTCTGCGAGAGGTTGGTAGTTGCCGTCAGCGACATACCTATACTCGAGAAGTTGGTGCTCCAGTTGACAGAAGAGGTTCTGGTACTCTGCGTCATCGACTGCGGATTATAGAGCGAGTTGAGATTGTTGCGCTCATAACTGGTTGAAGCAAAGTTGACGCTGGCGGAAAGCGAACTGTAAGGATTGGCCTTGGAGTCTTGTCGATGGCTCCACTGCAACTTGAAACTCTCCTGCTCGGTAAAGTCGGGCATTCCCTTATCACCTGTCTTGGTATCCTGATAGCTGAAATAGAAACTTCCCGAATACTTGTAGCGCTTGCGATAGTTGCTGGCAGCCGAGAGTCCCCAAGAACCCTTGGTGTAGATTTCGCCCAAGAGTTTCAAGTCCCACTTGTCGTTGATGGCAAAATAATATCCACCATCGCGCAAATAGAATCCGCGGTCGCTCTCATCGCCATAAGTAGGCATGATGAAACCGCTGCTATAGCTCTTGGTAAAGGGGAAGAAACCATAAGGAATAGCGAAAGGCATAGGCACATCGCACACCACGAGGTAAGCCGGACCAAAGACTACATCCTTACCAGGACGCACCTTGGCACGCGAGAGCGAGATATAGAAATCAGGATGTGGGTCATCGCAGGTGGTGTAACGTCCATGCTGCAGATAGATCACTCCCGAAGAGTCGCGCTTGGAGCGCATACCCGACAGGAAACCGTCCTGCTGCTCAGTATATACATTATTAATAAGGGCTTTCTTGCTCTTGAAGTTGAACTTGATGGTATCGGTATCATACTCGTCGCTACCCATCTTGAATACAGGCTTTCCCTTTACACCACCTTCGGCAGTAGAGTCGGCCGTACCCATAGCCTTCACGTTACTCTTATCGATGTCCATCGAAATACGGTCGCTGGCAAGATCCATATTCTCATACTTCACCTGCGCAGAGCCATAAAGATGCGCCACCTTGTTCTTAGCGTCATAGACAAGCGAGTCGGAAGCCGAATAAGTGACAGGAGCATCTACTCCACCCGACTTCTTGCGGGCAATACTGTCGAGACGTATACTGTCGTCCACCACTTGGTTGTGCTTCCAGATAGCCTTTTGCAGAGAGTCCATGCGGGCAGTATCAGCCACCACATTGCCTGCTGAGTCGCGCAAGACAGAATCGACCACAGCCGTAGAGTCGGCGGCAGCCTTCTTCTTTTTCTTCTTGAAGACCGGCATGTTGGGACTTGCCATCATACAGATGAAGGCAAACAACAAAAGCGCTATGAAAGGATATTTTCTCATTTAGTTTGCAAAGTTAAGCATTTCTGCTTAGATTACACATCATGCTGACGTCTTTTTCGCTCATTCGAACATTTTTTCCCACTCCTTGAAGCGCAGGACACCCTCCTCACCAAACTTGGCCAAGCTTTTCTCTGCCTGCTGGATGTTTTTCTCACGATCGAGATGAGTCTTGCTGAAGAACTTGTCAGCATAGCAGATCACCTTTTCCTCCATGGTTTCTGGAAGGAAATCCTGATGGGGCAAAGGCAGATTCTGACTCTCTATCTGCCGGCATGTGATGCCTGCTCCCGTATGGCGCTCGCACACTCGTGCATGGCGCTCGAAGCCTTCACGACGCATCAGTTCGGCACCCAGACGACCATGACAGATGTAGGGTTGACTGCCAAAACACATGATGCCAGGAGCATCGGTAAGATAGATTCCGATGTCGTGAAGCATGGCTGCCTCTTCCACAAACTGAGCATCAAGATGCAGTTCGGGATGAGACGAAACAATCTGTAGCGCTCTTCGCGCTACAGATTGACTATGGGTAATGAGGATATGACGAAGCTCATTATCCTCAGGATAATACTTATCAATAATAGCTTGATAATTCATCTATTTAATGTTTGGTTTGTCATGTTCAGTGTTTAATTAGGCAGACGCCACGATACTTGCAAAGTAAACATTAAACACTAAACATTCAACATTATTCAGCCTCTCGCTCAATGTAGGCGATAACATCGCCCTTGCGAATCTTGCTGCCCTGCTTGGCATTGATTTCTACAAGCTTTCCACCAAGAGCTGCAGGAACGGTCTCGAACTCGCCCCATGGAGCCTGGATGTAGCAGAAGGCATCACCTTCCTTATACTCCTTGCCGATGAATGGCTCTACGGCTGGCTGGCACTCGCCCTCGCCCTGGAACTCCCAGAAGATCTGACCGGCTACAGGTGCTACGATGGCATCAGCCTTGGCATGCTTGAACTCTGCGAGCTGAGCTGGAGTCAATGTTGAGCCAAGCTTGGCATCCTTAGCCTTCTGCAGGTCTGCCAGGAAGTTCTTCTTAGCCTGACCGCTCTTGTAATTGCGATACTGCTCTGGGTGCATGGCAAGCTCGAAGAGCTCCTCGTCGTCCTGACCGTAATCCCAACCATTCTCGTCCATCTCCTTCTTGAAGTCGTCGAGTGCATTAGTAAGCAATGTATGAGCATCAACATCTGTAAACTCACGACCCTGCTTCTTGGCAAGCTCTACGAGTTCTGGGTCGATAGTTCCAGGAATCTTACCGCTCTTGCCGAGAATCATACCCCACATAGAGTCGTCCATCATCACGAAGCGGCCCTTGCCCTGCTCCATGGTGAGGAGGTTCATCAGTGAGATGTTCTTTACATACTGGCTGAATGGGGTTACCAATGGAGGATAACCTACGCGTGGCCATACATACTCTACCTCGTCGAAGAGCTTGATCAGGAGGTCGTCCATAGACAACTCTTCCTCACCCTTCTTCTTGCGGATATTGTTGATGGTCTGGCGCATACCGCCGAGGTCTGCCATCATACTTCCCATCATACCGCCTGGGAGACCGCAACCGAGCAACAATGAAGACATGATCTTGTTACCTGGGTTGATGAAGTAGCCGAGCCACTCGTCGATGAACTCCTGAGTCATGGCACGAGCCTTCATGTAAGCGCTCATGTTGATCTCTGGAACCTCGAAGCCCTCGTTCTTCAGCATGCTGATGACAGAGATTACGTCTGGATGAACCTTACCCCATGACAATGGCTCGATGGCTGTATCGATGATGTCGGCACCGTTGTTGCAGACCTCGAGGATAGAAGCCATAGAGAGACCAGGACCTGAGTGACCGTGGTACTGGATGATGATCTGTGGATACTTGTCCTTGATCATCTTGGTCAACTTACCGAGGAAAGCAGGCTGACCGATACCAGCCATATCCTTCAAGCAGATTTCCTCAGCACCGGCAGCGATGAGCTGGTCGGCGATGTTCATGTAATATTCCAAGGTATGAACAGGAGAGTTGGTGATACAGAGTGCACACTGTGGAGTCATGCCGCCCTCCTTGGCCCACTTGATAGAAGGAATGATGTTGCGAACATCGTTCAAACCATCGAAGATACGGGTGATGTTGGTACCCTGCTTAGCCTTCACCTTGTACATGAGGGCACGTACATCGTCTGGCACAGGATACATACGAAGAGCGTTCAATCCACGGTCGAGCATGTGGGTCTTGATACCCACCTCATTGAAAGGCTTGCAGAATGCACGAACTGCATCATTAGGATTCTCACCAGCGAGGAGGTTTACCTGCTCGAAAGCACCACCATTGGTCTCTACACGGCTAAAGCATCCCATCTCAATGATTACTGGGGCAATCTTAGCCAACTGATCCTTGCGTGGCTGGAACTTACCAGAACTCTGCCACATGTCTCGATATACGAGACTGAACTGAATTTTCTTCTTCATTATTATTTAATAATTTCTTTATTCTTTTCTTTATGGTAACATGGTGCCAGGCGGCACCTATATAAAACCAAGGTGCAAAATTAGACAAAAATTCCGAATTATCAGCCCTTTCAACTGATTTTTTATAATTATTGTACTATTTTTGACTATCCTGCTGAATGTTCACATATTTTTATTGACTCAACTTTCGCAAGTTTTGCCCCACACGCCCTGAAGGGGCAGAAGCTCTTAGCCCAGGGCAACGCCCTGGGTTATCATGTTCGCAAACTTGTCGCCCTGTAAGGGCAAAAGCTTAAAAAATGCCTGGAATTTTAAAGCTTTTGCCCTTACAGGGCGCCTTGCTGGCTGCCTTTATACCCAGGGCGCTGCCCTGGGCTAAGAGCTTCTGCCCCTTCAGGGCGTGCAGGTTGCGGGGGGGCTTGTATTCGCGCTTCGGGCGGCGAACATTGGTTCAGGGCGTGCTGATTATAGTAGCTTCTGCCCTTACAGGCGGTCTAAAAAGGCTGTTGCCTTAACTTCTTAACTCCCTTAACTTCTTAACTCCCGAAAGTCGTGGACTTCTATAACTTCTGAACTTACGACAGTTGACTCTGCTTATACCGTTATTTCGCCTGAGCCATAGCAACGATGATGTTTCTCATCATATACCACACAGAACTGACCTGGAGCCACTCCATGTATAGCTTCCCCGGCATGTACCATCAGTCTGCCATCCTCCATACGTTCTATTGTGGCAGGATGATACTCGGGAGTATGGCGTATCTTGAAGGTGACATGATGCATGTCCACCTCGCGGGTAAGGAAGTGGAAGTCATGCAGCGGAAAGTCCTTCTTATAGGCAGTCTGCGGGTCATAGCCATGACTCACGTAAAGGATGTTGTGCTCCACATCTTTCTTCACCACAAACCAGGGACCGCCACCGAAGCCAAGTCCCTTGCGCTGTCCTATGGTGTGATACCACAGTCCCTTGTGCTCGCCGATGCGCTTGCCCGTTTCCAACTCTACCACATCACCAGGATTGTCGCCCAGATAACGGCGGATATAGTCATTGTAGTTGATCTGTCCCAAGAAACAGATGCCCTGACTGTCGCGGCGCTTGGCATTAATAAGGTGTTCTGCCTCGGCTATCTCACGCACCTCGTTCTTCACGTGATGCCCAATGGGGAAGATGGCCTTGCGAAGCTGCCAGGAATAGATCTGTGCCAGGAAGTCGGTCTGATCCTTCACAGGATCGGGACTTGTCACCAGCCACTTGTCACCCTGCTCGTCGATCTCTGTCTGCGCATAATGACCAGTTGCTATCAGGTCATAGTTGTGCCCCATCTTCTCGTCGAAGGCACCAAACTTGATGAGCCTGTTGCACATCACGTCAGGATTGGGCGTATAGCCAGCCTTCACCTTCTCCATGGTGTAGCGTGTCACCTCGTTCCAGTATTCCTGATGACAGTCTACCACCTGCAACTTGCAACCATACTTGGCAGCTACGGCAGTAGCCATCTCGAGGTCTTCCTCAGAAGAGCAGTCCCACTCTTCCTTTTCCTCGGGTCCGATCTTGATATAGAAGCAGTCGGGATGCAAGCCTATACGGGCAAACTCCCAAACCACTACGGAGCTGTCAACTCCTCCCGAAAGCAAAACGGCAATACGCTTGCCCTCCAAACTCTTTATATCCAACATGATGAGAATGTACTTTGTTACTTAAAAGTATGTTGAAACCGGGCGAAGAAGTCACAAAAGTTCCTTCTATCGCACGATGAAAAATGCGGGAAAGCCTCTCCGCATAAAATTTCGGCTGCAAAAGTACAAAAAAAGCATGAGACAAAGCTATAAATCAATAAAAATTAGTAACTTTGCACCCGAAAATTCAAATACGAACCAAACATTCGCACGTAAGAGAGAAATTGCGAATCTCGAATTACAAAAGTAGTTATGGAAATTTTAAGGAATCTGTTTTATGGTTTTCCCGACCTCTGGGGAGGCGGTGTAGCCCATTCAGTGATGATTTTAGCTTTGGTCATTACACTGGGCTTGTGTTTAGGCAAAATCCGTGTGAAAGGTGTGTCCTTAGGCTTGGCCTGGATTCTTTTCATCGGTCTTGTCTTTGGTCATTTCTCGCTCAACCTCGATGAGCACCTGCTCCACTTTCTGAAGGAGTTCGGACTGATACTCTTCGTTTACTCCATCGGCCTTGAGGTGGGCCCCAGCTTCTTCTCGTCGTTCAAGAATGGCGGCAGAAGTCTCAACATGCTCAGCATCATTGTGATAGCGCTGAGTATCGCTACCACATTGGGAATATTCTATGCTTCGGGAACTTCCATTACCTCTATGGCAGGTATTCTGTCGGGTGCCGTAACCAACACTCCCGGACTGGGTGCCGCACAACAGGCATTCAGCGACCTGCGCCATATCGATGCCCCCAGCATCGCAGCCGGCTACGCCATCGCCTATCCTATGGGTGTGCTCGGCGTTATCCTGTCGTTCGTCATCCTGAGATTTGCTCTACATATTAATAAGGAGAAGGAGGAGAACGAGGCAAAGAGCGGCAAGGGACACCTGGAAACCATGACCCTGAACACCTTCTCGGTGAAAATCACCAACAAGATGATATTTGGCGACACCGTAAAGCAGGTACGCGAACTCCTGGGACGCGACTTCATGATTTCGCAGATTCACCGTCCCGACAGCGACGAGCATCATGAGATAGTCAACGGACATACCGTGCTCAACGAGGACGATGTGGTATTCATCGTGGCTCATCCTGCCGTACAGGAACCTATCATAGCCTTGTTGGGAGAACAGGTGGAGATGGACTGGGAACAGTTTGGCAACGAGCTGATAACCCGCCGTATCCTCATCACCAAGCCAGGTATCAACGGCAAGACCATCAGCCAGATGCAGATACGTTCCAACCTGGGTACCAACATCACCCGAGTAAACCGTGCAGGTGTAGACCTTATTGCCACTCCAAGCCTCAAGCTGCAGTTGGGCGACCGAGTTACAGTAGTAGGCTCAGAGTTGGCCATCAGCCATACCGAGAAGGTACTGGGCAACCAGATGAAACGACTCAACTACCCCAACCTGATACCTATCTTCTTGGGCATCATGTTAGGATGTATCGTTGCCAACATACCATTCTTTATCCCAGGCATTTCAGAGAGTCTGCGACTCGGACTGACAGGAGGTCCGCTCATCGTGGCTATCCTGATAGGATACTTTGGTCCTAAGCACAACCTTGTGACCTATAATACGATTTCCGCCAACCTGATGATTCGCGAGATAGGCATCTGCATCTTCCTGGCATGTGTGGGATTGGGCACAGGCGAACAGTTCATACAGACCGTTGCCACAGAGTCGGGCATGATATGGATTCTCTACGGCATAGCCATCACCATGATACCAATCTTGTTGGGCGGCATCATAGGCCGTTATGCCTTCCACATCAACTACTACACTCTCCTGGGTGTTTTGGCTGGCGCCAACACCAATCCTTCCGCCTTGGCTTATGTGAGAGACCAGACCAGTGCCGATGCTCCATCAGTGGGCTACGCCAATGTCTATCCCTTCGCCATGTTCCTGCGCATCGTAACCATTCAGATTATCATCTTCGTGTTCGGATAAACACAAACAGGAAGATGAATCATAACTTTCGCTGGATGGTTGAAGTACGGGCTGAAGGCCCAGAAGCTCTTAGCCCAGGGCAGCGCCCTGGGTATAATGGCAATCGGCAAGGCGCCCTGTAAGGGCAAAAGCTTTGTAAATTGCCTGGAGTTTTAAAGCTTTTGCCCTTACAGGGCGACAGGTTTGCGTCCAAAATAACCCAGGGCGCTGCCCTGGGCTAAGAGCTTCTGCCCCTTCAGGGCGTGTGGGGCAAAA
>CAVACC010000034.1:0-27576 GCA_963587495.1 Clostridia bacterium | reverse complement strand
GCCGACAAGCCATGTCTTGTTGCCATCGACGAGTTTCAGCAAATCACCAACTATGCCGACAATCGCATAGAGGCATTGCTCCGTACCTACATCCAGCGATGCACCAATGCCCACTTCATCTTCTCGGGCTCTCATCGTCATCTGATGGCAGAGATGTTCACATCACCTGCCCGCCCTTTCTATCAGAGCGTAACACTGATGAACCTGAAGCCGCTGGATATTGAGAAATACAAGAAGTTTGCCACAGCCAAGTTCGAGGAGCGCAACAAACATCTCGATGCTGCCATCATTGGAGAACTCTTCGCCCGTTTCGGTGGTGTCACCTCATACATTCAGCGAGTAATGAATGTCCTCTTCCTCAAGACTCCCGAACAGGGTACCTGCACTCTGGATATGGTAGATGACGCCATCAACTACAATCTCAACATGGCATCAGACACCTACGAGACCCTTCTGCGCCAGATGCCGGAAAAGCAGCGCAATGTCTTCATCGCCATCTCTGCAGAGGGCGAAGCCAGAATCGTAAAGAGCGGAGCCTTCGCCAAGAAATATCATCTCCCGTCGCCAAGCTCAGTAAATTCCGCCCTGAAGGGATTATTGGAGAAAGATTTCATCACCCAAGAAGGCGATGCCTATGTAGTATATGACAAGTTCTTCGACTTGTGGTTGAAGAAATATATGAAATAAAGTCAAAAGTGGAGGGCGTGTCAAAACTCCCAAGAGTTTTGGCACGCCCTCATATATTCATTTGTGGAAGCTGATTACAGCTGAGCCAACTCAACAACCTTGTCAACTGCAGCGCTCAAGCCGTCCTTGTTCTTACCACCAGCTTGGGCATAGTGAGGCTGACCGCCACCACCGCCCTGAATCAACTTGGCAGCCTCGCGAATCATCTTACCGGCATTCAAACCGTGATCCTTCACCATGTCGTCGCTGAACATCACACTGAGCATAGGCTTGTCGTTATATACAGAACCTACCACACAGATCATGTTCTCTGGCAAAGCCTCGCGAACCTTGAATACCAAATCCTTGGCAGCTGCTGGCTCCATTGGCAATACGGCTGTAACAACCTTCACGCCGTTGATTTCTCTTGCATTCTCTACAAGCTTATCCTTGGCACGCTCCACAGCCTGAGCCTGGAACTTCTCAACATCCTTCTTCAAGGCATCGTGCTCGTCGATGTACTTTCTGATGACACCCTCGAGATCCTTGGCATTGTTGAACAAGCCCTTCAAGGCTACGATGGTATCCTGCAAGCCGTAGATAGCTTCCTCGCAAGCCTTGCCTGTCAATGCCTCGATACGGCGGATGCCGGCTGCTACGCTGCTCTCTGAGATAATCTTGAAGAAACCAATCTTACCGGTGCTCTTGGCGTGAATACCACCACAGAACTCGGCAGATGGACCGAAGCGAACCACACGAACCTTGTCGCCATACTTCTCGCCGAAGAGGGCGATAGCGCCAAGCTCCTTAGCCTCCTCGATAGGAGTATCGCGGTGCTCATCCAATGGATAGTCGGCACGGATCATCTCGTTTACCATGTGCTCTACCTTGCGGAGCTCCTCATCAGTTACCTTCTGGAAGTGAGAGAAGTCGAAACGCAAGGTATCCTTATCTACATAAGAACCCTTCTGCTCTACGTGCTCGCCCAAAACCTGCTTCAGGCAGTAGTCGAGCAAGTGGGTAGCTGTATGGTTGGCAGCGCTTCCCTCGCGGCTCTCGATATCTACGCAAGCCATGAAATCAGCGTTTACATCCTTTGGCAACTCCTTTACGATGTGGATGCTCTGGTTGTTCTCGCGCTTGGTGTCGATAACCTGGATGGTCTCATCCTCGCTTACGAGCACACCCTTGTCGCCAACCTGTCCACCCATCTCACCATAGAATGGAGTGTTGTCGAGTACCAACTCATAGAAAGAGTTCTTCTTCTGAGTCACCTTGCGGTAGCGCAGGATGTGGCACTCATATTCTGTATAGTCGTAACCAACGAAGTTCTGGTCGCCTTCCTTCAAAACCTCCCAGTCGCCGTTCTCTACGGCAGCAGCATTGCGGGCACGCTCTTTCTGCTTCTTCATTTCCTCGTCGAAGCCTGCGGCATCTACGGTGTAACCATTCTCACGGCAGATCAACTCTGTCAGGTCGAGAGGGAAACCGTAGGTATCGAAGAGGCGGAATGCGCTCACGCCATCAAGCTGAGTCTCGCCATGAGCCTTGAGCTCGTCCATATCGCCATTGAGGAGGTTGATACCCTTCTCCAAGGTGCGGAGGAATGAATCCTCTTCCTCTTTCATCACGCGGGTGATGAGCTCCTGCTGAGCTGGCAACTCAGGGAAGGCTGCACCCATCTGCTCTACCAATACATTGACGAGCTTGTACATGAATGCCTGCTTCTGGCCGAGGAATGTGTAAGCATAACGTACTGCACGGCGCAGGATGCGGCGGATCACATAACCAGCCTTGGCGTTGCTTGGCAACTGACCGTCGGCGATAGAGAAGGCAACGGCACGCAGGTGGTCGGCGCATACACGCATGGCGATGTCGATCTTCTCCTGCTCATCCCTGCCCTCACCGTTCTCACCGGTAGGAGTAGTGAAGCCATATTTCTTGCCCGAGATCGTCTCGATTTCCTTGATGATAGGCTGGAAGATGTCGGTATCATAGTTGGAGTGCTTGTCCTGCAACATGCGAACCAGACGCTCGAAGCCCATACCGGTATCGATGACGTGCATTGGGAGAGGTTCCAGAGAACCGTCAGCCTTGCGGTTGTACTGCATGAACACGATGTTCCAGATCTCGATCACCTGTGGGTTGTCCTTGTTTACCAACTCACGGCCTGGCACCTGAGCCTTCTCCTCAGGAGTACGAGAGTCAACATGGATCTCTGAGCAAGGACCGCAAGGACCCGTATCGCCCATCTCCCAGAAGTTGTCGTGCTTGTTGCCGTTGATGATGTGGTCGGCAGGTACGTGCTTTGCCCAGTAACCTGCAGCCTCGTTGTCGCGCTCCAGACCTTCCTCCTTGCAGCCCTCGAACACGGTAACGTAGAGGTCCTCTGGGTTGAGCTTCAGTATTTCAGTGAGGTATTCCCATGCCATATCGATGGCACCCTCCTTGAAGTAGTCGCCGAAGCTCCAGTTACCGAGCATCTCGAACATGGTGTGGTGATAAGTATCATGACCTACCTCTTCGAGGTCGTTGTGCTTACCGCTAACACGGAGACATTTCTGAGTATCAACACGACGTACATCCTTGCCTGGGTCCTTTGTACCGAGGATGATGTCTTTCCACTGGTTCATACCAGCATTTGTAAACATCAGCGTTGGGTCATCCTTGATAACCATAGGTGCTGATGGAACAATTTTGTGGCCTTTGCCTTCGAAGAATTTCTTGAAGGATTCGCGCACTTCATTAGCTGTCATCATATCTATTTTGTATTAATCTTTATTTTTTTCCGAAATTCTTTGCAAAGATAAGAAGAATTGCTTAAATTTGCAAATCAATTAATCATTGTTTGATAAAAAGTTGCAAATTATGGCTCTGAAAACAGATAAAAACGTCAAATTGTACTACTCCATTAAGGAAGTGGCCGAGGAAGTGGGTGTCAACGAGTCTACGCTGAGGTACTGGGAGAAAGAGTTTCCTTTCCTCAAACCCAAGGTCACATCCAACAAGGTTCGTCAGTATACTGAGAAGGACATAGAGCAGGTAAAGGTCATCTATTCGCTCATCAAGGTGAAGGGCCTCAAGATTGCTGCTGCCCGCAAGTATCTGTCACAGAACAGGACCGGCGCAGAGAAATCTTCAGATGTTCTGGAGACGCTCATCAGTGTGCGCGATGAGTTGAAAGAGCTGAAAAAACATCTCGATGCCTTGGTGTAGGACTTTTACTTCTGAACCCGGCTAAAATTCAACAAATAAAAATATGATAATAGATTTTGAAAAAATTGCTGAGGCTCATCTCGAGGGCTTCAAGGGAGGAAAAGGAAAGTTGGACACTCGAAACTTCGTGGACGACAAGGTGAAGATCATGTATTCTACCCTTCGTCCGGGAGCTACAACAGGACTGCATACCCACGAGGGCAACTGCGAGGTGGTGTTTGTGATAAGCGGAACGGCTACATTCCACTATGATGACAGTGTGGAGGAGGTACGTGCCGGACAGGTACACTACTGCCCCATGAACCATGCCCACTATATGGAGAACCTCACCGACCACGACTTGGTGTATCTTGCCATTGTGCCAGAACATCATTAATCGCCCCCAAAAAAATGGCAAAAAAAGAATACGTAGAAGCCAACAAGCGTTGGTTGGAAGAGAAGGCTTGCGAGGAAGGCGTACAGGCTTTGCCCCGTGGCATCTATTATAAAGTGCTGAAAGCAGGCAATCCTGATGGTGCCAAACCAGGCCGAAGAAGCATTGTTACGGCACACTATACGGGATGGACCATCAACGGCAAGAAGTTTGATTCCAGCCGTGGTGGAGCTCCCGTAGCATTTCGCCTGTGCGAACTGATAGAAGGATGGATTGTCGCCATGCAACAGATGACGGTAGGCGCCAAGTGGGAAATCTACATACCTGCTGAGATGGGGTATGGCAAGTTCTCACAGCCAGGCATCCCCGGTGGCTCTACCCTTATTTTCGAGATAGAACTGTTGGGTGTAGCCTGACGTTTGTCTTTTCTTACTTCTTGGTCAGCACATAGTGTTTGGCCATGGCGCCTTCTGGCTCGTTGCCGATAGAGTCGGTCATGATGAGACTGTGAGCATCTCTTACCTTATAGTAAGAAGTTTCTCCACTCGAAGGACGGGTGATTTCTATCACACCGTGCGACAGGAGTTTGTAGATTCCGCTTGCCTCGTCGTGTCCGTCTTTACGGTCAATGTAGTCGGCAGAATACTGGTAGGTGCTGTCTGCATTGAGGGTCAGCACGGTCTTGATGCCAGGACAGTCGGCTGCAGGAAGTGTTCCCTCGTAAGTACCTGCAATAGAGTCGAGTACAAAGTCGTTTGAATCAAGCGAATCTTTTTCTTCATAGCTGAGACTGTCTTGATCGGTCTCAGGAGCGTTGGTCTTCTTGCTGTTGCAAGAACCAACAGATAGCGCAGCGATAACGGCTGCTGTCAATACCAATTTCTTTTTCATACTTTACTGCTTTTTAAATGAATAGATGTTTGCGAAATCACGTAGGCGAGTTGTATGACTCTTCGTCAGGTCACGTCACAACTCGCCCGCTGTGAGATAAATACGATGCATTATCGTGTCGTGAATTTGTTTCACGAAGCAAATATACATGTTTCTTTTCTTATATGCAAGTTTTTCCCAGACATTTAAGAAATATTGTTGATTGTGTGAACGAGAAGTCGAACTTATGTTTGCCCGCTTTACTTCCAGAACAGTTTGTCGATAAACTCATATCGCTTCTCCATCTGGGTATCGGTCTTTACCACCGTGTTCTCGTCGATCTGTAGCACAGGAGCGATGGCTTTACCGTTGGTGGAAGGCCATTCTGGCAGACCCAGTCCGTTGGGGTTGCCGGTCTTCACAAAGTTGATGTAGTACTGGCTGAAGATGTCGCTTATCATGTAGTCTGCTGGTTGCCAGTCGTAAACACGGTTGGTAGGCAGAGTACCCATGGCATACTCGATATCGGCAGAGTGTACGGCACCCTTGTCCTGTGGGGCAGGAGCCTCACCCTCCTTGGCATCTATCACACCACCAGCCAGGGCTGCCACTTTTCCCTTGATGGCCATGGCAGGACGGGGATGACAATAGCGATAACGGTAAACGGGCTGTCCGCTTGTCAGCTTGTGCATGTTGCCCCATTTCCATGTGGAATAGTCGAGGAAGATGTCAGAAGCCAAGTTTACACCCGGTTGCTCCAGCACATCCTTGTCGGTAGTGATGCCGTAAAGGCGGAACAGCTCATCTATGTTTTCTTCGCCGAAAGTAGCTTTGGCGCCAGCCTTCAGGTTTTCCACCGTAGGCTGTTTGCCCATCAGTACCGCCCATGGTGTCATCTCCTGGTTGTTGCCGCCCACGAGCAGAGGCACCTTGGTCTGGTTGCCTTTGGCGAATGTCTGTTCTGGTTGTTCAACGAAGAAATAGCCGTCGATGTTGTACATGGGGCGCGACTTGACGGCAGCCAACTTCAGCAGTTCTTCAGCAGGAAGGTTGCGAAGCATGTTGATATCAGCCTTGGGGGCTTTCTTCTTGCTTGCCTTTCCCTTTGCCTTATCGGTCTTACCGACCATCTGTGCAGCTATATTCTGTGCCATTTCCACACCCTTCTGCTCAGCTTCCTTCAGGGTAAGCACCTTCTTGAATCCCATGACCGAGCCGCTGGAACCCATGGCCTGTGCAAAGAGACCCTGGCAGAGAGGCGAAGCCATCAAGGCACTTACCGACATCGAACCGGCCGATTCGCCAACGATTGTGATGCGGTTGGGGTCGCCTCCGAAGGCCTCGATATTGTCTTTCACCCATTTTATGGCAGCCACCTGGTCCATGAAACCATAGTTGCCCGATCCTTTATAGGTGGTCTCCTTGGAGAGTTGTGGATGCGCGAAGAAACCGAAGATACCCTCGCGATAGTTGGCGGTGATAGAGATGATGCCCTTTCTCGCCATCGCGTCGCCAGCATATCGAGCCTCGCTTCCGCTTCCAGCCATCAGTCCTCCGCCATTGAAATAGATCAATACGGGTAGATGCTCTTTCATCGTCTTGGCAGGAGTCCATATATTAAGGTATAGACAGTCTTCGCTGTTCACCTTGGTTCCGAAGTTCATATCGCCGAAGAGTGGTTCCTGCATCGGATTAGGTCCATACTCTTTAGCCTCGCGCACACCGTCCCAGTGCTTTGCTGGCTGCGGAGCCTTCCATCTGAGGTTGCCCACAGGAGGAGCAGCAAACGGAACACCTTTAAACACCTTGATGCCCGAGAGGTCTTTTCCTTCGAGGATACCCTCGGCCGTCTTTACCTGGGTTTGCGCCATCGTTCCCATCATGGGGAGCAGAAAAGCGAGAGATAAAAATAGTTTCTTCATATAGTTGTTTGGTTTGAAAAATCATTTCACTGCCTCTACCTCGTAGCCAGCCAGCTTGAGGAGGTTGAGCACACCCTTTTCGCCTGGCAGATGACCGGCACCTACGGCAAAGAAGGTTGGTTTGTCGCTCATAATGGCAGGCATTTTTGCCACCCAGTCAGCATTGCGGTTGTCGAACATGATGGCATACTCCTCTTTCGTGTCGTCGCAGCTGTCGTTGCGCTTCTCGCTGATCACCTCTTCTATCTGCTTCATGTTCTGAGCGAAGTAGGCGTCGCTGAGGCGTTGCGTTACCATGTTGTAATATTCCGTGTTGTCGACGAGGCACATCAGGAGTTGCTTCTGGCGCTCGAGAGGAATACTCTTGAAGAGCACCTCTATCTGCTTGTCAACCGTCTCAAGACCGATGACAGGCTCGTGGTTGCGCTTGGCAAACTTCTGGAAGTAGTCGTCGAACGACTGTGTAGGGTCAAAGCCACGGGCATGCTTGAGCGACATGAGCAGGGTGAGCTGTGTGTTGAGAGCCTGCGGTGTGATGTTGCCAAACTTAGCCTCCACGATAGGGTTGCTCATATCGGCACTTGTCAGGTCCTTGAGCAATTTGTTGAGTCGTGTGTACTCTTCTTCGGAAAGCATGCTCTTGAGTGTCTTGCCGTGAGGGAGCAGCATGGCAACTGCCATTTTTTGTACACTCTCTGGTTTCTTCATATCTTCCATGTCGAGCTCTCCGCATACCTGTTCGGTATTGGTGAGAGCGTCAGGGATACCCTCTATGGCATTGACGAAACTGACGGGTGCCAGATGATAAGTTCCTACGATGTAGGATGGTGACTTAAGGTCTTTGCCCGAAATCTTATACAAGAGTTGGGCGTTGGCGCTTGTAAACATTGATACAAGAGCCAGTGAGATAATCATTAACTTTTTCATTTTCTCTGATTTTTTATTCTTATACTTTTATTCTTCCATCAACTTGCGATAGCGACCCTTCTTGATCTCAGTATCGCCAAGACGGCGGGCCTTGTTGATCTCGTACTCCGAGTAGCTTCCCTCGAAGAAGAAAACCTCACCATTACCCTCGAAGGCAAGGATGTGAGTACAGATACGGTCGAGGAACCAACGGTCGTGACTGATGACAACCGCACATCCCGCAAAGGCCTCCAGACCTTCCTCCAAGGCGCGCAGCGTATTCACGTCGATATCGTTGGTAGGCTCATCGAGCAGAAGCACGTTGCCTTCCTGCTTCAGCGCCAAGGCCAACTGCAGGCGGTTGCGCTCACCACCCGAAAGCACACTGCAGAGCTTGCTCTGATCGGTACCCGAGAAGTTGAATCGCGAGATATAGGCTCGTGCGTTCACATCACGTCCGCC
Source organism: Clostridia bacterium (assembly GCA_963587495.1). Classification (GTDB taxonomy): domain Bacteria; phylum Bacteroidota; class Bacteroidia; order Bacteroidales; family Bacteroidaceae; genus Prevotella. The sequence continues at coordinate 19,161 of CAVACC010000034.1, read as the reverse complement.
AAGACGCAAGGTCTCGTTGCCCTGCGAGATGACTTCGTAAACTGTCTTCTGAGGATCGATGTCCTTGTGCTGCTGGTCCACATAGGCAAGCTTTACGGTGTCACCCACCTCGAAGTTGCCGCCGTCGGCCTGCTCCAGTCCCATGATGAGGCGGAAGAGGGTAGTCTTTCCGGCTCCGTTAGGACCGATGACACCCACGATGCCGTTAGGAGGAAGCATAAAGTTGAGGTCGTTGAAGAGCACCTTCTCTCCGAAAGCCTTCTTTACGTGCTGAGCCTCGATCACCTTGTTGCCCAAGCGAGGACCGTTAGGGATGAAGATCTCCAGTTTCTCCTCGCGTTCCTTCTGCTCCTGATTGAGCATCTGCTCGTAGGAGTTCAGACGGGCCTTACCCTTAGCCTGTCGGGCCTTAGGTGCCATGCGTACCCATTCCAACTCGCGCTCCAACGTCTTGCGGCGCTTAGAGGCAGTCTTCTCTTCCTGTATCATTCGCTTGGTCTTTTGGTCGAGCCATGATGAGTAGTTGCCCTTCCATGGGATTCCCTCGCCACGGTCGAGTTCCAATATCCACTCGCTCACATCGTCGAGGAAGTATCGGTCGTGAGTGACGGCGATGACTGTTCCCTCATATTGCTGCAGGTGCTGCTCCAACCAGTCGATACTCTCAGCATCCAAGTGGTTGGTAGGCTCATCGAGCAGGAGGACATCAGGCTTCTGCAGCAGCAGACGGCAGAGAGCCACACGACGGCGCTCACCACCCGAGAGGTTGGTTACGGGCCAGTCGCCGGGAGGACAGTGCAGTGCATCCATCGCACGCTCCAGCTTAGAGTCGATGTTCCAGGCGTCGGTAGCATCAATGATGTCCTGCACCTCGGCCTGTCGCTGCATCAGCTTGTCCATCTTGTCGGGATTGCCATAGTATTCTTCGAGTCCGAATTTATTGTTAATATCCTCGTATTCAGCGAGTGCATCGTATATTTTCTGCACACCCTCCATCACGTTCTCCTTCACGGTTTTGTTCTCGTCGAGCGGAGGATCCTGAGGCAAGTAGCCCACAGAGTAGCCTGGGCTCCAAACCACCTCACCCTGGGTAGGTTGCTCAAGTCCTGCGATGATTTTCATCAACGTAGATTTACCGGCACCGTTCAAACCGATGATACCGATTTTTGCTCCGTAGAAGAACGATAGGTAGATGTTCTTCAGAATCTGTTTCTGGTTTTGTGGGATAATCTTGGATACGCCCACCATAGAGAAGATAATCTTCTTGTCGTCAACTGTAGCCATGTTTATTATCTAATGTATTTAATTGCCTGTTTGCAAAAATACAAATAAAAAGTCAATCTTCGAAAGAAAGTGTCGCAGAAATGGCAAATAAAGTGAAAAAAAGTGCTTATCGGGCAAAAAAGTGGCAGATGGAAGTTGTTTTCCCGTAATTTTTGCTTATATTTGGCAGCAAATTACAAACAAAGAAAGGACAACTATGGATGCAACTTATATGGAACTGCTGGTAAGGCTGACGTTGGCTTTGGTCTTGGGCGGAGCGATAGGTATAGAGCGTGAGTATCGTGCCAAGGAGGCAGGCTTTCGCACCCACTTCCTGGTAGCCTTGGGAAGTGCCCTCTTCTGTGTGGTGTCGCAATATGGTTTTGGTGTCGACCTGAAAGACTCTTCCCGTGTGGCAGCCCAGGTGGTGTCGGGCATCGGCTTCTTAGGTGCAGGAACCATCATCTTCCAGAAGAATGTGGTGAGAGGACTCACCACTGCTGCCGGCTTATGGGTGACAGCAGCCATCGGTCTGGCTTGTGGAACGGGCATGTTTGTCGCCGCCGTCATCACGACCGCGATGGTGCTCCTGGGACTTGAGGTGCTCAACTATCTGATACCACAGTTGGGAACCACCACGATCGAGTTGTCCTTTACGGCTCCCTCGATAGATAGTGTGAAGCAGCTCATCCGGCATCTGAAGCAAGACAATGTGGAGGTCCATTCTTATGAGTTGAAAGACCGTCGCACGTCCAAGGGCGAGTTTTTGGAAGTGAGCATGGAACTGAAGGCGAAACGCGGTTTCCATACCCTTCGTATGCTCGACTATATGAACGAATTCTCTGATGTCACGATTTCCACGATGGAGTAGGGGCGTGAGGGGTAAAACAATTATTTACACTTTCTCATGATTTCTCCAGCCTTTTCCTTATCGCTGTCAAAGCTGAACAACTTATAGATGTCGGTCGCATTCTGAGGATCAACGATGTGGGGCGCCATCATGGAGAGTGCCTTCAGCCGTTCGTCGTCAAAGGTGAAAATCTTCATCAATCTGACAGCCTGTGAGCAGGAGTAGTAGCATCCTAAGCTGGCGACCTCTATCAGGTCGAACTTGTTGTCGTCGAACGATGCCTTCTTCACCTTATTATATAGTATGGAGAAGTTTTGGTTGCTGAGGCTGTAGCCATAGCGTGTTCCCTCTTCGGGGCAGAATGCCGGACCGAGAGTAGGAGGAGTAGGACGTTCCGGACAAACCGTAACCGTTGGTTTGCGGTTGTTGTCATCGTCAATTCTTGTACTGTAGTTGATCACTTTTCTGTTTCTGTTTCTGTCTTTTGCCGAAGCCGACAGGCATAAGGCAAACAGCATCAGGCTGGTGGCGATAATTGCCATTACTTCATTTCTCTTCATTGTCTTTACTGTTTTTGAGGGTTGTTGTTTATTGCACTTCTCTAACTTCCCTATTCAGAAAGTTGAGCTCTTATCTTTTATAGATTCAGTGCAAAGTTACTCATTTCCATTGTTCCAACATGAGGATAATTCCCTAATTGTAAAAGGAAAATCCCTACAAAGTATCAAAAGTGTACTTTGAAGTTTCGTTTTTTTTTACTTATCTTCTTGCATAGATGCAAAAAAATACTTACCTTTACCGCCACTTAGGGCGACATAACTATGTGTTGAGTCAATCGGCAAATAAATAGGTGTCTCTAAGGTCTTGGAAAACAGATGATTTTTTGTCTTGCAGCATAGTGAACTATGGTTCAAGATAATACTAAAAAACGAAAAACTATGCGATTACCTGAATATATAATAGAGATGTTACGGAAAAAGTCGGGGAATGAATTGTATTTGCCGTCTGACTGCGAATTTCTCTCGCTTGATATAGAGAGTAATTTAGGAATCCATATTGGTGCTACAACTCTAAAGCGCCTGTTAGGATTTGCTAATGATGAGCGTACTCCTCATGCCAGCACCCTTGAAGTGTTGGCAAAATATCTTGGGTATGCTCATTGGAGGGATGTAATACATCATGAAGTGCGCTGCACTTCTGGTTTCAATAGTCCCAACGATGAAATACGTTCATCCAGTCTGTCTGTGGGTGATCGGATAGATTTGACTTATTCGCCTAACCGGCATGTCGTCTTTGAGTATTTGGGAGGTGATGATTTTGTTGTGGTAGAACGTGTAGGGAACAAATTGGAAGTTGGTGATCGTTTGCAAATACAGAATTTTATCCTGCATCATCCTTTTTATGCAAGGAATGTTTATCGGGGAAATGAATGTCTGGGTCCCTATTCTGCTGCCGTTGTCTCAGGAATAGATACGTTAAAACAGATAGAGAAATGATGGATTATTCTTGTTTTTCTGATAACCAGCAGTCTTGTTTGGCAGAACCCCTGCCCGTTTCAAGCTTTATATGTGAGGCTTATCGTGTGAAGATATATGGTAAACTTCATTTTTTGAAAAAGTTAAAAAAAGAGCACGAGGACAATATCCTTTTTCGGGAGGCCTTACGGAAAGAATTTGAAATAGGTTTTCGATTAGAGCATCCCAATATTGTAAGGTATGTCTCTTTTCATGATACCGAGATATTGATGGAGTATGTAGATGGGGAGAATTTGTTGAATTTCTTGAAGACCCATCCGGCATACTTCGAGGATGCTGAGCATTTTGGTAAGTTCGTTTCTCAATTTTTAAGTGCTTTACAATATCTTCATGACAACCAGGTGCTTCACCTTGATATAAAGCCAGAAAACATCATGTTGACTCGTATCGGTTGTGATGTGAAAGTCGTAGATTTGGGATGCTGTTATTCAGATTCTTTCACCGATTCCGCAGGGTATACAGCACAGTATGCTGCACCAGAGCAAGTAGATGGTGGTAAGGTTGATGTCAGGACTGATATTTATGCTATAGGAAAAATATTAGAGTTGTTGCCGCATCCTCCTAAATATAATAAGGTGATAAAGAGGTGTTTGAATAAAGATCCTCAAAACCGTTATCAATCCATTGCAGATTTAAAGGCAGCTTTGGCAACAAGGAACATAGTAAGAAAGATAATGATTTGGTGTGCATCTATTGCCGTTGTAGTATTTGCCTTTCTATTGCTTTCTTTCGTGTTCAAATTCTCTTCTGTGCCGAATACGGCAATAAAAAACACGCCTGGTCAGGAGAAGGCTGATACAACAAAACGGCTCATCCAGAATCCGCGGAAATCAAAGAATCTAACCGCAAATACTATTGTCGTACAGAATTCTCATCCTGCAGTTTCGACTGTCAGGCAGAATGCAAAAAGTCAAAATTGGCAAAAGGATATGGATGCCGCATTGGATAAAGCTTATAGACAGACTATAAGTTCTTTTTGCGATTCCATTTTTCCTTCTCCGACGGTAGGTTTGGCTTGGAAGGCCAAGAGTACAGAATTTCATCATCAGGTTACAAAGATAACCTCTGACTTTCATGCTAAGTATCCAAATGTCGAAGAATCCTTAATTTTTGGATATGCTGAGAATAAATTCCAAAGCATAGTAGGATATGTGTTTAGTAAGATGCAGGATAATGGTAAAAAGGCGAATCCTTAAAGCGAAAAAATGGAAATGGAAGAAATGGTCGGAAACCTTTCTTCTGTTTCCATTTTAATTTTGTACCTTTGCCCTCGATAAAAAAACTATATAGCCCACGTCGTATAAGCTATTGGACTTATTTTGGAATAAATAAAAAAGTTTCAGAAAAGTTTGGTAGTGTGGATGGTTTTCTATATATTTGCGGTATGTTAAACAATTAAATTGTAGAATATGACATAAACAAATAAAGACATATAGGAAAATGAAGCGTTAGCTTTTTGTTCTTGCTTTCTGAAAATCGCCAAATTTAAAAGAAGCCACAAGAGTAAAAGTTATACGCTCACGTCTGCAATACGGCGTGGGCTTTTACTCGTATTATGTGGCTTATGGTGTTTGGCGATACCTCAGGAGGCGTAGACGAAGTGAATGGTCCACGCCTTTTTCTGTCTATACCTTTTTGACCTTATGACCTGACAATCGCTTACTATAGTAGGCTCTGTGAATAATTATGTTAAACTATTAAATTCGTAAATTATGAAAATCGGAAAATTAGTATCTGGCATTTTGTCAATGATTTCGTTTTTTATGACCACATTTTGGTCATGTGCTTTAGGTTTTGCAAACGCAATTAGAAATACAAGCTTTAAACTGAAAAAATCCCAAAGAAATTTGGATTTGCGTATGGCTTTTACTTTCTGTGTCGTCTTCTTTTTAGTAAATGGTGTTTATGGCTACGTAGATAAAGAAGGTAAAAGTACATTTGATGTTGCTGCAAACAAAACTCAACAAAATTCTACTAAAAATGGTGTGATTGCTGACTATGATGAAGGAACAATATACCAAGGTGTATATGTTTTTGATGCCGTTCTTTCTGATGCGCTTTTAAACAAGTCATACGCTACGTTTACCATTACAATTAATGGAAATAATGTCTCCGTGCCCGATAATGTTCAAACAATGAGAGGATATATTTATAGATATGACTTAAATATTAGTGTTGGCTATGAACATCCTAATGGTATTCATTATGTCTCTTTGCAAATAAAACCTAATGACAGAGAAGGAACAGAATGGGTCGGTTCTTACCAAGTTCCTGGAACTTGTTACGATGTTGTTTTGAAACTGAGGGAATGCAAGCAACAAGGTAGTGTGTTTGAGGTTACAAAAGAATGAAACCCAGAATAATTCTAAGATATTTTGATAACAGTTTTGTTATTTGTACAATAAATTACTTAATTAAAAAAAATCATGAAAAAAGTTTTGTATGTTTTTGTTGCTATCATAGGTATGTTGGCAATGACTTCTTGTGTAGATAAGGAACAGTGTGTTGGTAAATGGGTAAGTGAAAGCGTCACCGAGGATGGGTTCACAGGTAATTTTTATCTTGACCTGAATGAAAATGGTACGGCAAATTTGCGCATCAAAGGAACAGGAGCCGTAGAGGAAGAAGGTATGGATATGAAGATAGGTATTACTGCAAAGATAGGTGGAAAATGGGACGTGTCTATGGGATATATAGATTTGGAGTTTGATCCTAATAATGTAAAATGTACGGTAGATGATTTTGATGCGGGTAACGAGGGTGTTAATGCCCTGGTTAAAATGATTCTGAATGATCCAGAAGCCAAAAGACAAATGGTTGAAGCATTTAAGAGTGAAATGAATGTCGATGGTTTCAATGGTTCTCTTGAAGTCGAATTTGATGGTGACAATGTTATGAAACTGACAGGAAATGATGGCGTAGTACTGACGTTTCATAAAGTATAAAAAATAGAACGATTTTCTGAAATAAATGGAAATGGAAGAAATGGTCGGAAACCTTTCTTCTGTTTCCATTTTAATTTTGTACCTTTGCCCTCGATAAAAAAACTATATAGCCCACGTCGTATAAGCTATTGGACTTATTTTGGAATAAATAAAAAAGTTTCAGAAAAGTTTGGTAGTGTGGATGGTTTTCTATATATTTGCGGTATGTTAAACAATTAAATTGTAGAATATGACATAAACAAATAAAGACATATAGGAAAATGAAGCGTTAGCTTTTTGTTCTTGCTTTCTGAAAATCGCCAAATTTAAAAGAAGCCACAAGAGTAAAAGTTATACGCTCACGTCTGCAATACGGCGTGGGCTTTTACTCGTATTATGTGGCTTATGGTGTTTGGCGATACCTCAGGAGGCGTAGACGAAGTGAATGGTCCACGCCTTTTTCTGTCTATACCTTTTTGAAATAATCTGGGACCTTCAGAATAAAATCCGTAAATCTGTGAACACTTATAATGAAGTAATATGGCGCTAATAGATGTTGTAACATGGACTCCTGATGGCGGTGAATTTATTTTTGCATATAAATATCCTGAGGCCAATCTTAGTACATACACACAATTGATTGTGTATGAGTCTCAAGAGGCACTTCTCTTTTCTAAGGGAGAATTGATAGGACAATTTGGTCCTGGAAAGCACCAACTTAATACTGAAAATCTGCCAATTCTTAGTTCTTTATTTGGTTTACCTTTTGGAGGTAAAAATCCTTTTTATGCGGAAGTCTGGTATGTGAATAAATTACTACCTGCAAATTTGGCTTGGAAGATAAACCGGATGACGATTCATGATGTTGATTATGATACTCAACTTCCGTTGACAGCATTTGGTCAGTATGGTGTGAAGGTGGTAAATTCTGCACGTTTCCTTAAACGACTGGTGGGTACTAAAACCGTTTTTACACAGTCTGATATGGTAAGTCAGGCTTGGGGAGAGTTTGCGACAAAAGTAAAATCGACAGTTGTTCAGTTTATGACAACTAATCGGGTAGGTTTTAAATACGTTTCCGCATATTTGGAACAATTATCTAATTATCTTAAAGATAATCTTACACCATTTTGGGATGAATATGGTCTTGAATTGACTAAGTTTTATGTTTCTTCAATAGATATTGATGATAGTACAGCCGATGGTCGTAAGGTGAAAGCAGCCCTTTCCGAGCAATCGTCCATGTCTATTACAGGACACACATGGCAACAGGAACGAGCTTTTGGAATGGCAGAGCGAGCAATCGGAAAAATGGGTGGAGGAAACGGAGGTGGACTCTTGGGAGGCATTATGGCCTTGAATATGATGAATAATATGCAGTCGCAAATGGGTGGAGGCATGATGCAGAGTAATTATAACCAGCCACATTTCAATAGTGGAGGAAATTCATCTAATCCTCAGAATCATATGGGACAAATGGGAATAACAGGTGGTGATCAAACCAAAATGGTGTTTTGCGCGAGGTGTTCCAAGAAGCATTCAACCGCAGAGCGTTTTTGTCCTTATTGTGGCAAAGAGTATCGCCCTTGTCCTTCATGTGGAGCTGACAATTTGGAAAGTGCCAAACGGTGTGTCAGTTGTGGCTCTCCATTAGTTCAAGAATCCTCACAGACAGGAAACTTTAATGTTTGTCCATCATGCGGAGCACAAGTTGCATTGGGTGCGGCTTTTTGTTCATCTTGCGGAGCTTCTCTTCAGCAACAGGCAAAAAAAGTTTGTTCGCGTTGTGGAACGACTGTAGACCCGAATCAGAAGTTTTGTCCTGTTTGTGGTAACAAATTATAAATCTTTTCATTAACCCCTAAACATATCGAATACTCTAATGAAGAAATTATATCTTATAGGAGCCGGCGTACTTGGTGAAATAGTATTATTTTGTGTGCTCCGCGAGTTTCAACCGATTATAGGTGATGACCGTGTGGCTGTGAATCTCATATTTATCTCACTTGCTTATTGGGTCTTTTTGGGCCAGTTTATAGTTCCTCCTGTATCAGGGAATGATCCTGAAAGTAAGTGGGTAGGTTCATTAGGCATTCATTTACATGGATTGATAGTTTATTTTTTAGCTACATTGTCATTTGCCTATATAAGTAATGTTGCTTTTCTCTTGCCAAGCCGTTGGCAATTGTATGTACATTTGGCTATAGTAGCGGTATTTCTTTTTTATAATTTCCTTAATCGTACAGCAAATGAGCATGTTGGTGAGGTGTATTATGAAGAAAAAATGAAGAAGCAAGGTATTAAATCTCTCAAGCAGATTTCTTCTTCTGTGAAAATAAAAGTTTCATTGATGGACAATATTCCTGCAAATATACTTTCTCAAATCGACCAAGTAGATGAAGATATAAATGATTTGGTTCCGTTGTTTAGTGACGAAGCACTGCAATTGGAACGTGGCATAGGGGAGGCCCTACATCAGATAGAGTCTTATCTTTCTAATCCACAAGATAATGAAGAGGCGATAAAAGATACGTTTCGTCTGGTATATACCTATATACGTAGAAGACAAATATTAACTGACTAATAACATATTACTTATGGAACAGACAGGAAAAATACTTAAAAATTCTGCTAATATCTATGAAGATGAGGCCAGAATATTATTTAATTTCTATCAGCGACAAGCTGAAAAAATAGTGCAAGCAGAAGAGGCTTTGGAGAGTAGCATCAAAGAAGCTGAAGAAAGACGCGATGACTTGCAGTATCGCCTTGAGGGGTGGTGGAACAAGATTGTTAACTTCTTGCTCTTCCGTACAGGAAGGCTAAAACGTGAATTGGAGGACGTGTGCGATGAAATTTATGATTTGCAGACCAAGCACGATAATATTTATCGTGGCTATTATGTCAACAAACTGGGAGTAGCTTATGTGCCTGTTGCTAACCAAGTGAAGTTTGGCAACAAAAGTTTCGTGGTAGATTATGCTGGTAATGTGGATAATTCGCGTATCACCCTGCAGATGCCTCGTAATCAAGAATTGCTTACACAAACTGTACAGGAAATTGATCATTTGATGCGTAATATACCAACAGTAGAAACCACAAATGAAGTAGAGACGGTAGATACCAATGAATATTCCCTTTCTATACAAGAGATAAAGATGGGTGACTATTCAGGAAAAATAGATCGTAGTCTACGCACCATTTCCTATTGTATGAGCGATTTGGAAAAAGCTTCTGTAGAATTGCCTTTAGTGCCAGAAGGGTGTGATTATCTAAACTATCTTCAAGAATTCTCAACTTCGACAACTCCTGCGGATGCTCCAGTTGTTGATGTCTTTGGTGAACATCGTTTTGATGATAGTGTAGAGAAATTCCAAGAACTTAATAAACTTAAGGATTCATTGGCCATTCAATCGGCTGATTTCGAGCAGAGCATGCAAGCTTTACTCAACACACTTGCTTTTACTGTACAGACTGTGTCTACTTCAAAACTTGTAACGACCAACAAGATAATCAATCATTCTAATGCTTTACTCTTTCAAATTTTGAAGTCACCATATAACCATTACTCTCCCAATCTGGAAGCCGAAGAAATAAAACGCATAAAGGAAGAGACTTTCGACTACAAGGATAGTGTTCAGGGGTATGAGCCGTTTAGTTTGAAGCAAAGTTCGCGTGTGTATTATAATTTATATACAGGTGAATGGGTGGCGGAGAATGGTTCTGTTAGTCCAGTACCTTTTGGTGTTCATCAGATTTATGAAGAAATAGTTGCTCCTGTTGTACAAAATCTTTTGGCAGAGAATCGTATAGAACGTCTCAAGATATACAATCATATTTACGATCAAAAATTAAGTTATGTCAATAAATGGCATCAGGATGTAGACGCATTCTATCGAAGTAACCATGCAGAAAGTGCCGACATCATTAACAACATGCAGAAGACCTTAGCAGAATATGTTGAGGCTTACAATGTATTGGCTCAGTTGGAGGCTACAATGAGAAGCATGGTTAATGAAGAAGATCTTAATAATGCTGTCGTGAGAAAACAAGACAAGAGTGATGAAGTACTGGCTGCTTTTGAAATCGAGGCTCAAAACTATCGTCAGGTTCAGCAAGATTTTACTGATTTTATGGATCGTCTGCAGGAGGACATCAGTGTAAAGGCCGAAGAGTTTGGACATGTGGAATATTACGATGCTCGTTTGCGTGATGGTTATTCTAATCGTGTTGCAACGGCCAGTGATAAGGTTGGATTACTTGACGAACGTCGTAAGGATTTAGCACAAACAAATCCTCTATTGGCAGAAGACTCTTTGCTGCCTCCTGAACCAAATGTGGAGGAAATGACATATGAGAATTTATCCATTAATTTGCAAGCTATTGCTAAAAATGCTCTTGAAGAGTTGAATGACTTGAAGAATGGGGTTACCCCCAAGGCGTCTGTAAAAGAACCTAAGTCAACAGATAAGTCCACTCATGGTATGCTTCTTGGCATAATAGAAGGTCTGCGAAGGCATCATGCCCAACAGGAAAGTCAACAAGGTAACCAATCTAAATAAGGGGAGATACAGTTATGGCAAATCATCATGATATAGATTGTTTGGTAGATACCATCCCAATGGCTGAGAAAATACAAAGGGTTGGTCAAAACGTAGAGCACACAACAATGGCTGTTGTCGCTATGAAGACAGCTGTTGTTGAAGCAGAGAAATCGGGTGCTCAGCATATTTGTCAAAATGTTAATAGAGGCTTCTTTACGCTCATGCAGTCACAGTTATCAGCCAAACTTGCTCAGAAGAAAAGTAGAACAGAAGCGTTGATGGCCCAATTAGCTATGCAGAAACGTCGATTGTTGGAAATTAAAAACAGCATGGAAAACGACTATCAGCGTATCTGTACACGCTATGGTCGTATCATTAGTAGTATAAACAAACAGTTGGAGCAACGCATAATAGATTTGGATAAACCTGTTTACAAGTTTTGCACTAATGATATAGCCACTTGTACTAATCGTAAACTGACAGTTTCAGGAATAGCTCCCATCGTACAAAAGGAGGATGTTCAAACAGCACAGCGTATTAACTCTTCTGTTCTGCGGCGTGATGGTGAATATGCGATTAATCATCTAAAGGATTTTCTGGTGGAATTTGCAAAATCAGACCATGAGGTTCGCTGTCACACCATAGAGAGTTTGCCAGCTCAAGACTGCACTTTTTATTTGCCTTTTGTTATGATGTCTGTGACTGTAGATAGTGATGGTACTCAAAGTCTTTATATCACTCCACCAGAGTCTCTTTCCATAAAGAATGCCCAACGTTCTGTACGTGAAATATCGTCGCAGATTAATACTTTTGGATGGGTACCAGAAGAATCTGTCAGTAGTGAAACTAAGACAGAGTTTCTACGCATATTGGCAGAAAGTGAACAGCCAGACCGAGTGAAGAAGATGATAAAGAGGCTTTATGATCAGAATCCTAAAACTGGCAATTAAAAAATACGGAGGACCAAATTATGACTTATACAAGACGTTTTTCTAAGACAATCCGTGTTCCTGTTAATGTAGAGCTGAAGGAAGCTGTATTTGACGAAGATAAGCTATACAAAGGATATCTTTACGTGAATGTTGATGGGGTAGAATTGAAATGTGAACTTCCCATTAATAAATGGTCTAAGACTTTCGATGGCCGATTTATAAAAGATTTCAATGTTGACGAAGTCGTAGATGTCAATGTATGCGTAGATACAGATGAATATGATGAACAATCTGCAATTGCAGCAAATAATGTCAACTTACTTACTGGTAGTGTTGTCGCAACAGAGTCGGCTCAGGTGGCAAGTATACATGATAATGCACAGAAAGTAGCTAAAACCATAGTAAAAGGGTTCTTCAGTACTGTGAGATCTGATATTAGTGCTCAAATAACAGAGTTGCATCATCGTGTAGAGGCTCTCCTTATGCTTTTAAAAACACAGAGTGAAGAACTTAATCGTAAGCAGATACAGATGGAAAATGATTACCATCGCACTGCTGCCAGATACACCAAAATATGCACAGATTTGAATAATGAATTAGAGAATAGATTGAAGCAACTTGATTTGCCGGTTTATAACCTGCAAGAAAAGGTGTGTTTTGAGGCAAACAGAATGTTGAATGGCGATTTTGCAGGAATGGCCTCTGTTGCGAATAAAGAGAACTTAACCCTGAATTCGCAAATCGAAGCTGCCAGTCAGCGAAAGCAGGCTGTAGGTACGATAAATAGTATTCATCATTTGCTTATCTCAGAGCAACAAACAAATTACACTCTTAGTCATGTAATGACCCGTCCTGATTTTCCAGAAGGAATTGCTTATTTGCCGGTGTGTTATGCGGAATTAGAGGAAGACAAAGGAGTAATGAAACGGCAAGTAATGATGGATGCAAAGAGGTTGCCTGCACAGAAAGTTAATGAATTGGTTGTTAATAGTTGTTTGTTAGGTGATTCTGAGCATGGTATCTTTGGACAAAAGGAACGAGAAAAAGTGTTGCCTTATCTACAAGAAATGGTACAGAGTGCCTATGAAGGTAAAACTTCTGAACATGATGAGCGTGTAAAGAAAATGACAATGCAAATGTTTAAACGTTAAAACAATGAAAGAACTTAAGGAAATAAGAATAAATGATACCAATCTTCGTTTGAATGGTAATCTTGTAACTGGTGGAATATTGCCACAGAAAATATCAGAACTAACTCGTACCGTGACCTTAATTGGCGATACAGTGATAGATGGTGCTGTTTATACAGCAAAACTTATTATAGAGAATGGTGACGCAGAATTGCAAGGTGCTGTTTTCTCACAAAAAGAAATTTACATTAATACCGATGCCAAGGGAAGTGTTGTGTTCCGTAAGGCCGTAGCTTCTTCTCAGGCTGTCACTTCTCGTGCTAAGGACTGCAAATTGACATTTTGTTCTGATGTCAATGCCAAGGAGGTGACACTTCATAACACATTTGTAGCAGGAAGTATCTATGCGGATGAAGTGTATCTTGATGGATGTGTAGTAATAGGTGGTGTATTTGCTACCAATCATATCGAATTGAAAAATACGATAGTTGGTACCTTTAATTCACCAGAAGTATCTGCTACAGGTAACTTAGGACTTCTGTTGCCATCTGCATTTTCTCAACAACCCATAGCCGTGGCTTCACCATTTAAACTCTTCAACCTTTCTTTGGTCGATTTGGGTAGTCTCTATCGTCGACTTCCAGAAAAGGAAGGATCAGGAATTATAAATATGGATTTGGATGCGGATGATGTGTTAACGTCTCTGCGTGATGATCAAAGTCAGAGAACCGTACATTGTTATACAGTGGCTAACAAGGTTTTGATGGCTGATATGCTTGATTCTGATCAGTTTCAGAACCATTTCCTTCTTAAAGCAGCAGCTTTGGGCTCACAGATGCTTAAAGCCTACGGACTTGGTAAGGACGCTGATGGCAAAGATACGAGTCTTTCTATAGAGAGTATTCGCTCTTTCTTCTTCGATCTGTTAACAGGAAAAGTAAAGGCACAGCCTATTTCTGGTTCAGTAAGTATAGGACAACTTTTAGATAAATAATTATGAGTGATATAAAGATAGATACTTGTCCAATATGTGGCGGACATAGTTTTTCTCCACTTACTGCTGGTCAATATATGTGTACGCAGTGTGGATATGTGGCAAATAGTGGCTCGGATTCATCTCAAGCACCTTCATCTTCTTCTGATTCTTTGCAGGAGTCTCCTCTTTCAACAGAGGAAGAACTCTCTCCTGAAGAGAATATGAATCAGACAAGATGCCCAAGGTGTGGTAGTATTGTGAATAAAGGTATAAACTTTTGTCCAAAATGCGGATTCCGTTTTGCTCAAGTGAATTCTTCTTCGCAAAATACTGATGAATATCAAGCGCCTGATGAAGACAACACCAAGAAGAAACATGGGTTATTCTATAAAATACTTAAATGGATTGGCATTGTATATGGCTCAATTTTTGTTTTTTTTATTGTTGGTGGTCTTGCTGAAGTGTGTTTTGGTGATGATAATTCTGAAGGAATAAAACAAAATGACTCATCTTCCACAGAATCCTCTTCGGATGCCAGTAAAGATTCTGCTATAAAAGAACAAAAAGCTAAACAGCAGCAGACATCTTCGGCAGAAGTAAAAGAACAACCAGCTCCGCAAAAAAGTAAAAGAGAAGAAATAAGAGAATTAGGCTATCGGGATGGTGTGATTTGGGGACAAAAAGACAGAGGTAAATATTTGAGTGAATACATCAAAATGGGAATACCGATGTCCGAAGCAATAAATAGGGTAAGATTAGTTGCGAGGATAGGATATAAAGATAACTATGGAACAGATATCAGCGAAGAACTTCTTGACGAGTTTGCCGAGCAGTTTATGGAAGGTTACAAAAGCGTGGTTATAAAAGAATAAATTATGGATTCCTTCGCCATCAGTATTGAGGTACTGATGGCGGTATACTTGATTCCGTTTGTTGTAGAATTATTTCCTTCTCAAAGTTGTAGCTTTTGTATTTTCTATTTGTTGACTGGTAAAGCAAAAGCGCAACCAATTCAGAGTTTCTGTTAATATAGAAAACTTGTTGATAGATTTTAATGTATGAATAATATAAAGATAGATAGCTGTCCCATATGTGGCGGACATGATTTTTCTCCACTTACTGCTGATCAATATATGTGTACACAGTGTGGATATGTGGTGTCAGGTAGTTCTGATTCATCTCAAGCCTCTTCGTCATCTTCTGATTCATTGCAGGATTCGCTTCAGTCGTCAGCAGAAGATTCTTTTTCCGATGTTAATATAGATCAAAAAAGCTGTCCAAGATGTGGTCAGAAGTGTGAAGCCAACGAGAAATTTTGTGGAAAGTGCGGAGCTCCTTTATCCAATGAAGCCTTTCCTGTCGGAGGCGTAACTCCCACTGTAACTCAAGATACACCTCCTGTGTATTATGATGAAGAGCAAAATAATAATTTGCGCAAATTATTAGCTTTATTTGCAGTTATTCTTTTACTGGGAGGAGGATTGCTGTTATGGAAATATTTGTCTGGAGGCCATTCCCTTAAGAAAAGTCCAGAGGTTGTTAGTGATAGCATCCATGTGGACAGCCTTGATACTTGGGAGCCAGTCACTTTTGTCGGTGAAATGTATGATGAAGAGGGAAATCTTTGCAATATGCAGGTTACATTTGAAACAGATGGAACAAATGTTCGCAACTGTATTTATAAAAATGTGGACTTGGGAGGTAAGATAAAAATGAATATTGCTGCCACAGACGACACTTATTCTTTTAAAGGAAAAGATGGCAGCAGCAAGTTCTCGTTTAACGTAAATAAAAATGATCTTATCGGACCAGGAAAAGATGGTAAGAAAGGACTTTTGATTATGATGCATAAAGAGGGAGAAGCGCCTGCCCCAAAACCTACCCCTGTAGAAATGTCTCTTTTTTCATGGGGGCCTGATTTTCCAGGTGATATAGATGTAAAAGGCCAGATTGGATGGTATAAAAATGAATCCGACAAGTATATCTTGCGTGTTGTCTCTTATGATAAAGGAACTGGAAGATGTGTCTTGGAGGCGTATTTACGTGGTAAGACAATAGGTAAATTTGTTGGAAACTATAGTACGGATAGTTTTATTGACGACGAAGGCTATGACCATTACGTTGCATCTTATAATGGTACATTCCATTATACAGATGGAAGACAAAAAGAATTCCAATTTTTTGTTGATTAACCATAGAAGCCTTAGTCTTTTAGTAGGTTAATTAATGGAGTTTTTCGTTAAGAGAATAATTGTAGGAAGTTTAACAAAGTAAAAAGAATTTATTATGAAGTATTGTGGTGTTTGTGGAAATGCAATAGCAGACGACGATGTCTTTTGTCCTAATTGCGGTCATCAGCTTAAGCAACAGTTAAATGAAAACGAGCAGTCCCAACAAAAGTATGCAGAAACTTTAAAAGAGGACAAGCAACAAGCTGAGGCTAAGGAAAATTATCAAAGAGCTACCCAGTTTGACACTCCGCAGACTAATAATGAAGATAAATTAGGTATCGGAGCGATAATAGGACTTGTATTTTGTATATTTATTCTCTTGTTTGGGATAGTTGGATGTTCGGATGAGACTAATTCTTTCATAATGCGTTCTATTGGTTTTATCTGTTTAGCAGCAATTTTTTGCGTATTCAAAGGCACCATAAAAAGAAAATATGCTTGGTGGGTTTTTGCTGCATCATTGGTTGGTTTCATTTTTATATTAGCTTTATGTGACCCTGTAGATTCATCAGACAGTTCTGATCAAGAAGTAGAGATGCAAGAAGTAAAGAAAGATGAAGAGGCAGAACGTGTAGCCCAAGAAAAACAAGCAGCGGCTATGCGTCTGAAGAAAGAAAAAGCAGAAAAGGACGCTTTTGTGGGTGAGTACATTTATAACTGCTATTATGGTGATGCGAATATAGAACTATTTTTCGTACTTACATTGAAATCGGATGGCACATTTACGCATGAACCAAGCAATGAACAGACGAAAAGTATTGTTGATATGGAAACTCTTCTTGACGGTAGGAGTTTTCCTCCTGGTGGTAGATGGATAGTAAAAGAAACACCCGTAGGAAAAGCGGCTTTTCTTGATTTTGGTGGTAATTGGGGCAAAGGTAGTATCACTCCAAATAAGAAAGTACTACAAATAGATAGCAAGAATGGAATTTATTTGAAAGTTCAGCTGAAAAGGAGAGATTAAGTTATATGTGAGGGTAAACTAAAACTGTGTCAAGTTACAATAAAAGTAATTTGGCACAGTCTGGTTTCCGTTCATCCCTTAACACCTTTTTTACTCCCTTATTTTTTCTGTGTGCTTTCTTATACAAAAGAAGTCATGTAAATCGGTGATAATAGTGTGTTGCCGTCCTTCTGCAAGTCTTTTGTGTAGAGCAAATATCTTTGATAGATAATCTTTGAGTACTTCTCGCAGAAAGCGTCGAGGGAAGCATGTGATTTGTAACCTGACGACTTGACTTCTATGGGACAAATCTTATTGCCATGATTCTCTTAAGAATTTTATCGTATATTTTTCGCTTAAATACTCTTTGTTCCATATTCTTTTTCTATATTTTGCTGCAAAGACACGGAAAATATCTGATAATAAGCAAGATAAGTGATAAATATTTATTTTCCCCGAAATGTTTTTATGCGAAATCCTCCGTTTCCCCGAAATGTTTTTGTGCAAAATCCTCCGTTTCCCCGAAATGTTTTTGAGTGAAATCCTCTCACACGCCCTACACTTCAGGGCGTGCTGGTTCTGTGAGCTTCTGCCCGTGCTACTCCATGCGATACTTGAAATGTTTAATTTCATGTCCACAGAAGCATTTGTCTTAACTCCTTTAACTCCTTTAACTTCCCCAAAACTACAAAATTATTTCAGAAAAGCAGCGATTTTGTTCATGGGGATGCCGAAGTTGAAGTTGTCACTACCTCTCATCTTTGCGAAGTTGACGGCAACTAATCGTCCCTTGCTGTCAATGACGGGACTGCCGCTTGAGCCTTGCATGGTAGGGATGCTGTATAACACCCTGTCTCCGTCAGGCAACTGGGTTACCTTTCCGCTTGTCATTTGAACTTGGATGCCTTGTTTGGTAGTGGCCAGGGTAGGACCGGCATTGTAGCCAATCATATAAAGTTGTTGGTCTATATGAAGAATCTTGTCATTGTGAGAGGAGAACATGTTCTTTACCTTATCGATGACGTTTTCGTCTATCGTTCCGTCGGTTCTGAACACGTGGGCCTCGTCAGGAGTCTTCTTGTTCTTTAGTTGGATGGTGGCTAAGTCAGTATTTTCTTTGTCAGAAACTTTCATGACAACACACGGATTCTTGTCCAAGAAGTCTCTGTCTGAATTGACAAAGGAGTTGTCGTAGGCAATTCCAATTTCACAAACCGCCGTGATGGTCAGTTCATCCAAAGAGACGTGGTCGTCCATGGATTCCCTTACGCTGTTCAGTGTGTTGAACTGCTCTTCCAGTTCGCTTTGTTGTGAGGCTATTTCCTGCAGTCTTTCCGTATTCTCGTATGCATTACCATAGAAATCGTAAGAATAGCAATCACTCTTTTGACTCTCTAAGTTTTGGTATTCTTGCGATAAGGCACTCATCTGTGCGGCGTAGTATGCCTTGATGGAAGCCACCATATTGTTGTAACTTTCTTTTACTGCCGTTTTGTCGATAGAGGGTTGGGCTACATGGCGGTTTGTCATGATAGTTCCTTGCTTGTCTATGAAGAATCCGGTTCCCGTTAAGATTTGTCGTTTGTTTTTGATGTCAGCATATTCGAAAGCCAGGTTTTCGAGATTGCCCTCCTGGTCGATCCCGGTGAAGTATATGCTGTTGCCATTAGGTAATTTCATGACATAATAGTACTCGTTCAAAATCAGGACAACACCTGTTTTTGATTCGTCAAATAAGTCTTGGGCTGTTTTCTCGTTGCAACTTACTAATGATAATAACCTGTTGGCGGAATTAATTTAGTGCATACTTAATTCTGCCAATGGGCTTGTCGT